>CAIKVR010000085.1 GCA_903830915.1 uncultured Bacteroidales bacterium
GCCCGAACGATGAGATTTGATACTAAAAGTGCTCATAAACTGGAGGATTAAAGGATTAAAAACTAAAAGCAGCAGCTGCGCCCGTAAATAATTTTTACCCCCAGAAAAGAGAAAGAAAAGAAGAAGAAGAAGAAAAAAAAAGAAAAATATAGCTTTCACATTAGGCGGACGGATTGGGCTGTCAAGGTTTTTTGGCAAAATACTACCCGAAGTGCAACGAGGTGTGGAGATTATGCCAAAAACACGAAGTGCTTGACCTTTACTGCCCAAAGCGTTGGTCTGTGCTGGCCGCCTTATCTTTGCTAGATTTTTTATTTTTTGTCGGTAAATATTATACTCAAAAAAGTCCTTGTTGTATTTTAATTTTTTGGTATAGGCGTTTAGGTCGCTGTAATTTTGGATGAAACAGCTACTTTTGTAGCGTGGATAATAGAAAACAATATATAGGTGTGAATTCAATGGAGTTCAATAAATATTTTCAGACAGATGAGGATTGCTATCGTTATCTTTCAGAGACAAAATGGTCATTCGAGAATCCTTACCAATGTAAGAAGTGCGGTCATTTAAAATATGGTAAAGGCAAAAAGCCATATTCACATCGTTGCTGCAAGTGCAATTACGATGAAAGTCCTACTTCAGGAACTATGTTTGACAAGTTGAAATTTTCATTGCTTATAGCATTTCATATCTGTTTTAAAATTAGCACCAAGAAGAAAGGAATGTCTTCATTAGAATTGTCAGAGGAGTTTGGATTGCGCCAGAAAACAGTATGGGAATTTAAGTGGAAAATCCAACAAGCCATGACAAGTAGCCGTATGAGCCAATTGGAGGGCAAAGTTCAGGTTGATGAGTTTCTCATAGGAGAATATGAAGAAGGTAAAGTTGGTCGGAGTGGTGATAGTAAAAAGAAGTTAGTAATTGTTGGACTTGAAATTTTGGAAGATAAAAAAGGTGTTGGTCGAGCTTATGCGCAAGTAATTGAGCATGCTTCGAGCAAAGAATTTAGACCATTTTTTGAGACATATATAAGCAATGATGCAACTGTTATTACTGACGCTTGGAAAGGTTATTTGCCATTGAAAAAAGACTATCCAAACTTAGAACAAATACCTTCTGAAAAAGGGAAAGGCATGCAACAACTGCATATTCACATAATGAACATCCAGGGATGGTTGCGAGGAATACATCACCATTGTTCAAAAGAACGGATGCAAGGTTATCTCGATGAGTATCATTTTCGATATAATAGACGTGCAATGATGGGGTCAATCTTCGATTTACTCATAAAAAGGATGGTTCAAAGTGAACCTAAAAGATTGATTAAAAGCAAAATAAAAACAGTGCTCTAAGCGCCTATACCAATTAATTTTTTTGTGGGAAATTGGACAATGAAGGCACAGAAAAATATCGAATTAAAAACCATAATTCATTGAAAAAACCAAAAGGATTCTATTTATTGGGGTAAACACGCCGCAGGAAGAAAGGCAACCGCTGGAAATGGGTGGAAAAATGGCATGGGTATGACTGAGGGAACGGAATATATGGAGTGAGAAAAGGAATACTTATGCCGTGCGGTGCTGAGGTGGATGCATAAATGAAGGCAAAATGAAGTGTAGGGGTTCGGAGAGAGGTACGAACGTAGTTCCCGGAGCGCAATGGAGCCGAAATGAATGCACCGACCGCAAGCACAGGTTATAAAACACGATTGCATGAAATGACTGCAACAACTACAGGGCGGTGGGGAAATCTTGAGGATATTGGTTTTCGGGGTTAACTCGTTGCAGAAAATAAATATATACCATTGGAAATGTGTTGGAAAAGGGCTTGGGGAAAACGGAATGAATGAGCTTGCGAAATGGAAATGAGTATTTCCCGAAGCTGTGCGGTGCTGAGGTGTATGCTTGCAATGTAGGCAAAATGAAGTGTCGGGTTTCGCGGTGAGGAACGAACAAGAAGCCCAGAACGAAATGGAGACGAAATGGAACGCATTTACCGCAAGCATAAGTAAAATCAACCCGACATATATTTATTTACTGCACAACTAATGGGTGGTGGGGTCTTATTGTGGCTCTTATTTTGGCGGTACGCCTAAACAACTCACCGTTTAGGTGTAATGAACTTGCCGCTCTGCCTTTAGGCGTTTTAATGGGGCTAACCCGCCGCAGTAGAAGAAAATAGACCATTGGAAATGCGTTGGAAAAGAGCATTGGTGGATTAGGCGTGTAATGAAACAGGCGTTGGGGAATGAAATGGAGCTTTACTGGCTGTTTGTGCGAGGATTGATTTGTGGGAGGATTACTGCCGGAAAGCGTAATGGAATGACTGCGTGGATTGTGGAATGGAGCGACTAAGCCACCTATGATGTGGGGTGCTGAGGTGGGTGAAATGAACTGAACGCAATGAAGTGAAGGGTGGATGACGGTGAGGTACGAACTGTCTCCCCCGAAACGAAATGAGAGAAGTGAATGAACCGACCGCAAGCATAAGGAAATAAAACTCGAACTATTTTTTGATACTGCAACAACTAATGGGTGGTGGGGAAATCTTGAGGTCTTCGGGCAGCGGAGCAGGGCAAAGCGTTGATTTTGTGGGGCTATTATACATAATTAGGTTATATTTATCCCCTATTTATCGCCGAAGGCGGGGGATCGAATATAACTTCATGTTATGTATATTAGCTTTGAGTTGTTTTTTTTCTGGTGCAAATCAGGTACGGTGGTGGCGGTTGGAGTACCTGATGTCTTTTTTGCCTGTGGCTGGATTGGCTTATTGATTTTTTTGAGGAACGAGAAAAAGCAATGTGCCAATTGTGGGTTGATTGCAAAAAGTGTGACAGAAAAAAACAACAGCAGGGTGGATTGTGCGGAAGCCGACAAAAAGACCGTGCAAGCCCAGAGGAACGAGGGGCGGGGATTTTTGGCGGCTGGGGATTGCCCTGCGGAGCTGCCCGTAATTCACTTTCAGGTGAAACCTGACCGCTTAAAATACTCTTAATGTTCTAAGAATTACTGCCAAATAGGTTCGTTCTGCCAGTTATTAAAGAATCCAATTTTAAAGATAGGTATATTCGGATTCTGTTGAAATAAAGTAAGTAATTTGGATTTAATCTCGTTGTTAGCGTCAATTGCATTACAGAGATAGACCATAGCTGTTATTACATAGAATGGTTTCTTTTCTTGAACAGGTGTAATACCGTTTTGAAGCCACTGAAGACGTGGATTAATAATCAAAGTCGGGCGTTTAACCATGTTGCGACTCCAGATACGAGAGTGGTGGGCAATAATATTCCTCAAATAAGAAATGGCTTCCAACCAACTTGACAGTTCGCTATGAAGATTTAGTCCCATTTCATTAGCAACGATTGCTTTTTGTGGAAGTTGGTGTTTGAGATTTTTATATATTTTGGAAAGTGTACCGAATGTTGCCACTTCGAATATAATCCATGCATCTGGATTATTATTTGGGTGTCTGTTCCTAAAATCTTTTGCAAATATCTCTCCGCTCCGATTAAATTCGGATTGAAGGTCTGTCAAGTGTACAGAATGAAGAGCTTTGTCTTCTACAATTGAGTCATTCAAATACCATAGACCTCCAAAAGCCTGTGAAAGGTGGTAAATTAGTTTTGTCCGTAATGCTATTTCTATTATCTCAATGGCATCGAAAAGGACTAACCTCAACTGACGGTCGAAATTATATCTGTCAATTACATCTTCGAAATATGAATTAGGGCTGAATATGTGGTTTGATCTGTCGGATTGCATGTCCCACCAGTAACCTTTTAAGCGATAATAGCTGATATGACCTAAATGGTTGGGTGCTTCCTGCTCATTTCTGAACAACATACCACGACTCTTTAGCAGAGCAATTTGTTCATTTATTGAGTGAGATACTTTATTAGGCATGCATATAAAAAAAAGAATGACCCGCCTGCAGTTCTTACGGTATGCAAAACGGGTACTGTTATCTTTATGGGACAGAGTCCGAATTATCTGTGAGTTATTCGGTGCAAATGTATAACTTTCTTATATATAAACCAAATATATATTGAAAAATCATCTCTTCTTTTCGTTTTTTTAGGATATTGGGGAATTCCGACATATTGTGTATTTGCAAACCACTACATAATTCGTAGTGGTTTGCAAATGTACTATTTTTCTGATTAAAATAATACATGTATAAAATATTTTTTGCGTTTTATCCCGGCGGGGTAATAAGAAATATAATTGAGATTTTTTACCCGCACTTTGTACGGGGTTATGCACATTTAGTTATTTGGCGGCAAAGAAATACACTTTTATGTACGAAATACTAATAAATGCACGTCATGAAAAACTAATAAGCGCACATTGTGAAATGCTAATGACTGAACTATAAGGTTAGCTGGTGTGTAATATTTTGAGTGTGTTGTTTGTTAAATGGACTTTGGGGACAATAGGGACTTTTACATTTTTTTTGCTTTATTGATTGCTACTACAATAGGTAAAATGTGAGTTAAATAATATAAAATATCTTATTTGAAAATTGAACTCCTTCACTTTTGTTTGCGTTGCAGTAGTTCAAAAAATAGTAATGTAAACAAAATAATATTATCTTTGCAATCGGTTTAGGTTGTGAAATTACAACAAAAACACCTTAAATTTTCAATTAATACTGATGAACGGAATAAAGGATTTACTTGTAGGCGAACATTCTGAACGTGCGTTCAGGATGATTGTAAATGCCTATCAGGATAAGGTTATTCGGTTTATTTCGTTGTTTGTCAGTAGTAGGTTGGAATGTGAGGAGTTGGCATCGGATGTGTTTATTTCGTTGTGGAAAAACAAAGAGAACCTTTCTGATATTACTGACCTTGACAATTATATTTTTATTGTTGCCAAAAATAAAGCTCTGAACCATTTGCGAAAAGGCAAAACTGAATTAGTCGATTTGGACTCTTTTCAAGTGGATGCTTTTCATAATACGGATACTACTCCCGAATCCATTTATATTTCGCAGGAAGAGGTCGAAATACTGAATGCTGCCATTAATGAGCTACCTCAAAAAACGAAGATGGCTTTTCATTTGGTTCGCGAAAATAAAATGAAATACAAAGATGCTGCTGAAATACTTGGTGTATCCATCAAAACTATCGAAAAGCAAGTGGCGGCAGCTGTGGCGAAACTCAAAGAAAGGTTGAGCAAATAGGTTTTAAGGGTTTGAGAGAACAAAGAACAAAGAACAAAGAGCCAAGAACAAAGAACAAAGAGTCAAGAGCCAAGAATAAAGAACAAAGAAAAGACGACTGATTAATCAATACAACATAATTTACTCCCTCCATTAAAAATATTTTATTTTTCGATGGGGGGATTTTTAAATAACGGTGTCTTTAGTATTATAAATAAATTCCCCCAAGGATCATGGACGATCAATTTTCAAAATTAGTATCAAAAGTACTTGCTGGTGAAGCGAGTTACGACGAGAAGCAACAGCTAAAGCAGCTTTTGCTGGATAGCAAAGAGCATACCCTGCTTTTTAACCAATTAAAAGAATATTGGGATGCTGATGTTCAATTGAACAAAACGAATAAAGAAAGTTTTGAAACATCTGTTATGGCTCAATTAAATTTTGAACCGGAAATCCGGAAATCAAAATATAGAAAACTCTATCTTCAGATTGCAAGTGTTGCAGCTGTAGTGTTTTTTGCCATGACATGTGGAATGGCGTATTTATATACGGCACAACCCAACGAAATTTATACTTATTCCGCACAATCAGTACCTGTAGAGTATTTATTAGCGGACGGAACGAAGGTTACATTAAATATAAACAGTTCACTCACTTATTCGTCTAACTTCGGGAAAGAACGCCGGGATGTAAAACTTACCGGAGAGGCATTTTTCAACGTAACAAAGGATAAGACCAAACCTTTTGCTGTTGAAGCACTGGGAACTAAAACAGAAGTATTAGGTACAAGTTTTAATGTAAGCGTAAATAATAAAACCGGAAATGTGACAACTACTTTAGTGGAAGGCTCGGTTCGGTTTATGGCAAAGAACTGTGAGCAACTTTTAAAACCGGGAGAAGAAATTGTTTACGATGCAAATTCGAAAAAGTTTGAAACACATGTAACCGATACTCAATATAATACAGCTTGGGTTTCGGGCAGGTACAATTACAACGATGTAACATTTGCCGATTTGGCAAACAAGTTAGAAAAAATATACAAATTAAAAATCGATATTTCAGATTCAAAAGTTGCCAATCGCATTGTATCGGCTTCATTCCTGAACGAAGAACCAGTGGAAGAAATTCTAAAAGCGTTGGAGAATGAATTGGGCTTCAGCTACGAAATAAAAGATTCTACCAAAATAAATATAGTAAGTAAAACCTTAAGAAACTGACATCCTATGTAACAACTACTTGAAAAATCACACACTCTCTCACAAAAAAAGGACTCGTCTATTGGGGAATAAACGTTGAGTCCTTCTAATTAATCGTTTTACAATCAAAGTTTTAGCGTCTTTATAGTAAAGTCGTTTAGCCCTCTTTATGTAAAAAATATTTGCAAAGATAAAAATAAAATATGAAAAACAAACTTCAGGAAAAATTTGATTACAAGAGAATCATTCGTTTTATGCTGGTTTTATTGATTTTTTTTACAATTATTAAACCAGCTAATGCCCAATCAACTTCGGTACAAGTAAAGAAAGACATTAAGGTTTCTAATATAACTGTATTGCAATTAGTGGATAAGCTTGGGGCAGATTTTAAATACTCTTTTTTCATTGTAGATGAGTTAATTGGTAAATCAATTATTTCAGTTGATCTTAAAAATGCCACCATAAATGAAATTCTTGAAAGCGCATTTCAAGGGAAAGACATAGTTTTTGTTGTTAAGAATAAGAATATCACGATTTCAACAAAAAAAATAAAAAACGCCGAACCACAAATAACTACTAAAACCAAAATAGTTTCGGGTGTGGTTCTCGACGAAAATGGACAACCTGTTATTGGTGCAAGTGTAATCATCCCCGGAACAAATATTGGCATTGCAACAGATATAAACGGACGCTTTACACTGGAAGCGCCATCGAATGCCAAATTACGCATCAGTTATATTGGTTATGAAGCTAAAGAAGAAGAGATAAAAGCTAGTTCGGAAATGAAAATTTCGTTGGAACAAACACCCAAAGTGTTGGCTGAAATGGTTGTTACTGCACAGGCACTTGGGCAGAAAAATGCTATACTTAAACAAATAAGTTCAAACACTCTTAAAAATGTAATTTCGGCTGAGAAATTGCAACAAAACCCCGATGCCAATACCATTGAAGCAATCGGTCGCCTTCCAGGTATATCAGTAAACCGCTCGGGTGGCGAAGGAGCGGGGTTTTTACTACGTGGACTCGATCAATCTTATACAAAAATTTTGATAAATGGCGAACCTTTAGCTGTAGGATTAAATGCAATTTCGACCTATGCCTTGCAGGGAGTAGATGTGTATAAAACGCTTACAGCCAATCAAGAAGGAAATGCAGTAGCGGGTTCGGTTGATTTGACACTTAGGGAAACTCCAAAAGGTTTACATTATTCGGTAATGGCACAGTCGGGTTATAATGCCTTGAATCAGGATTTTGGAAATTATAATTTTGTTGGGCTTATCAGTAATCGTTTTTTTAACGACAAATTAGGTGTTTTTTTATCGGTAAATGCCGACAGGACAAATCGCAGTACAAATTTAATGAGTGTTGGCTACAACACAAACTATACAACCAATCTGAATGACCCATTTTACATTAGCAGCATTAACTTTAATTTGAATAAACGTATAAATTACAAACAATCGGCAGTGTTGACATTGGATTACATTGCCAGTAAATCGACAACACTAAATTTTCAATCGTTTCTTTCAGTAAGTAATTTTTACTCTTCGAGTCAATCAAAAAACTTTAATCCCGAGGGGAATACAGCCACTGTACCTATTAGAGTGAGCATGTCAGAAATTCCAGAATACCGAAATTATGGTATTACCAATAATTTTAGTGGGCGTACAAAATTGAAATTTTTAAATACAGTTTTAAACTATGGATTGAGTAATACCTACAATAAAACCCAGACGCCTGGTAGTCGTACATGGAGCTACACTTCCGAAACAAGAGCTGACGGATTGCATCGGGATAGTTTAAAGGTGTTCACGCCAGCACAGGTTGCTAATAGTTTTGATCAGATTCTTACAAATCTGACAGGAACAAAACTTGAAAGTATGTCGTACGATCAAACACAGGCAAACAACTCAAGTATTTCGCCCCGTATCGATATTGAAATCCCTTTCCATTCAAAAAATGGAGTTATACAAGGCAAAATTCAATTTGGGGCAAAATACCGATTGTCACATAATAATATGGACAGAACAGTAGGGGTAGGATATGCGGGAAACAACGCTATTTTTAATGATTTTATAAAAAACAAGTTCAATTGGCCAACAGGCATTGTTGAATTGCAGGTTGATGGTCAGGAAAATAATTTTATGGCAGGCAATTATTTGTTTGGCGACCGTTATTCATTTACTCGAAATAATCAGGTGTTTGATGCTTGGCAACAAAACGGAAAAGAAAAATATCTTGCCGGCTCTACTGGTGGTTTGGGCGATGACCCCAAATATTCAGGCTTTGTGTACGACTTGAATTCGTCGGCAATGAACGATTTGAACATTACTACAAAATATAGTGCTGCTTACATAATGCCCGAAATAAATATTGGGAAATGGTTTATGGTAATGCCTGGTGTTCGCATTGAGACTGAAAGGGCTGAAATGCGAGCAAGAAAAGGTAATGAGGTAACCCGTGCTTATTCTGTTTTCGAAAATATAAATTCTGCTTTTGGACTGAAAGATACAGTAGCCATTCGCGAAGATAAGTTTATATTACCGATGTTTCATTTTCGGTTTAAACCCGTAAAGTGGTTTTATACCCATTTTTCGTATACCCATTCTATCAGAAGACCGAGTGCTGGTGTATCGCCTTTTGAATACTATAATGCACAAGATGCATCAAACTTTTCCTATACTTCAGGAAATCCAAATCTTAAAACCGAATTGTGGAAAAGTTACGATTTGCAGCTGACTTTTCATACTAAAAAACTAGGTCTATTCTCGGTTACAGGATTTAATAAAACCGTGCAAGATAAGTTGTGGTCGCGGGCATACAAGCGAATTCCCGGAGAACCTATTCCAAATCCCGTATTTAAGGACAATGATTTGGTAAATATGACAGTTTACGAAAACCATCCGTATTCCATTCTTTTACAAGGAGTCGAAGCAGAATGGCAAACATCTTTTGGTTATTTGCCAAAACCATTCTCATATTTAACAATGAGTGTAAATTATACATACACCCATGGTAATTCGCCCAATCCATATACAAGGCTCTATAAATACAAACCTGTTGGGTCGCGATATGAGCTAACTGGCAGAAAAGATTCAGTGGTAATAGAGCCAATGACCGGCATACCTACGCATGTAGCAAATATAACATTAGGAGTTGAAATTAAGAGTTTTAAAAGTTACTTATCCTACCAATATTCGTCACAAAAAATTCAACAAACACATCCTAATGATTTGCGGCTTTATATAGTTACTGAACCCTATAGCCGATTGGATTTTAATGCATCGTATGGTTTTGATTTAAAAAATAAAAGTGTGATTGAAATAATGGTTAAAGCTGCAAACCTAACAAACAGTGAAGACAGAATAAGATATAGGGATGAACAGCGACCAATTTCGATAGAGCAATATGGCATTACAGCCGATTTAGGAATACGATATAAATTTTGATAACGATATAAACTTTCGATATATTTTAGTATAAATCATAAAAAAAAAGAACACCATGAAAAAAATTCACTATTTATTGATTGTCTGTGTTTTAGCTGGTACGTTTGCCTTACATGCTAAAGAAATTTTAGATGTGGCTCCCGGAGTTGGAACGCTGAATGCTGCAATTAAACAGTACAAAGGAGACAAAATTTATCGTTTAAAAGATGGTTACAATGGCTATTATGTATTGGACGAAATTATCAACAACACAGGATTTGATCTTACCATTATTGGTGGAGGAACACCTGATGTCGGCGATCCGAAACCGACAATGCCAGCCACTTTACAAACAAGCGGAACTGGTGGAACACCTTTCAATTATATGTTTAATGTTTTTGCAAACATTACTCTTAGAGGTATTTATTTTGCCAATGCTACTGCCGATGGTGTATTTAATGCTCAGTTTTTTATGGGCGTTTCAGGCAACGATGTGCGGGTTGTAATTGATAAATGCGTGTTAGACCCAGCCGGAAGTCCAATTTATTGTAGTGGTGGAAGCCCGAAAATTTATCTTACAAATAATTTATTTAATCGACTCACAGTTCAGACTACCAGTGTGAATGGTCCGGTAAACTTTTACTTCCCAAACGATCAAATCGGAGTAGATACACTGTATATAGAAAACAATACTTTTGTTGGTTTAAGTACAGCTGTTTTTTCTGATAATAATGCTCCTGTAAAGAGTGGATTTACGTGGATAAACCACAATACATTTATTCACCATAAATGTCAAATCGACTGGATGTCCAATCAAGAAAAGTTTTACTTTACAAATAATTTATTATACGACTGCCACGTAATCCCTTACGAAAAAGCATGGGTAGGTGGTTGGGATAATTATCCGACAGGTGGTGTGTCTGAACTATTGTGGTCGGCGCCCGATGCCAAAGTGAAAGCCAACGGAGTTGAAATTGACTGGGGGTATGCTAAAATGACTAGTTTTGTAGCTAATAATATTGAGTTTAAAAATCCGAAGTTTTACACAAATTTAGCTGATTTAAAAGCTTGGGCAACGACTAAAGGTGCCGCATGTACCATGTATTTTCAACCCTTGGTTTGGACTGCCGATGTGCCTTGTCAGAATAGAGGTATAGATATAACCACCGCATTAGCAAACAATCCTCAATCGGCAATTTACAACAGCACACAATTCCCAACATGGAAAGCTGCTAATAATAAGTACGATATAGACCCAACATTTACTGATGTGCGTATTAAGCAAAAATCGGATATACTCGCTCAATGGGCATTGCCAGCTATCAAAAAAGACTATTTCGGAAGTTATTATACAGCCACCGACCACACAAGTCTTGACTGGTATTGGGAACCAGATGGAAAATTAGGTCAGAATGATACATGGCCACTATTTGATGGTTCGTATTCTAACGCAACAGCTCAAACTGCAGGTTTAGATGGATTACCCATTGGTGATTTAAATTGGTTTGCAGCAAAAAAAGCTATTTGGCAAAATAATAAAGTTGCAATCGACGCACATATACTGGCTTTGAATACAGAAAAAATGAATCTTACTGCCATAAATAATGTCAGTGCTGATAGGGTAAAACTAATTGATAATTATCCAAATCCGTGCAAAGAAGTAGTTAATTTCAGAATTTCGAAAAATCAAACTTCTGAAACAAGAATAGCAATATTTAACACCTTGGGGCAAACAGTTGAACTCCTTAATATTGGAAGGGGAATAACTGAGTATGCATGGAATGTAACAAAAATGAAATCAGGTACTTATTTTTACGAAACAACTATCAATGGCATCAAGCAAAATGGTGTTTTATTGAAAAAATAAAAATATAATTCTCTTTCATTGTTTCTAAAAAAGAGACGATGGAAGAAATTTAAAACCAAAGCAATTATTTATTAATCTTTTAAAAAATTACTATTATGAAATTCAAATTATTACTTTTAGCATGTTGTGTGTTCTCAATTGCAAATGCACAAATTACTTGGAATTTTGATTCAGGAATTGACGGTTGGGGTTCGTATGGTGGCGATGTTGCCTTAGTGAACGATGGTGCAGGTAACTTGGCACTCAGTTATTCAACCCCAAGTGGAGCGCTTGACTATCCAACTATTTATAACGATAGTCCTTTAAATGTGGCTAATGTAAATTATTTTTATATGAAATTTACGGCAACAAACTGTCCAAAAACATCTGTTTTGGTAAATATCTTCTTTGAAATGGGTGGTCAAAATTACTATGCTAATCAAACCATGAATTTGGCAGGTGGCGAATTTTCGTTTAATATTCGGACCGAAGTGCAACATGCCTGGAGTCTTCTTCCTGGAACAGGGACAACATCGAGAATAAGAATCGAATTGCCTCATTCTTCAGAATTGGCAGGTTCTGATTGGGCTCCTGCAATTATAAAAATTGATAAAATAGCTTTCACAAATTCGCTTACTACAGAATTGGTTGAAAAGGCAGATTCGAAATTAGTAATCTATCCGAACCCAACATTCGAATCATTCCAAATTAAGGGTGAAAAATTCGATAACCTTACAATTTACAATGCAACCGGAAAACTTATTAAATCGGTAAATGAAAATGTAAGCTCTGTCTCTGTAGCCGACTTTCCCAAAGGTCTGTATTTTGTAAAAATTCATTCGAATGGAATTGCAAAAGTTAAAAAACTGATTGTAGAGTAAAATACACTAAAAGCATAAACTATTTATTTCACCACACTGCAATTTGTCTGTTATTGAGGCAAATTACAGTGCTGGTATAACTTCACACACCCACATATCATGCTAAAATACATGTTGTTACTGTTTTTATTCTGTCTTATTTCGTTATGTTCTATTGCGCAAACGTCATGGAATTTTGATACAAACCTGCAAGGCTGGCACGATTTAGGTGATGGACGTGACGTAACAGCAAGTTGGGAAAATGGGAATTTAAAAATGGCTTATTCGGAGCGTTCGCCAGGTAATGGTCCACAGTTGTGGTTTCCTGCAGTACAGGTTGATAATCTGAATTTTAGTGCTGCTTCCTATCCCTATCTTGAAATTTACTATCAGGCAAACTGGCCAACGGTTTTAAACGGAAAAGTGCTGATGACACTTACAAAAACAGATAATACGGTTGTTCACTCATTTTTTGATTTTGACCCTACTGAAAACTTTGTATCGGTGGATATTGCTGCCAATGTGCGGACTGACTGGAACGGAAAGGCTTATGATGGACAAATAAAATCTATACAATTGGAACTTCCGCACAATTCAAGTACCATTGCTAATCCGGCTACTAATTGGTTTGGGCTTAATACGCTGATTGACAAGATAAGTTTAACTGCAACCCAAACACCTAAGCCCGACAACAGAAAGATAGTTAAATGGTCGTTTGAAACCAATTTTGCGGATGATGCTGCTCAGTTTGTTTGTGCTACTTCGGGGACTCCTGCTATAAATACCAGCAATTTTAAAAAAGGAAAAGCTGCTTTGTATTTAGATGGTGATAGTTATCTTACAATACCCACTAATTCACTTTTCACTTCGAAAGAACAAACCATATCATTTTGGATTAAAACAATTGGAAGTGCTCAGAAATACAGTTCGACACCGGCAAACTTGTTCTCGTATAACAATGGAAACTACGATTTAGCCATTAATGGCGGGAAACTTATATTTCAGAAAACTTCACGTCTTTGGGATAATCTAACCACATGGAATAGTGGCGATTGGCAGCATGTGGCAATTGTAAACGAAAGGAATGTAATGACTTGTTACCTCAACGGAAAAAAATCGGTTGAGTTGTTGAATGTCTCGATGACAAACAGAACTGGTAATATTGTCATTGGGAATGGCGGATTAATAGCCTATATTGACGATTTCTCGGTATATAATTATGCGCTCACTTCTACTGAAATTGCTGCTCAAGGGTCGATTCCTTTAAATACAATCAGTGCATGGAATTTTGATAATAATCTTGAAGGTTGGCATGAAATTCAGGATGGAGTTGACCGGGATGTTACATTGATTTGGGAAGCCGGTGATATGAAACTGACTTATTCGAATAAAGCCCTGACAAACGGACCTCAATTGTGGTTTCCTCAGGTGGAAATTGATACCAAGTTTGATGCTGCTCTTTATCCTTACTGCGATATTTATTATCAAACTGCAGGTTGGCCTTTATCTACAAAAGTAAAAGCTGTTCTTGAAATGACCAAAGCAGATGGAACAGTTGTGTATTCAAATTTTGATGTTAATCCAACCCAGAATTTTGTTCGGGTTGATTTTTCAAACAGCATTCAAAGTAATGGCTCAGCTTATTCGGGTGAGATAATTAAAGTGCGATTAGAGTTACCTCAAAATACTTCAGCAACACCTGCTGAAAGTTGGTTTGGTGCATCTACAAAAATTACAAAAATTGAATTTAAAGATATACAACCAACCGTAGATGTAGCATGGAATGCAATGCTCGAAAAAAGTGCATTCATAAAATCAGGATTGACAAAATTGAACCGTGATGATTTTCAATATCAGCCCATTGGTTTAGGTGGAACAACCATGCGTGTCGACCCCTGGGGTTTTGGTTTTACAAAAGCACCTATGGCAAATCCGGGTACGTGGCATCCGCACGAACCATACCTTGGTTATCAGTATTGGTGGGATAATGCTGGTCATAGGTTTAATCCATTTCTGCTGAAAGCTGGTTATGGAGCAACACTTAATCCCGGAACAATTACTGCTTTTAATCAAAAATTAGATATTCGTACAGGTGAACTCAGCATTGATTTAGGGCTTACGGTTGATGGAACAACATTCACTTCCAAACGAACGGTATTTGTTACCCCCGAAGGTATTTTAGTAATCAGAGTTCAGGATACGGGAGCTCCATTGCCATTGCAAGTTAATTTAGCAGTAGAGCAGGATGTTCGAATATATAATAATGGTGGCATTTATAATGTAGCGCACGATCCATTTACCGGTTCAGCAGCAGCACGCGAACAAAATAACACAAAAGGAACTGTGGTTACTGCAACCCGACCAAATACAAGTACAGCTTCGTTGGCAGTTGCAGTAGAAAGTGCTTCGAATGTTACAATAAGTACAGATAATCAAATTGTTAGTACAGTAGAGCCAAACGGTATTGTAACTTACTATATTGCACCGGCTTCTTCATTTAACCCACTTACTCCAACTGTTACTTGGGATCATGCATGGAATGCAGCTTATACTGCAAAACAAAAGGGATATGAAACGCTACGGCAGGAAACTGCTGCATGGTGGACGAACTATTTCAATCGTTCAAAAATATCGGTACCCGACGAAACAGTTCAGAAATTGTATGTACAATCACTTTATTATCATGGTATTTATTTTGGAAATACTAAAATTCCACCCGGATGTAATTCTACCGATATTGAAAGTTTTGGTGGAGCGGTTTGTCCCGAATATGATTTGGTTCTTAGTCAGTTAGCATTGCTTTATACCGGACATATAAACGAATCCAAAAACATTGCAGACTGGACATACAATGTACTCCCAAAAGCAAAATCGAATGCAGTAAACGGAATTACGCACCATAATGTAACCCGAAAATACAGCAGCGGTGCCATTTACACTACCTTAATGGGTTATGATGGAGCACTTGGCGTTCAACCTACTGTTAATGAGGGAAATAATCTGAATGAAAATTACCCGGGTGCAAATGCCTCACTAATGGCACTTTCGTATCTCGATTATAGCAACGATGATACTTTTAAGGATAAAGCATTTGATATTCTGAAATCAACAACCTATGTGTCGTTACAGGATTTGACATACAATGGAAAAACCTATCAATGCAAAAACATGCCTAACACAGTTCAACAGTCAGCAATACGTTATGGATATAACGAATGTGTAAAACGTGGTGTTGCTGATGCAGCATGGAGCATTTATGACGGAAAAATTCTTATTCCTCAATCGACATTATTTGGCGATACACTTATTGCTGGTGGTGCGGGAGCTTCCAGTCAGGAAGGTGTTGGCGATGCTACCTGGTTGACTCATGTTTGGTTTCATGGAGTAGTGGATAAACATGACACCAAGGTATTGCCAAGTTATATCAACTCTGCAAAAACTACTACCGGCGATTATGTCTTCAATAATGGTACTATGGGTGTTGTGGCTGCTAAACTCGGACTGGGAAATGATGCTTTATCGTGGTTGCAAAGATACCAACGTACCGATATTTTGTATGATGAAACCTGTTTTACAGAATCGAAAGGGCAGCTGTTTTTGACTCCCGAAATCGGGGCGCATGGAACCTATATCTGCAACCTGACACAAATGTTGCTTGACCCTGATACTGATCAGAAATTAGATGTTTTCCCGGCAATACCTGACAGTTGGGAATATCGTCAGATAGGATTCGACAGCTTAATGGCAAAAGGTGGCCTGAAAATTACCGCCACCCGTGATATTCAAAGCGTAAAAGTCGAACTAAAAAACTGCTCGAAACAGTTAGTAAGCAGAGAAGTAAGTATAAAGATTCCCCGAATGCTTGATGTGGATGGGTTATCATCATCGGATCTAAAAAACGGTTGTATTGTAAATAGTGTTTCGCTTCAACCCAAAGAAACAAAGATACTTACATATAATTTCACGCCATCAAAAATTATATCTTCAATTCATACTATCACTACCGATACTGATGCGCTGAAATATAAAATTTACCCAAATCCGAATTCAATCGGTTTGTTAAACGTGGCAAATGATGAAAATGTAGATGAAGTTCAAATTTATTCATTAAAAGGAGAACTCTTAATGTCACGACATGGCAAAACAAATTCATATTCAATTAGTCAGTTAAACGCTGGAATTTATATTGTTTCCTTAAGGATTAACAAGAATCAAACAGTGAAACACATTCTGCTTGTAAAATAAAAAAATAAATTATTCATAAATATGGCTATTGCCAACAAAAGATTATTCGAAATGAGAAAAACATTTTTATTATCAACGATTATTTTAGTGTCGTTAAGTCAACTAATTTTTGCACAGAAGAAAGTTGATCCATCGAAAAACGGTCGAGCAGGATTCGATTATTTTGTAGGTATTGTAGGTAGTCCTTCGGTTATTGAAGATATAAGATGGGACGACAAACAACTGACAGATTTAAAGGAACTAGGCGTAAATATGCTCCAGTTGAGCATAGCATGGGGTGGAAAACCCGATAACGAAGTAATCAATCTCGAAGATTTGGACGATAAAGTGCAGATTGACAAATGGAAATTCCGCATTGCTCAATGTAAAAAACATGGACTCAAAACCTTAGCTCACTTTGGTATTCCACGCGTTTTGAACGCTAATCCGGTAAAGCCAGCCTGTATTTCTGACCCTGATGTTCAGCTGAAATACGTTCAAATGATGAAAAAGTTTATGGTCACTTTTCCGGAAGTGAACGATGTGTTGATTTACACGTACGACCAGCAAGCATGGATTTGCAGCGAGTTTGGCCCTTGTCCGCGTTGTTCGGGTATTCCTATCAGCGATCGTTTGCCTAATTTTATCAACATGCTAAAAAAAGCCATGCAAGATTCTCGTCCGGGAGTAAAAACCATGCTCTGGTGGAAACCATGGGAACTCTCCAAAGGACAAACAATTGATATAGTGAAAAAGATTGATGCCGATGGTTTTGGTTTAATGCTGAATTCTTCGACCAGTAACGAAGTGTATCCTTTCAACGATGGATCTTTGAAATCGGATTTAGGCGTAAAACGGTTGGTGCAAAATGCTTACGAGCGGAATATCCCTGTTGTGGGTGAGTTTGATCATACGCTTTACAAAGGATTATATCAAATTGACGATTATTTTCCACGTTTGATTTACGAGCAAATGGCCGGTTGGAAAGAAATTACGGGAGTGGTTGGCGTAAAAGAATATTATGGTTTTGCTCCTTCAACCTATTCGGTGAACTATGCCATGCTTCATGCCTGGATGAAAAATCCGAATGCAACGGTGGATGAATTGTTGAACCAGATTGCCGCTCCTTACGGTAAAAAAACAGCTCCAATCATGATAAAAGCATGGGAATATGTGGCTCAGGCAGTGGAGGCATTTCCGTGGGATGTTACTTATTTGATTGGTCCTATGGGATTAGATAAAGGAGAAAATGGTGAGCACAGTTGGGATTTTGTGAAAATTATCAATGGCACCTGGGATACACCAATTTGGGAGTCGAACCGTAGGGCAAATTTTATGCTGACCGACTCAAAAACAGCTCACCCATGGATATTTGAAGATACCGGTTTGCGGTTAGAAGATGCAGCGCAACTTAATTTCAAAGCTGTTGAATTCTTCAATCAGGCTATTGCTCAAAACGAAAGTAAGCTTGAAGATATTACTAAACAAAGAGATTTTGTACAGCACACTGCCCGCTCTTTAAGGGGAAAAAGCATTCATTACGCACTAACAATTGCTGCACAGGATGCTCGAACAGTGGCTTATGACAAAGCGCAGTTCGAAAAAGTGTGTGCCCGAATTAAAAGGCTGTTGGATCTCGATATTAATAATGGTTACAAATTGGCGGCTTTAAAACTGGATGAGTTTAATAAAAATCCAAAAACATGGTTGGAGAAAAATTTCAATCCGCTTACTTATAAGTCTGAAGCAGAACCAAACTGGAGTAAATGGATTGCTCCTTGATTTAGTTGAAAGATTGATAATTGCTTAATAAATATCAAAATGAACAGGTTTCTTATTCCGGTTTCAGCATTGTTCTTTTCAGCATTGGTGAATGCTGAAAAGAAAGGGCAACCCAACATTCTGTTTTTGTTGAGCGATGATCAGCGTTGGGATTCGCAGGGCTGTTTTGGGAACAAAACAGTAAAAACACCCGAAATTGACCGTCTTGCTGCCGAAGGAGTTCGGTTTAGCAATTCTTTTATTACCTTTTCGGTGTCGTCGGCAAGCCGGGCAGTTATTCTCACCGGCATATATTCCCGTTCGCGATCCAATGGTGCGGATGATTTACCGGCAATTTGTACGCCGGAAAATTGGGAAAATACTTTTCCGGCTTTATTGAAAAAGAATGGATATTATACCGGATATATTGGCAAATGGGACATTGGAGTGGGTGAAGATGGGTTCCAGCATGGCGTAGATTTATTCAATTATTGGGGAGGCGATCGTTGGCATGGCAATTACTGGCACGAAAAGGATTGCAATTTTGTGACCAACGATGGAATAGCTCATAAAAAAGAAATCAGGTGTACGTGTGTAACAGGAAATGCCTGGGATGCTTCGCTTCCGCGAACCGGAAATCAAAGCATGAAAAATCCGCTGCATACCGATACCGAAGTTGTGCCATTAAAAGTAAAAACTTTTTTGGAATCGAGAGACAAGCAGAAACCATTCTTCTTACAGGTTTCATTCAGGTCGCCAAAAGATCCGTGGTCTGATTATCCAACTGAAGTAAAAGATTATTATACCGATGATTCTATTGCAATATCACCAACAGCCAATTTGCAAAATGCATTGTCACAGCCTGAATTCCTTCAAAAATCAATGGCTGCAAACCATGCAAGAAATTTACTGAGTACAAAAGGATTGTTGGAGAATGAAATACGTAAGCATTATCGTTTGGTAACGGGTATTGACATTGCTATTGGTAAACTCCGAAAAATATTGGCAGAGCAAGGCATTGAGGATAATACCATTATCGTATTTGCTTCAGATAATGGCGCTTTTTTGGGAGAACATGGTTTTTGGGGTAAATGGCTACCGTATGAAGAGTCTATGCGCGTTCCCCTGATAATTTATGACCCACGCATTAAGAAAGAAAGCGGTGGAAAAACTGTTGACGAAATGGTGTTGAATGTGGATTATGCGCCTACTTTTCTCGCATTTGCAGGCATAAAAACACCACGGTATATGCATGGAATGGATATTGGAAAGTTAATGGCAAATAAAAAGTCATGCTGGAGAACTGACTGGTATTATGAACACAGCTGGTCTGCCAAAAGTCTTGGTTCAACGGTAACACCAATTGTTCCATCAGAAGCTGTCAGGACAAAAGAATGGAAATATATTTTATTCCCAAATCAGCAAGTAGAACAACTCTTTAATATTAAAAATGATCCATTCGAAACTGTTGATTTAATTGCTAATCCATCGAATAAAAAGATGTTGGAAAAGCTAAGAGGAAGAATGAATTATTATAGAAAATTATACGAAAAAAAGTAAGTTGAAAATTCGTAACATTTGAAAATTGAAAAACAACATAAGACTAATGAAAACTAAAGTAGGATTATTTGGGATAGGACTTGACACTTATTGGGCTCAATTTGAGGGACTACTCGACCATTTGAAAGCATATCAGGAAGAAATAAAAAACCGTTTATCAGCTTTCGGTGTAGAAGTTGCGGATGCTGGTATGGTAGATAATCCGGTGAAAGCCCGCGAGGCCGCCGACTATTTGAAATCTCAGGATGTGGAAATTGTGTTTCTGTACGTTTCAACCTATGCACTTTCTTCCACCGTTTTACCGGTGGCTCAAAAGCTGAAAGTGCCTGTTATCATTCTGAATTTACAACCTGTTGCCCAACTCGATTACGAGGCGTTTAATAAGTTGGGCGACCGTGGCAAAATGACCGGTTTATGGTTAGAACATTGTCAGGCCTGCTCAGTTCCGGAAATTGCCAGCGTATTTAATCGCTCAGGAATTCAGTATGATTTTGTAACCGGATATCTTCAGGATGAGGATGCCTGGGGTGAAATTGAAGCATGGACGGAAGCTGCACGAGTTGCAAACGCTTTAAGAAACAACCGCATGGGGATTTTGGGGCATTATTACGGTGGTATGCTTGATGTGTATACAGATGTAACCAAACAATCAGCTGTGTTCGGAACTCATTTTGAAATGCTCGAAATGTGCGAACTTAAAAAATATCGTGATGACGTTACTGACAACGAAGTTAAGGCAAAGATTGAAGAATTTAATGTTGCTTTTGATATTGCTCCTGAGTGTGAACTGAATGAAATAGAACGCGCAGCACGCACTTCCATTGCACTCGACAAATTAGTGGAGAAACACAATTTAGGTTCGATGGCATATTATTACGAAGGTGAATCGGGTAACGATTATGAAAATATCGTCACCTCGGTTATTGCCGGTAATACTTTACTTACTGGAAAGAATATTCCAGTAGCCGGCGAATGTGAAGTGAAAAATGCGCAAGCAATGAAAATCATGGCTGAATTTGGTACCGGAGGTTCATTTTCAGAATTCTACCTAATGGATTTCAACGATGATGTAGTCATGCTTGGACATGATGGCCCTGCTCATTTTGCCATTGCCGAGGGTCGTGTAAAGTTAGTTCCATTACCAATCTACCATGGAAAACCGGGTAAAGGGTTATCCATACAAATGACGGTGAAACACGGAAAAGTAACATTGCTTTCAGTTGTAGAAGGGAAAGACGGTGTGTTTTTATTGGTTGCCGAGGGTGAATCGGTAGAAGGACCTATACTTGAAATTGGCAATACAAATAGCCGTTATCGTTTCCCAATTGGTGCAAAGCGATTTATGAATGAGTGGTCGAAACAAGGGCCTGCACACCATTGCGCAATTGGAGTTGGACATATTGCCGATAAAATAGAAAAACTCGGTCAGATATTAGGAATTGAAGTTGTGGAAATTTGTTGAGTTTCAAAAATCGAATTAGCATTATGAGTAAACAGTTTATTTATATTTCATTGCTTATTGCACTGTTATCCTCTTGTAAACAAGCAGATACAAACCAGTCACTACAATACAAAGTTGGTGTTTTGGGTGCACCCTCTTCGCCCAATGTGGAATGGAACGACAAAAACATGGAGTTGATGAAAGAGCTGGGTTTCAATACCATGCAGCTTAATATTGCGTGGGGATATCGTCCGGCTGATAATGCGTTGAATCTTGAAGATGTAATTCCTGTTCCTGTCGAATTTCGATTGCCAGTCGATAACGATTCTACCCTGAATCAGAATAACGGTGGCTCCAAACGGTATTTGCACAGCAAAGAACGTATTGCAAAACGTGCCGCCGAATTGAAACATCGAATTGCAATGTGTAAAAAACACAGAATGCGTACCATTTTTCATTTTGGAGCTCCTTATGTGGTTTATCCTGCTGTAGAGCCACTTTCGCAATGCATTTCGGACCCTAAAACTATAAAACGTTATACAAAATTGATTGAAAACTTTCACAAGGAATTTCCCGGAGTCGACGATTTATTGATGTATACCTACGATCAAAATGCCTGGTTGTGTAGCGAAGATGGACCATGCGAAAGATGCAGTGGCGTTCCCTTGGATAAGCGTGTTTCCAATTTTGTGAATGTTTTAGCACAAACATGGAAAAAGCTGAATCCGGATGGTCGACTTTGGTGGGAACCCTGGGAGATTTCGGCAGGTCAAACCTATTCAGCCATCGAAAAACTTGATTCAGCTTGTGTGGGATTATCAATTCATTCCAGCATTACCGAAGTGCAAATTGCCACACCTGCCGACCGTTGGTTTAAAAATGTACTGACGCTTGCCAATGAACGGAAAATACAAGTTTTAGGTGAAGTTTGGCTGGGTACAGCCACCGAAGAAATCGAACCTTATATTTATTTGCCTTCACCGCTTACTACATTGAGAGCATTGCGAGCAATGAATAATGCTGGTAAACTTGCCGGAATAAAAGAGTATTACGGAAACATTCCTGACCGTGAAGACCCAAATCTTCGAATGGCATCCATATTCTTTCACAAACCGGAAATTACCGATGTTAATGCACTTGAATTGTTAGCCGAACCGTATAAAAATGCTTCAGAAAAAATTCAACTCTATTGGAAATATTCATCTGAAGTGATCGAAATGTATCCCTGGGATATAACGTGGTTTAGCCGAGAAGTTGGTAGAAGCGACCCACAGCACTTACTTACTGAAGCCACACTGAAAGGTGCTTCGTGGGTAACACCATCATGGCTTTCGAACCGCAGAGCAGCATTCATGCGTACAGTGGAAACCGATCAACCACACTTTTGGATGTTGGAAGATGCACAGCTTCGTTTCGAAGCCACAGCCCGAAAAGTGGATCAGGCATTAGTGGCAGCTGAAGAAGCAAGAAAAGAGGTTCCAACAAAATACCTTGCCGAATTTGATATGGGTGTAAAAGAGTTGTTGGGTTTTAAACAGCGTTGTTTGGCTTATACTTATCACATTAGGGAAACAAATCTTTGTAAAATATTGAGACGTTCAATGGCGAAAACGGGTAAGGTGAATGATGCAAACTTCACTGAATTAAAATCCATATTACTAAAAGACCAGCAAAATCAGGGACCCGGAAATCTTCTTACACCGGCTATCGAATTACTGGACAAAGATCTTAAAGGTTTCTTGACAAAGTACTTTAATACTCCCGAATCAACAGGCGTAAAAGCGGATATGTATTTCAATGATTCATTGCCACCCAATGTAAAAACAGTGTGGACGATAACATCAAAATAGTTTTTTCAGAATCTCAAGTTCTTTTATCTTTATTCTTAAATCTAAAAAAAAATGGAACGAAATGCTTTTAAAATGTACCTCAAACAAGGTTTTGAGAAAGAGTACGAAAAACGGCACAATGAAATTTGGCCTGAACTAAAAGCACTGATTCAGCAAAGCGATATATGTGATTATTCTATATTTTGGGATAAACAAACAAATATTCTTTTTGCTGTACAAAAAGTGAAAGGAGGTGCAGGTTCGCAGGATTTGGGCAAAAACCCTATAGTCCAAAAATGGTGGGCATATATGGCGGATATTATGGAAACAAATCCGGATAACTCACCAGTATCAGAATCCTTAAATGAACTTTTTTACTTAGAATAAAAAATATAAACCCTCGAAATTATTAGTATTATGAAATTAAAAACACTTTTCTTGACACTTGTAGTAAGTATGAGTTTACAAGCTCAACTTACTTGGAACTTTACCTCTGGTATGGATGGTTGGCACGATTTAGGTGCCGGTCGCGATGTGACGGCATCGTGGGAAAATGGTAAGTTAAAAATGACCTATATCGATGGTGGTGATGCGGGCACTCAATTATGGTTTGCTGCTGTACAGGTTGATAATCTCAGTTTTAACGCAGCTGATTACAAATACCTACAAATTAATTATCAGACTAATAACTGGCCAACATCATCGCCTGTAAAAATGTTGGTAACACTAACGAAAACGGATAATTCGGTTATCTATTCGTACTTCGATATTGATCCTACGAAGAATTTTTTATCGATTGATATAGCGGCTAACAATCCGGGCTGGGGTGGAGGACAGTTGTATGCAGGTACAATTAAATCAGTACAGTTCGAATTACCTCATAATGGTGCAGCTATTTCAAATCCTGCGACAAACTGGTATAGCGCTACGACATTAATTGATAGAGTACAGTTTTCTAATTACAAAACCACAGCATGGGATTTTAAAACAACAACCGAAGGTTGGGGCTCTTATGGAGGCGATTTAACCTTGTCGAATACCGGCGATGGAAATTTAACGGTTTCACATTCATCACCTAGCGACGGAACTCTAGATTATACAGCCATTTACAATGACACACCAGTAGATGTATCCAATGTAGATTTGTTTTATATGAAATTTACAGCAACCAATTGGCCAAAAACATCGGCATTAGTAAATATTATTTTTGAAATGGGAGGTACTTATTATGCCAATAAGATTATGAACGTGGCAAGTGGTGAGTTGTCGTTTAATATTCGTACGGAGAATCAAAACAATTGGGGTCCATTGCCTGCCACGGGAACTACAACGAGAATCAGAATTGAAATTCCTCACAGTTCAGAATTGACAGGTTTTAATTGGGCTTCGGCGAGTCTGAAAATCGACAAAATTGCTTTTTCTAAAGTTTCAGATGTAACAGAGGCAATTGTTTCGTCCGATGTTAATTTGTCTTCATTAGTGAAAAATGCTACTACCGAACTATTGGTAAACACAGGAAGTACATTAACAATAAATGAAACAACAACGCTAAAATCAATAACAACGGCTCCAGGTGGTAAAGTAACTTTGAGTTCTGGTATCCTCACCGCCACCAATGGCATTAACCTACAAAGCGATGCCACCGGCACAGCTACTTTGGTTGATAATACGACCAATGCACCGCAAGCAATAACTGCCACTGTGCAGCAATATGTCGAAGCAGGTCGCAACTGGTATATGTCCATTCCGTTGGCTTCGGGCGCAAGTTCCTTGCTCAACAAAGGAACTTCGGTGGTATGTTTTGATGAAACAACCAGCACTTGGATAGCACCTGTGGCTAATACACTCGATAAATTGCGTGGTTATGTACAGGTAGCAACCAGCACACCATCAATTACCGGAACAACCGGAACGTTAGCTTTTACAGGAGTTGTAAACACAGGTGCTCATTCTATCACTTTATCACGCACAGCAGGTAAAACAGGTTTCAACTTGGTAGGAAATCCTTATCCTTCGTACTTAGATTGGAATGCTGTAACCAAAACAAATGTATCGAACACGATGTGGTTCAGAACCAAAGAAGGAAGCGTTTATAAATTTTATACGTATGTTGCAAACAGTGGCGCAGGAGTTGGTTCTCCTGCAACTGTTACCAATAAAATTCCACCTATGCAGGCATTCTGGGTACGTGTTAATACCGAAGGAACAGGAAGTATTGCGGTGGACAATAACATGCGTTCTCACAAAGATGTAGCCGGAAATATTATGAAAGCACCAAGTCAAACGCCACAACAATTGTTACGTTTGCAGGTCTCAAATGGCACCAACACCGACGAAACAGTGCTATATTTCAATGCCAATGCTTCGGATGCTTTTGATCAGTTTGATGCACAAAAACGAAGCAATGATGAGCCTGCCGTTCCTGAAATTTATACGCAGGTTGGTACCGAACAATTGGTTATTAATGGAATGAACAGCGTGAAATATAATACTGAAATTCCAATTGGATTCAGTACACTTACAGCAGCCAACAATTTGAGCATTTCGGCAAACGAAATGACAAATTTTGAAACCGGTACACGCGTAATATTAATTGATAAATTGAATCCAAGTATTGAAACTGAACTCACCAATGGCGCAGCATACAATTTTATTGCTCCTGTTACAGTGCCAACAACAAATCGTTTTAGCTTGTTGTTCCGTGCTCCAGGCAGCATTACCGATGTGAATGCTACCGAAAAGCTCAACGCTCAGGTGTTTGTGAATGCCAATAATCAAATCACGATCATTGCTCCAGAAAAAAGCAACTATGCCATTTTTAATGCAATGGGACAGCTAATTTCAACTGGCGTTACAATTTCAAACTATCAAACTTCAATCCCGATAGCTATCGGAATCAAACTCGCCGAAGGAGTTTATTTCGTAAGTTTATCAGTAAATGGACTGAGTGAAGTAAAAAAAGTAATTATCCGTTAATACTAAAGAATATGGAAAGTATAGAAAAAAGGATGTACAATATTCCTAAAATAGTTCGCGTAGAATTAGATAATGAAATATCGTTGGTATTACAATCAGAGCCACCATTGGGTCCGGGTGAGGAGGCTTCTTTAGCACCCGAATATATAAATAATGATCCGTTTAAAACAAATATGGGATAAGTCATAATGCAATTTTCCTTTTTTGCCAAGAAAGAGTGTCTGAGGATATATTTCAGACATTCTTTCTTTTCATATTATTCATTGAAATTAGATTATAAATCATAGTATATAAATCATGAGTGAAATTAAAAGAATTATTTTAAACGAGATGTCTTATTTTGGGGCAGGAAGTCGTAGTGTATTGGCAGACGAAATTACAAAACGCGGTTTCAAAAAAGTATTTGTTGTAACCGACAACGATCTGGTGAAATTTGGTGTAGCAGGTCAGGTGACAGCTGTTCTTGACCGTGCTAATATACCATTTGTGGTTTTCTCAGATGTAAAACAAAACCCAACTGTAAAGCAGGTTAAACTGGGAGGTGAAGAGTTTGCTTTTTCGGGAGCCGACGTGATTGTAGCTATTGGTGGCGGTTCGCCTATCGATACTGCCAAAGCTATTGGAATAATCGCTACCAATCCCGAATTTGCCGATGTGGTTTCGCTGGAGGGTGTCGCAAACACTAAAAACAAATCAATTCCCATTATTGCATTGCCAACAACTGCCGGTACAGCTGCCGAAGTAACGATCAATTACGTGATTACCGACGAAGAAAACGTAAAAAAAATGGTGTGCGTCGATCCCAATGCCATTCCTATACTTTCGATAGTTGATGCAGAATTGATGGTAAGTATGCCTAGAGGTTTAACCGCTGCCACAGGTATGGATGCCCTGACTCACGCTATTGAGGGTTACATTACCAAAGGAGCGTGGGAAATGTCGGATATGTTTGAGTTGAAAGCCATTGAGATGATAGCTAAACATTTGCCTGTAGCGGTCGAAAATCCTTCAAATGTAGAAGCACGTGAAGGAATGGCAATGGCTCAATATATTGCCGGAATGGGATTCTCCAATGTGGGGCTGGGTTTGGTACACGGTATGGCACATCCACTTGGCGCTTATTATGACATTCCACACGGCGTTGCAAATGCACTATTACTGCCCATTATTATGAAATACAATGCAACTTCCTGTATTGATAAATACGGAGAAATTGCAAAAGCAATGGGTGCAAACACCGTTGGACTTTCAAAAATTGAGGCAGCACATGCGGCAGTAGATGCAGTAAAAGCATTAGCAATAAAAGTTGGAATTCCCGAAAGATTACGAATTTTGAACGTAAAAGAAGTAGACTTGGAAAAATTAGCTAATTCGGCATTTAATGATATTTGCACACCCGGAAATCCACGAAGTGTAAACATAACTGATATATTAGATCTTTACAAAAAGGCCTTCTAACAATTACAAAATTAAAGTTTGTTCAGATTCTCTATTATTCTCACTATTTGTTATTTAGAAAAGAAAGAATGTTTGTTAAATCAAACATTCTTTCTTTTGTTACAATAAAGTATAGACAAATTAATCACAAATTAACATTTCTAAATGAATCATTTTATAGCTAAACTGAACAAAGAACTCGATTTACAATTACAAACCATTGATATGGGCAGAGAAAATATTATAGAGAAATCACAAAAGTCTTTTACTTGCGTAACAAATGTCTTGAAACAACTCAAGGCATTTGTTTTGGAATATAAATTTTTAGATGAACCAGAAGAAATTCTATTTTTTAAAAAGGAGAAACCAGAACTATACAGTAAATCTATTTACTATAAAAAGATAGCCGAAATTGAAAGTCTTCGTCCAATTGGTTGCTTTGATGAGCAGGAAATTTATTTAAGAGGAGAATTAAAAAAGTTGACATTTTTCTTTAACGAGCACAGGGATTTTTATCAGTACTATCGAATGGAATCAACCAACTTTGATGACAGGTACTTTTCCCGTGAAAAAAATGATTTGAAGCAAAAAATGAAAGGAGTCGATATTGATGACAATTTCTCAACCGGCTACGATTACACCGTGGCAAAAATAATTGCATATAATCGTCTCGAAGTATTTTTGAACAAAGAATTGGAGAAAATACAGTTAAATGCCAAAAATCCACATGTGGATCACCTTGTGATTTTGGAAAAATTTAGGTGGACAGGAAGCAAAATTTCATTAATTGAACTTATCTACTCACTTTATTATTGTGGAGTTTTAAATGATGGTAACTGTAGGATTAATGAACTCACAGAACTTTTTGAACAAATATTTCATTTCCCTATAGACGATATTTATCGTGGTTTTCAAGACATTAAACGGCGTGATAACAAAACTCTTTTTTTAGATACATGTAAAGAACAGTTTCTCCGAAATCTCAATAAAGAATACGAATAATCTTTAGAAACATTAACATAAATATCCATACCACATGTGGTTTACCTTGTGATTAAAATCCAATAAAAGCTTCCAATTTTGCCAGAAATTAAAACACAACCATTGAGTCTTTGTCCCGATAGTTATATCGGGAGCCTCATGGTTCTAAAATCAAATAAATTATGGCAGAATTTAAAACCGCATTTCAAAAAATGCTCGCCCACGAAGGTGGTTACGTCAACGACCCTAACGATCAGGGTGGCGAAACTTATAAAGGCATATCCCGCAACGCTCACAAAAACTGGTCGGGTTGGGCTATTATCGATAAATACAAAAGCAAACCTGACTTCCCAGCCTCACTTGAAAAGAATCTCGAACTTTCAAAACTGATACAACAATTTTATCTGACCAACTTTTGGACTCCTCTTAATGCAGATTTGATTGCCAATCAAACCAATGGGGATTCTGTTTTCGATTTTGCGGTAAATACAGGAATAACAACTACTGCCCGCATAGTTCAATCTATAGTTGGCACCAAGATTGACGGAATTATTGGAGAGATCACCATCAACAAAATCAACTCTATGGATTTTGGGCATTTCCAAGCAGCCTTTACCGTTACAAAAATAGAGTATTATATGACGATTATCAGGAATCGTCCCGCCAATAAAAAATACTTGGTTGGTTGGATAACTCGCACATTGGAATACAATGAATGATCTAACCAATATTATATTTAGAGTAATTTTCCTAATTGGGGTTTTACCCCAAACCCCACGTCATTTTTTGGCTTGAACCAAAAAACGAAGCAAAAAAGTTCAAGACTGCGCCCGCTTCACTCGAAAAACTTAAGCTCAGTTGGCTTAAACCGTCCAAACTCGCTCCTTCGTCGCTCAAACAGGACAGTTTTAAAACGCCAACTTCACTTGTTTTTCGGTTCACCGGACGAGGTCAATCGTTTGCGAGCGTTGTGAAATTTAGTAAGATATCAAAATAGATAATCATTATTTTCAATTATTTTTTTAATCAACTTTTAACTACTAACAAAAAAAATATGCCTGCACAAATCATTACCACCGATGACCTACGTGAATTTAAGGTCGAACTGCTTGATGAAATACGAACTTTAATGAGTGAACAGAAAACTTCTGTTACGAAGAAATGGATGAAATCAATAGAAGTTCGAGAGCTACTCAATATATCACCAGGGACACTCCAAACGTTGCGTATAAACGGCACCTTGCCCTTTACAAAGATTGGTGGAACAAACTATTACAATGCATCCGATATTGATGTGTTGTTGTCGCAAAACCTCAAAAAGAAAACACGATGAACTATATTCTTCAACTCAGTGGATTCTTTCAACGTGTGGAAGCTGATAACCGTCTTAATCCAACACATGTGAGTCTCTACATGGCTATCTTTCAGTATTGGAATTCTGGGCGTTTTCAGAATCCGGTATCCATATCACGGCAGGAACTAATGCGTATCAGTAAAATTTCGGCTAAAGCTACTTACCATAAATGTATTAAAGACCTTCACAATTTTGGTTATGTTCAATATCTGCCATCGTTCAATCCGTTTAAAGGGAGTTTGGTTTACCTGTTCGATATGCAGTCAAGTGCTAAACTGGTATCTACCCATGACCATACTAATATCGAAACAAGCATTGAACAAGCATTAGCCCCTTATATAAACAAAGAAAACATCTTAAACTTAAATATTGAAAACGAAAACACCCAACCAAAAAATGATATTGTGTTGAAAGTTTCAAAAAACAGAGTGAAAGTAGTTGAGATAAACGGGGAAAAGGTTGATTCGAAAAACTCGCCGGAAAAAAGTACTCCAATCATCCAACCAAAAAACACCTTCCAACCTACCATTGAGAAAATACGGGAATTCTTTATGGCGCAGAACAGCAACGAGGTTGAAGCACAGAAATTTTTTAATCACTACCAAAGCAATGGGTGGAAAGTAGGGGGAAAAGCGCCCATGAAAGATTGGCAAGCAGCTGCCGGAAATTGGTTACTAAACATTCCGAAGTTTACACCGCAACTACAATATGCAGTGCAAAAACAGCCGACCCCGGGAAATCTAAACGTTACGATAGGAAAGAACTATTCTGAACCGCTTTAAAATATGAACAACAACCTGTCTATAATACAGTCCAGAGGAAAAGAAATCTTCGGTGAACATTTTTGTGTTTTTCCCGAAGATCATGAGGTGCTTCAGAAGCTGCTAACATGGTTTTTGCAAGATGAGCAAGGGGCTATACATTACAACATCAACCTCCATAAAGGTATATTATTGACCGGTCCGATTGGTTGCGGAAAAACAAGCCTTATGTCGCTTATGCGTTTACTTGTACCGCAACAGCAACGCTTTGGTATCAAATCATGCAGGGAGATTACTTTTGATTTTATCAAAGATGGCTATGAGGTTATACAACGCTACGGAAGCCATTCTTATATCAACACTTCAATTCAACCGCAACCACATGCTCATTGCTTCGATGATCTCGGAGCTGAAAGTACTTTCAAATACTACGGCAATCAGTGTAATGTTATGGGCGAAATTCTGCTTTCCCGTTATGACCATTTTATCAGTAATCACATGCTCACCCATGCTACGACCAATCTTTCAGCATCTGAACTTGAAGACTACTACGGCAACCGTGTCCGTTCGCGTATGCGTGAAATGTTTAATCTTATTGCATTTGATGGCGGGGCGAAGGATAAGAGGAAGTGAGAGTGATAATAATAGTTTAGTTGAATTATTCCGTATAAAGTATAGTTTAAATATATAATAAGCGGAATTATTCAACCAATTTCAATACAATTACTAAAATAAAACAAGAAAAATTTGTTTAAACTGATTTAATACTATATTTTTGCAGTTGAATTTAAACGCCAGTTATATAGTATGAATATAGAAACCAAGGATAAATTAAACCAGCTTTTGAAATGTTGGCAACCCGGAGGACTGTTTTTTTCCTCTTGGTTGAAAAAAAATGGATACTCAGACCAATTAATGCAGCAATATCGCAACTCTGGTTGGTTTTCTACATTATCAAAAGGTGTAATGTACAGAACAGGGGACAAACTTTCTTCCTTTGCAGCAATATCAAGTTACAATAACCAAGTGAACAAAGGTTTTTACGTAGGTGCTCATTCAGCATTGGAATTGTCTGGATTTAACCACTATGTTCCAATGGGAAAACCAGTTCTAATGATAGGACATCCGCAAGAGGATGAAGTTCCAGATTGGATGAAAAAATATGATTTTGAATATGAATTCAAATTCTTTTCTACAAAGGCTTTCCAGAATACACAATTGACATTCGTCAATAAGGGGGATTTTAAAATACTCATGTCTGTGCCGGAACAAGCATTTCTTGAATGCCTGTTGTTAGCGCCGAATCAATATGCATATATAGATCTGTTTTATATTATGGAACAACTTACAACGTTGAGAGCTGAAGTTGTGCAACTATTGTTAGAAAATACAGACAATATAAAGATAAAACGATTATTCTTATATATGGCCAAGAAAGCTGGTCATAACTGGTATAATAGGTTAGATATAAGCAAAGTTGACATGGGAACCGGCAAACAAAAATTAGCTGATAACGGGGTTTATCTGCCTGAATACATGATAACCATACCAAAAGAATTGTACGAATATGAATGAAACATATAAAAAGCAAGTGGCACTTTTAATTCGGATTATGCCATTGGTATATAAAATTTCGGATTTTGCAGTTCATGGAGGTACGGCCATTAATTTATTTGTAAAAAACATGCCTCGTTATTCTGTTGATGTTGACCTTACTTTTCTTCCGATTAAAAACAGAGAGGAGAGCATGACAGCAATTAATAATCACCTGAATACTTTAAAACAGCAGATTGAAAAAGCGATTCCAGGTGTTCGGGTTATTCACAAATCAGCTGTACTTAAATTGCAATGTACTTTTGGCGGAGCAACCGTAAAAATAGAGGTTAATGGTATCAAGCGGGGTATTATTGGTGAAGTCGAAGAAAAGGAACTTTGTGAGAAAGCACAAAAGGAATTTAAAATGAGTTGTGTCGCAAGAGTAGTACCATTTTCATTGTTATATGGTGGCAAAATTGCCGCGGCATTGGGTCGTCAGCACCCTCGCGACCTATTTGATTATAAGTATATGGAAATTGAATCATTTGCCGATGTGAAAAATGGTTTGATTTTCTATTTGTTGGGAAGTGATAAGCCACTTATTGAATCTTTACAGCCAAATCCTATAGATCAGAAACAAGCTCTTGAAAATCAATTTAAGGGAATGTCTGATGTGCCATTCGATTATGCAGATTTTGAAGCTGCCCGAAAAGACTTAATAGAAAAAATCAATCAAAACCTCACAAATATTGACAGAGAATTTCTTCTTTCATTCGAAAGTGGAAATCCTGATTGGGAAAAATGTTGTGCCGGTGATTTGAGTAGTTTTCCTGCTATACAATGGAAACTGAAAAACATCCAAACATTGAAGGAAACAAACTCTTCAAAATTTAATGAGGGTATTGAAAAATTGAAACAATTTATTTTTTGAAAATGAAAAAAGCAAAAAGTCAGACAGATAGAATTATAATTACTTGGTTTATAAAAGTTTAAATTACAAGAAAATGGCTTACTACGTTATAGATGTCGAATCCGATGGTCCCATTTTAGGCAAGAGCTCAATGGTTTGCTTTGGTGCAGTCAGATTGGATAATGAGTTACAAACAACATTTTATGGACAAACACGTCCAATTAGTGATTATTACAATGAAGAAGCACTTGCCATCAGTGGTTTTTCCAGACAAGAACATGAATCTTTTGAAGATCCGAAAATTGTTTTTGAACAATTTTCATCATGGCTTGCAGAAACTAACACGAAAGGGAAACCTATTTTAATCTCTGATAATAACGGATATGATGCTTCATGGATTAACTGGTATTTTCATACATTTTGTGGAAGTAATCCTTTTGGATATAGTTCCAGGCGTATAGGTGATTTATGGTGTGGTTTTAAAAACGACATGCGTTTACCATGGAAACACATGAGGAGTATGACTTTTATAGATAAAGATGGCAGGGAACAAAAAGGTTATACACATACACATAACCCATTGGAAGATGCACTAGGTAATGCTCATGCACTTCTCTATATGATTAATGAAGGGCTTAAATTAAAATTGTAATATAAGCTCAATATTAAGGATAGACATGGGAAATTTATGTTCAGCTGGTTTAATGTTACTATAGATATATCTATAATTATTGTCTTTTTATAGCCATAAATATAGATATATCTATATTTAAAAACAGGATCTAGGTGTTAAAACCTGAATCCTGTTTTAGTCTGTTTTAATCTGATTTTAAATGATCTTTTATATCATCCTGCAGATTGCTTGATTTTCAATTGTGTTCCGTCTCCAAACTTTTCTTTCAAAGCCTTCATATCATCACTTACTTTCAAGTCAAGAATTTTGGCATAATGCTGCGTGGTATGCAGGTTTTTATGACCCAGCATCTTTGATACACTTTCAATGGGAACGCCATTTGTGAGCGTAACCGTGGTGGCAAAAGTATGACGTGCAATGTGAAAAGTCAATTCTTTATGAATTCCGCAAAGGTCAGCTATTTCCTTCAAATAAGAATTCATCTTTTGATTACTCAGAATAGGCAATAGACGTTCCTGGTTGACTGCCTGCGGATGGTTACGGTATTTCTCAAGTATAGCTGACGAAAAAGGCAATAAGGGGATGTTGGAACGTGTATTTGTTTTCGTTCGGTTAACGTAAATCCAGCGTTCTCCATCAACGCCTAACGTTATATTATTGCGTTTTAGCTTTTTTACATCAGCATAGGCCAAACCTGTAAAACAACTAAACAGGAATATATCTTTCACCTGATTGAGACGATCTGTCGCAAATTCTTTATTGAACATCGTTTCAATTTCATCCTGGGATAAAAATGCACGTTCAACTTCGACCATCCTACTCTTGTAATTTATAAACGGATTACGATCAAGCCAGCCGTTGGCTATACAGATTCGTATAATCTTGCCGAAATTCTTGATGTACTTCACCGTTGTATTTTGGCAGCAATTGCATTTTGTCTTTAGGTAAAACTCATAGCTTGTAATAAATTCATGATTAATCTTGCGTATATCAATATCGGAAACTTTGTATTTCCATTTGATAAAGTTAACGGTGTGCTTGAGTGAAGTCTCATAGCGAACATGTGTTGCGGCTGCAAAATCTTTTCCTATGAGAGCTTTAACTTCATCATTATGGTTTTGAAAAATGGCAATGAGCATGTGACTGCGTTTTTCAATGCCTAAAATCTTGTTGCGCATGTTTTCAGCATTAACTAAATCATCATTCCGGATAAGCTGTTGCTGATAATCATACACTTTGGATTTAAGCGTGTCCAGATAGGAATTTGTTGCTTTTGATTCGGCACTTGTGCCCTTCATGCGATTACCTTCAGCAGACCATTTATCTGATGTGGTTAAGCGTTTTGTACTAAATTCGATGCGTTCGCCATTAACAGTAATGCGAATAAAGATGGGTAGAAGTCCATCAATGTTTGTTTTTGTTCTTTTTACGAAAAAAAGAACGGATAGTTTTGTGTTCATTTGTGGTAACCTTTAAAAAGTTTCAAAAATACTTACTTTTTAATTCCCAAACAAGATGTTCAAAGAATGAACTACTTGATTATAAACACTTTTAGCTCAAATTCGGTGGAGGTTCTTTTTCGTTTTTCAAGTCCACCGAATTCAGCACCTACAGATTGATAGATATTGAATATTTTGTGACTTGTAAAAAACATAAAAGCCTGCAAATCATTGATTTTGCAGGCTTTTGATTGTTGTTGAAATTCAATTTGCGGAGAGAAAGGGATTCGAACCCCCGGTACCCTTTTGGAGTACACACGCTTTCCAAGCGTGCCTCTTAAACCACTCGAGCATCTCTCCTTTTTTGGAGTCACAAAAGTAAAACAAAAAAACGAGATATTAAAATGAAAAATCAGATTGCAAAAAGCGATTTTGCATTGAGTGTAGTTTGTTCGTCGATTTGCTGCAATGAACAATTAAAAATTTCTGCAAGTTTATTTGCAACAAGCAGTGTATAAGCACTTTCATTCCGTTTTCCACGATGTGGTGCAGGTGTGAGGTAAGGCGAATCTGTTTCCAGCAATAGGTATTTCATGTCAATTTGCTCCACAACAGCTGCCAGGCCTGAATTCTTAAAAGTAACAATTCCATTAATTCCCATCAGAAATCCGCCAAATTCAATGATTTCACGTGCTTCTTCAACAGAACCCGTGAAACTATGAAAAACCCCTCTCAATCCTGAATTTTTGTACGGTTGAAGCGCCTGCATGGTTTCCCTGAACGAATCACGAACATGAATAATTACCGGTAAATTATATTCCAGCGCCCACTCTATTTGTTGCTGAAAAGCAATGATTTGCTCATTCAAAAAAGTTTTATCCCAATACAAGTCGTTACCAATTTCACCCACAGCAATCCAGCTTCTGCGTTCCAGTTCCGTTTTTATAATAGCCAATTCCTCTTTGTAATTCTCCTTTATGCTTGTGGGATGAAGTCCGATGGCAGCAAAGCAATACTGCGGATATTTTGTTTCAAGCGCTAGCATTTGAGGCAGAGTTTCACTGTCGACATTGGGAAGAATAATATGTGAAACTCCGGCATCTTTAGCCCGCTGAATGGCTTGGCCACGGTCAGTGTCGAACTCTTCAGAATAAATATGGGAGTGAGTATCAACCATTTACAATTTGTTCATTTACAACTTACAATTGCTAACAAAAAGTTATTAAGCACTAAAGATGTATCAATAATTATATTTATAAGTCAAAATTCTAAAGTTGCAATCGTAAATTTTAAAATTGTACATCGTAAATTACTTTTATTCCCACTCAATGGTTGCTGGCGGTTTGGAGCTGATATCGTACACCACGCGGTTCACACCCTTTACCTTGTTGATGATTTCGTTGGACATTTTTGCCAAAAATTCGTAAGGCAGTTGAGCCCAATCTGCTGTCATCGCATCGGTGGAAGTTACGGCACGTAAAGCAACAGCATTTTCGTAGGTTCGTTCGTCACCCATCACACCCACCGATTGTACCGGAAGCAGAATGACGCCTGCCTGCCAAACTTTATCATATAAATTCCACTCACGAAGTCCATTGATAAAAATATCGTCGGCATCCTGCAAAATTCTAACTTTCTCTTCCGTGATATCACCCAGAATTCGTACTGCGAGTCCAGGACCTGGAAACGGTTGTCGTTTGATAAGATGGTGCATCATGCCTAATTCATGTCCCACCCTGCGCACTTCGTCTTTGAACAGCAAACGTAAAGGTTCGCAAAGTTTCAGGTTCATTTTTTCAGGCAATCCACCCACGTTGTGATGCGATTTAATTACCGTTCCGGTAATTGAAAGTGATTCAATTATATCGGGATAAATGGTGCCCTGAGCCAGCCATTTTACATCTTTTATTTTATGAGCCTCTTCGTCGAACACATCGATAAAGCCGCTACCAATGATTTTGCGTTTTTGTTCGGGGTCGGAAACTCCGGCTAATGCTTTGTAGAATCGTTCTTTTACATTTACACCAATTACGTTCAGACCTAAATGTTCATAATCGCGCATCACATTTTCAAATTCATTTTTGCGAAGCAATCCGTGATCTACAAAAATACAAGTCAGGTTTTTACCAATGGCCTTATTGAGTAAAACGGCAGCAACTGACGAATCGACACCACCTGAAAGTCCCAGAACAACTTTATCATTACCCAATTGCTTTTTCAATTCAGCAACAGTTGATTCAACAAATGAAGCCGGAGACCAATCGCGTTTACATTCGCAGATATTCAGAAAGTTTTCGAGCAATTGCGTACCATCCAGCGTGTGAAAAACTTCGGGGTGAAACTGCACACCCCATGTTTTTTCACCTTCCACTTTGAAAGCAGCCAATTCAACATCGTCTGTACTGGCAATTTTTTTGAAATTTGTAGGAATTTTGGTAATGCTATCGCCGTGAGACATCCAAATTTGAGATCCAGGCTGTATATTTTTCAAAAGCAGATCATTCAGATCGATAAAAGTCATGTTGGCACGACCATATTCACGAGAGCCAGCTGATTCTACATTTCCACCCGACGTATAAGCCATAAACTGAGCTCCGTAGCAAATACCCAACACCGGAAATTTTCCTCGAATCTGACTTAAATCAGTTTTAAATGCGGCCGGATCATATACCGAAAACGGACTTCCTGAAAGAATAACACCTTTAATTTTTTCTGTATTTTCAGGGAACTTATTGTATGGCAGGATTTCGCAGTATTCATTGAGTTCACGAAGGCGGCGACCTATTAACTGTGTGGTTTGTGAACCAAAATCTAGAATGATAATTTTTTCCATTGGTGGGTTTTATCTTTGAAAAGTTGCGCAAAAGTACAAAAAATCGATACTTTACACAAGATTTATAATGCAAAATACGATACTAAAATTAGTACTAAAAAACAGATAAAAGTTCTTTAGGACTAAGTAATTATATGGTGAATTATGCTTCGCCTCCACCAAATGCCATAGGAACCGGTGGCACAAAGCCATTATCCGGAACCTTAATTTTTCCGTTTTGCGATTCATATTTAGCAATATTGTCCTGCAAAGCAAAAAGCAAGCGTTTTGCATGTTCCGGAGTCAGGATAATTCGCGATTTTACGTTTGCTTTGGGAGTTCCGGGCATCATACGCACAAAATCAACCACAAATTCAGAAGTTGAGTGCGAAATAATTGCCAGATTTGAATAAGTACCTTCAGCTACTTCAGCTGAAAGTTCGATGTTAATTTGATTGTCCTGATTTTCCATTTTTTATTTATATTTTACAAAGTTGAGTGTTTAATAAAAGTGAGTACAAAGGTACAATTTTTTGTCGACGATTAAATAAAACAGACTTTAAATAAAATTATCAGGTTAAGATTATTGGTTATTTAATCATTTCACTTTACCTTTGTTATCTGAAAAAAACATAATGAAGAAACTTACTCTTTTTCAGGTCGATGCATTTACCGATGAACTTTTCAAAGGTAATTCAGCAGCAGTATGTCCACTCACAAAATGGCTACCTGCCGAATTGTTGCAAAAAATTGCCTCAGAGAATAATCTGGCTGAAACAGCATTCATTGCTCCTTCTAATAATGGATATGACATTCGCTGGTTCACACCAACTGTTGAAGTCGATTTATGCGGTCATGCAACACTGGCTTCTGCTTATGTTTTGTTTAATTACCTGAACTACAACTCAAATACGATTAATTTCTTTTCATCACATAGCGGTGAACTGAAAGTTACACGAAAGAAAGATATTTTGTATCTTGATTTTCCAACCGATACATTTGAAAAAACACTGAATGATTTTGAAATTGAACAATGTATTGGAATTCCTCCGCTTGAAGTTTATAAAGGAAAATGGGACTATATGGCAGTTTTTGAAAACGAAAAACAGATAACTTCACTCCTACCCGACTACAACAAAATATCGTTGCTGAAAGCCCGTGGATTAATTGTAACAGCTAAAGGTAAAGATGTTGATTTTGTTTCACGTTTCTTTGCACCTCAATCGGGAATTAATGAAGATCCTGTAACAGGTTCAACACATACAACACTTATTCCATATTGGAGTAAAAAACTTCGAAAAACTGAGTTAAAGGCATTACAGCTATCAAAACGAGGAGGAAAACTGGATTGCATTTATCAGGGAAATCGTTGTCTGATTGGGGGAAATGCAAAATTATACCTGAGTGGAGAAATTGAAATAAATGAATAATATGCAACCAGTATTTTTCGAAAATCAATCCGGGTTCAGAAAGTGGTTGGAAAATAACTTTTTAACCGAAACGGAACTAATTGTTGGATTTTATAAAGTAAGTACCGGCAAACCTTCCATGACCTGGTCAGAGTCGGTCGATGAGGCTTTATGTTTTGGTTGGATTGACAGTATCAGAAAAACTGTTGACAATGAGAGTTATAGCATTCGTTTCACACCCCGGAATCCAAAAAGTATCTGGAGTGAGGTAAATATACGGAAAATGGAAAGTTTACTGTCAAAAGGACAAGTAACGTCAAAAGGAGCAGAACTTTTCATAAACAGAACAGAAGGCAAATCAATTCTTTACAGTTATGAAAATAAACCAGTGGAATTACCTATAGAATTCAGAATACAGTTTGAATCAAATAAAAAGGCTTATGAATTTTTTGAAAAACAATCCAATTCATATAAAAAAACTGCCTATTTTTGGGTCTTGAGTGCAAAACTTGAAGCTACACGTAAAACCAGGTTGGAAAAATTGATTCTAAAAAGTGAATATCATCTTAAGATATTTTAAACCCTAAAAAACTATAGTCCAATGAAAAAGAGCAGTTTAATTGTCGGATTACTAATTCTTGCAAGCAGTTTTCGAGTTTATGCACAAAATTTAATTCCAGCTAAACAGGAAACTGTTATTTATACAATAGGTTACAATAAAATTCCCGACAAATACAACATACCTCTGATTGGATTCGTAAATGTCGCAAAAGGCAGTCATTCAGGTATTCAAATTGGATTTCTTAATACTACAGCCTCAAATTTCAAAGGACTTGGTATTGGTTTTGCCAATACTGTTGGTGGTGAAAATACAGGTTCAAGTATTGGTTTTTTTAATACTGTTGGTGCATCCTCTAAGGGAATAGACATAGGTTTCTTCAATACCATTGGGAACAGTGGCTCCGGTGTCGAAGTCGGATTTTTCAATACACTTGGAAATTCATTTCATGGAATTCAAACCGGTTTTTTCAATACACTTGGTAATAGTGCTGATGGCATTCAGGTAGGGTTTTCAAACATTTCAGGCAACTCAATGAAGGGTGTACAGGTAGGATTTTCAAATATTCTTGGGAACTCAATGACTGGAATTCAGGTTGGATTCTCCAATATAGTGGGCAAAGAAGTAACAGGGTTTCAGCTTGGGTTTTACAATCGAACACGTAAATTATCAGGTTTTCAAATTGGATTTTTAAATCTTATTGATACTGTGAATTCCGGTATTCCTGTTGGTTTTTTGACAGCAGTAAAAAAAGGAGGCTATCGCGCACTGGAAATTGGTACGAATGAAATGTTCCCGATAAATATTGCTTACAAAACTGGAGTGAAAGAATTCTATACTTCCCTGCTTTTATCGTATAGTCCGTTTTCAAACAATCATATTGGCATTGGAATGGGGATAGGATCAACCATAGCACTTAATAAAAAGCTTGATTTCAATCCTGAAATTTTATCACAAATTACCTGTACGGTTCTTTGGGATCAAATTTACAGTCTGGATTTGAATTTGAAATATAAATTGTCTGAAAAATTCAGTGTAGTTGCCGGTCCAACGGTAATATGGAATCATTTGCAGAATGGAAATGAATTTCACAAACCTGTTTTTGCACTTTATGAAAATGAATTGGATGCAAACAATAAGTTACTGATTGGGTTAAAAGCAGCCCTGAGATATCAATTTTGATTAAAAACAAAAATCCCGACAATCAGTTGATTATCGGGATTTTTTGTGCGGCTGAAGGGACTCGAACTTAAATTTATAATATAACTATATATCAATAGGTTATACAAGATAATTTAATATTCTATTTCAATAAATCCCTAATTAGCACCTTAAGAAGTAATTTATTAAGTAATTTTCTTGTCAAAGAGTTCTTTTTTAAATTTAATTATTAATAGTCTATTAGTAAAAATATAATAAGATTATGAGTAAAATATTTTGCATTATCTCACAAATTCACAAATAATTCAATCACAAGTTCTTAGGAAAATAAATAAATAACCTTTTTCTTGTAGTCTATTACCCAATTATTATTAATTAAAAAATCAGTTCCTAGTACAATATCAATAAGAACATCTTCTACTCTGTAAAGAGATTCATTTAATTTAAAAACAGAGAAAATATCAGAATACTTTTTACCATTTACCTCAAAATTAAAATTCAACTTATCTACTGTTTGCTTAACATCATTTCTTATTACCATTTTATGTGTTCCAAGTGCTTCAAACTGGTCTTTGAATAGATACATTTTGGGTTTTGCTAAGAAATAAGGATATTCATTTTCTTCCAAACAAGTATAATAGTCCTCATCTACTTCAAAATAAATAAAGGTTGGGTCAATCAAATTATGTTTAATACTTGTATCAATCAATGCTCTAAAAGTAAATTCTTCAAGAACTTTTAATTTGAGTAGAGGTAATTCCTCATTAAATCTATTAATAGGAGTATATAAAAATTCTGCCATCTCTTAATTATTTCCCTGAATATACAGTTAACTTTTCAAAATCAATCACCCATTCATTTTCTATAAAAAACTCATTACCAAGGATACCATGAATTTGAATATCTGCTTCTTTCTCAATAGCTTCAAATGCTTTTGAAGAGTCAAATATATTGAATTTTGTTGTAAATGAATGATTCTCAAAAATGAAACTGAGTTTGATAATTGGTGTATCCTGCTTGTTACCATCTAAACCAAAGATACTACTGCTTCCAACCATTTCAGTCTGGTCTTTAAAGAACTCATAAACCCTTTGGTCAATAAGGTTTTTATTTGCACCAGTATCAAGTAATAAACAGAGGTTCTGTTTATTGATTTCTACTATTATTAAGGGTAATCCAGTTTGTTTAAGTCCATAGGATATATGACAATTTATTTTATTATTCATTTATTTTTTTTCAGGATTATAGAAAATTAAAAAATATAATATTCCTATTGTTATAAGCCCTACAGATATGTATATAAAATAATCCAACAATAC
>CAIKVR010000086.1 GCA_903830915.1 uncultured Bacteroidales bacterium
AGTTTCGGGATTTTTCTTGGGTATTCCGTCTGTAACACACGAACAAACAGTTGTAGCAGGGTACGCTAACAAAGTTATTGGTTGGTTTGCAAAAAAAGTATTAATCTCATGGAAAGCTTCGGCAAAATATTTTCCCGCGGGAAAAACAGTTTTTACGGGTATTCCTTTACGAGAAAGTATCTTTAAATCTAATTCCACCGCTTTTGAAACCGGTAATACACTTCCATATGTTTACATTACTGCAGGCAAAACAGGTTCACATATGATTAATGAAACCGTAAAACAAAGTTTGTCAGAACTTTTAGCTTTTTGTAATGTTATTCACCAAGTCGGTGATTATTCTGTTACCAATGATTTTGATAGATTGAATGCCATTTACGAACCTATTAAGTCTTTAACAAAAGGAAAATATTTTATTAGAAAATTTATATTTGAAGATGAAATAGGCGAGGCATTTGATAAAGCATCATTGGTTGTTTCAAGATCCGGTGCACATACCATTTCAGAGCTTCTGGCTCTTAAAAAACCTGCATTACTAATTCCGATTCCTTGGGTTTCACATAACGAGCAATTTGAAAATGCGCAGTTGTTACAAAGCCAGGGTTTGGCGCGTGTCTTGCCAGAATCAGAATTATCAGCCGACACTTTTGTTTCAACCATTAAGGATATGCTTGTTAACAGACGAAGCTTTCTTATAAATGAAGATTCTAATTTGCTAAATGCTGATGCTGCAGAATTAATATCAAATGAAACTTTTAAAATTCTCAACAAAAAAAACTGAGTCTTCCTTTTTTGGCAACAGAAAGAAGATTACTCGGCCTATTCCAGGTATTAATCAACTAAGCGCTAAAGAATCATTTTTACAAAATATCAATACCAAAAAGCGCGGTATAAAGAAAACCACGTATGTAGGACGAAGATATAAAATGTTCTTTAAACTTTCTGCCGTAATAATTGTACTTGGAGGTTTGGGTTACTTTGGTTATGACTGGGTATTTAACTCCGGAAAATTTGATATTACAAATGTCCAAATTACTGGTACACAAAAGTTTGTAAATTTAGATGATGTTAAAACCTTGGTGAATACTCAGGTTATAAACAAAAACTATTTTCTAGTGAAAACGCCGGAGCTTGAAAAAACAATTTCAACTAATTTTCTTGGAGCGAAAACCATAAAAGTCGAAAAAAAGTTTCCAAATACAGTAAATGTTTTAATAGAGGAGCGCGTCCCGTTAGCTATAGTTTATAAGGACGCCGATTCTTATTTGATAGATGGTGACGGCTTTGTACTTGGTTCTGTGCAACAAGATTTCTTGGATCTTCCGAGAATAAATTATGATGCCGATATAAAAATTGGAACATTTTTGGAAAAAGATGTTGTGCCGATTAGTATAGAAATCCTGAGAGAGTCAGATAGAGAAGGCTTAAAAGTTAGTAGCATGAGTTTCAATCCAAGGTATACTGAACTCTACGCAAATAATGTAGAGGTTTATATTGGCAACGATAAAAACAAAAAAAATGCTATTCAAACTCTTAGTGCATTAATAAAAAAAATGCTTCAGGATGGCAAAATTTTAAAAAGGGTTGATTTACGTTATGACAAAGTAATAGTATTATATGATTAGATAAACACCTATGCCCAAAGAAAAAATAATTACAGGAATTGATATTGGCTCCACAAGAGTAAGCACCACGATAGCTTCTGTATCTGAATCAAAAGTCTCGGTCGTTGGCGTTTCAGGAGATATAACATCAAAAGGAATCAACAAAGGCAACGTTATTGATATTGATAGCGCTGTTGAAGCAATTGCTCAAAGCTTGGAAAAAGCTGAGAGAATGGCCGGTGTCTCGGTATCAAAAGCGTTTGTAACTATTAATGGAAGTCATATTGAAACTTTGAACTCACACGGAGTTGTAGCCGTAGCACCAAATCAAACATCTGAAATCAGTAAAGATGATGTAGCAAGAGTAATCGAAGCGGCGCAAGCCGTTTCTTTGCCTTCTACACGTGAAGTTATTCATGTTATTCCACGTGATTTTGCTATTGATTCATTAGAGGGCATTAAAGATCCGGTTGGTATGTCAGGTGTAAGGCTTGAAGTTGAAACGAATATTATTCACGGTTCTTCTATAGCAATGAAAAATATCATTAGATGTGTTAATCAAGTTGGTGTTGAAGTTGAGGAATTAGTTTACACAGGAATTGCTTCATCCGAGGCAGTTTTAACAGATACTGAAAAAGAACTTGGTGTTTTACTTGTTGATATTGGCGGCGGAACAACATCTATGATTGCATTTTTGGATGGAAGTCCTGTACATTCAGCTGTTTTGCCTATTGGTGGCAGATTGGTGACAAGTGATTTAGCTATTGGTTTGAGATCTCGCTTAGAAGATGCTGAAAAAATAAAACTTAGACTTAGTAACGAAGCTCTTATTGGAAAAGCTATGGATAATGTTAAGCGCGACGAAGAGTTTGATATTTCAGAATTTAATTTAGAAATCGAAAGAATTCCCCGAAACATGCTTTACAAAATTATTGATGCGCGTCTCGAGGAAATTTTTAGATTAATTGCATTGGAAGTTGTAAAAGTTAATTTAGTTGGAAAACTTCCAGCAGGCGTTGTTGTTACAGGTGGTGGTTCCTTAACTGCCGGTGTTGAACGCAGCGCAAAAGTTAATTTAAAAATGCCTGTTCGCATTGGAACTCCAAAAGGTGTAACAGGTTTAATTGATGAAATTCAAGGTCCTTCATCCGCGGCCGGCGTTGGTGCAATTTTATACGGTACCAAGCTTTATCGTGGTGGATCACTATTGTCATTTGACGAGCACCGCGGTAATATGAAAAAAAGCGTTTCGAAAATTATTGATAAACTTAGATCTTTCCTGCCCTAAAAGATTATTATAAATGCTAGTAAAACCCGAAATAGAAAGATTTGCAAAAATTAGAGTTATTGGCGTCGGTGGAGCCGGCGGTAATGTCTTGAATTCCATGATTGAATCGGGTCAAATTCAAGGTGTTGAGTTTGTTTCCATAAATACTGATTCACAAAATTTATCCATTAACAGAGCTGTAATAAAAATTCCAATCGGGCAAGAACTTACTCATGGTTTAGGCGCGGGCGCTAATCCTGATGTAGGAAAAAAAGCCGCCGAGGAATCAGAAGATTTAATAAAGCAAAACTTAGAAGGTGCTGATATGGTTTTTGTAACCGCGGGCATGGGCGGCGGTACCGGAACTGGTGCATCTCCTGTTATTGCAAGATTAGCTAAACAATCAGGAGCATTAACAATTGGTGTTGTTACAAAACCATTTGCTTTTGAAGGTGCCCAACGTATGCGAAATGCAGATCGTGGTATAGCCGAACTTAGAAACGAAGTTGACGCTTTAATTACTATTCCAAATGAACGCTTATTAGAAGTTGCCGACGAAAATATGGGGATGCTTGAAGCATTTAAATTATCAGACAGCATTTTAAACCAAGGTGTTCAGGGAATTTCAGATTTAATTGTTAAACCAGGACTTATAAATGTTGACTTTGC
>CAIKVR010000087.1 GCA_903830915.1 uncultured Bacteroidales bacterium
CAAGTAGCAACGAATTCCGGTTCGGGACTTGCTGCAACGTACACATCACTTGCTAATGCGATTACAGCATTGAATGGTGCCACCATAACTGACCCTGTTGTTATCACACTCACCGGTGACGAAACTGCACCAATAGGTGGCTACTCCATAAGTGCGTCGGGAACTATAACTAACACCATTACAATTCAGGGAAGTAGCAGTACAATTACTGCTTTTACTCCACAAACAGCCGGAAGTGTTGTAGATGCTATTTTCAAAATTGTGGGTGGTGATTACATCACAATACAAAATTTCAACATGCAGGAAAATGGCGGAAATACTATTACAACTAAAGCAACAAACACCATGACTGAATTTGGGGTGGCATTATTCTATGCAACAACAACCAATGGTGCTCAGAATAATATTATTAACAACAACAGCATATCATTAAGTAATACTTATCAAAATTCGGTCGGGATTTATTCCAATACACGACACTCCAGTACCAATGCTGCGGGTGATGCAAGCAGCAATGCCGGTTTAAACAGTGGACTTAAGTTGACTAAAAACACCATAACAAATGTAGCTTTTGGTATTAAATACATTTCACCGTTAAATACCGCAACCGTTTTCGAATCGGGAGTAGAAATTGGTAGTTCAACCGCAGGAAACGGAAACATAATTACGTATGGGAACAATACAGCAAGCGATGGGGCTTGGTCAGGTTTTAGTGCTACTTCTACTGGTATTGAATACCGGAACGGGATTGATGCTAACATCAACAACAATACCGTTACATCCATTAATACATTGACCTTAGCAACTAAAGGAATTTGTATTTCTGCTGCCACAGCACCTGCAGGTAGAACCTATACCCAAACAATAAGCAATAATACCGTAACAATAACAAATACAGGAACTACGGCTATTAATGGTATTGATTTTGGAGTTGGCGTCGGAACTTCTGCTGTTAATAATTTTTCCGCAACCTTCAATACCATAACCCTGAATCAAAATGCAACAGCCGCAAATGGAGCTATTGTAAATGGCATTAATGCTGCTTATAGTGCAAATAACAGAACATGCAGCAACAACAATATTACGATTAATCAAAGTGAAACGACAGGCATATTGTCAAGTGTTACAACCGCTATCAATTTAGGAGCAACTAGTGGGCTTGTTGCAACAGGTACAACTGAAGCTATTTCAAACACGATATTGATAAGTCAAAATATTACGTCATCAACTGCAGCTACAGGTGCAATAACTGGAATATATATTCAAGGTGCCTCACCAGGGGTAACTCATAATGTGAATACAAATAAAATATCAGTTAAACAAAGTAGTTCTGTATCTTCAACTGGCACTATTTATTATATAAATGTTGCTGGGACTGCTGCAAACTTGAGTATAAACTCTAATAATTGTAATACATCCGATGGTGTACTAAAAACTACCGGTAATATTAATGGGATTCGACAGGTTGCTGTATTATCAAGTAGTATGAATATGAATACCGATACAATCAACATGG
>CAIKVR010000088.1 GCA_903830915.1 uncultured Bacteroidales bacterium
AAAACCGGTGCATTCGGACTCATAAACAGTGAACGCATACTGAATGCCACCTGCGACTTTCCCGAACCGGTAGGACCAATGAAAAACAGCGTGGTAAACCTCCGTGCATGTTGAAAAATATAATCCCTAAAACAGCTCAATATGCTAAACAGAATTGCCCACTTGCCGTTGTCGTTTATTTTATATACTTCGTCCATCATTGCTGCCCATTGGTCGAAATCAATTTTCATATCGTCACTCGTTTCTTTGAAAATAAAAAAACGATCGTTCTCATAAATATCGTCATCGTGGCGTTGGTTGGCGAATATCTGCGAGAATGCAGGGGAATAATAGTTCTTTCCGTTGTGGGTGGTAATTCCAAGTTCGCTGGTGAGTTCTATTTTGGCTTCACCGTCCACATCGTGAAGTATGGCATTTGTCCATGCCCAAAAGTCTTCAGTTTGTTGGCCGAACGTGCGTAACTCGCTGCATGGTGTAAACTTATAACTCATATTACGCCAAATCTTTTTCCATTGCATCATGCTGCCGTCAAAATTGTACGATCCTTCTTCAATAAATTTCTCATTCAGCTTGCCAAGGTTTGCCATAAACGAACTTTGCCATTCCACAAAACGTGGTGCATGGTGCATGTGGTTGAGCTGAATCACACGTTTATTCAACGCGCTGTCTTTATGCTCTATATGCAGCAAGGGTTCCATGTAGAAATCAGAAATCAGTACATGGCCACCGCCTTTTTCGTTCTTAAACATGTAGCAAACCGGCTCACTCTTTTTGTTCATCAAGGGGAAATAACCATCGTTATTGTAAATCTTCGAAAGTATCTTATCCTTCATCACGTAATCAGGTGCATGAAGTATGTCGGATATATTGAAATCTTCCTCCAAATCTAGCCGTTTACTTTCAAATACGGCTTTGTCTTTTTTCTTCTCCAGGTACGGAGCAACAATGGCTTTCAGGTCGCTAACGCCAAGTTCCAACTGTTTGGCATAATTCTTTAGCTGTACTGCCCGTTGCGATTGTGTGGTAAACGAAATGATTTCGGCACAACGCTCGATAAACTTAATTTTCACGTTTTCGGTAACAGTTTTCGAGGCAATAATTCCACCATACCCGGTAACATAATAATCAACAAATCCCAATAAATTAGGAATAGACGAATCATCTTCAAAATCATCTTTCTTTATTGGCCGACGATACACATATTCCACTTCCAGTTTCATATTTCCCCGAAACATATCGGCTAAAACTATTAATCGAGGGTCTTCCGTTTCCTGAAACCTGATTTCGTTTTCGCCTTCTTCCAGTTTACACTCTGGAATCTGTATGCGTAATTGCTGAATCTGATCCTTTCGGATTTTTCCACGGATATAAATATATGGTTCTGAACCTAAATTTTGTAAAAACGTTTTTTCTTTGAACGTGAGCAGTGCAGGTTCGCCATCGTTAAGCAGTTCTTTGGCTTCTTCTATGCCGTAAAATCCATCCTTCCAGTTGTCGGTTACCGGTTCGGGTTTTACCTTTACTTTCGGGCGTAAATCGTCAGCTCCTACTTTGTAAAGCAATGCCACTTTTTTAAGTTGCTCTTTGCGTACAATTTCATTGGGAATCAATGACAGATACTTGCAAACTTCGGTAATGGCTTCCTCTTTTTTGTACACGTCGGTAAACGATTCTTTCCGTAAATTGTACATAAAATCAACTACATCCGTTTCCATGCTCAGCAAAGTACGTCCCAATGTTTCAATGTCCTGTTTGCGTGCAAAACTATCCGGATCTTCCGTTTCCGGCAGGCGAATAATGCGCACATTCATATCTTCGGGCAACAGTATTTCCATAGCCGAAAGCGTGGCTTTCAGTCCGGCTACATCGCCATCGTACATAATGCTGAAATTGCGGGTAAACCGTCCTATCTGTTTTGCCTGGTGAATGCTGAAAGCCGTTCCGCTTCCACCTGCCACATTTTTAATGGTGCGTTGAAATAAGGTAATCACATCGTTCTGCCCTTCCACCAAATATACTTTATCGCGCTCGGCAATAAATTTCTTTGTCTGGAAAAGTCCGTAAACCAATTTTTCTTTGTGGAATAAATCGCTGTCGTCTGAGTTAGAAAACTTACCAAACGGATCGCCTTTTTTCCAAGCGGTATGTCTGCCTGTAAATCCGCATACATTGCCCGAAATATCGTAAAATGGATACATTACCCGCTGACGGAAAGCATCGAAGCGGCTGCCGTTTGAATCTGATTTTTTGACTAAACCAAGTTTTTCAAATATCGGCATGTTATAACCTGCGCCCGAAGCCATGGCCGTAACGTCATTCTTATTTTCGGAATAACCCAAACCGAATAAAGAAATCATTTCCGTGTCTATGTCGCGAGAGCGAACATAAGCCATGGCTTCAGGGTTTTGTTGCAGGTTGTTTATGTAAAGCCTGTGCGTGGCAGTTACCGCATTGCGTAGTCCTTCACGTTCGTTCATGCGCCGACGTTCATCGTCGGTCATTTCCTGCTCAGGAACTTCAATGTTGGCACGTTTGGCAAGTAACTTAATCGTTTCGGGGTAACTGATATGTTCGTGTTCCTGCACAAACGAAATCACGTCACCACTTTTACCACAGCCAAAGCATTTATAAATGTTTTTGGTAGGCGATACGGTGAAGCTGCTGGTCTTTTCGTCGTGAAACGGACAGCAACCAATGTGGTTAATTCCTCGTTTTTTAAGGGTAATGTATTGACCGATAATGTCAACAATGTTCGACGCGTCTTTAATCCGGTCTTTCAATTCGGGGGTTATGGTACTCATTGGGTTGGGTTATTAGCTAATCGTTATCGATTATAAAAGTAATTTTGTCAATTTCAATTTTACGAAGTTTGCGTTTCAACGCTCCGTTATAGGTTATCCCGTTTGATTTTGCATAATTGGTTATTGTTTTAAGTCCTAAATATCCTGTACATAGTTCAATAATTTGCACCAAATGCTCATCCGAAATCGCTCCCGCTTCATAATTAGAAAATAGTTTTTGTTGTAACTCGCTGAAAGTCATTGGTGCAAAATTTTGAAGTATACATATAAGGGTGTTAGCAGCAACCGCAAAAAGTTTTTTGATACGAAAGACAAGTGGTATGCTGCTAACACACACCTATGGTTAATGCCTAAGTTCATCGCTCGTAAATAAGTTTTGTTGGGTTGAGGTCGTAATTAATTTTTTATCCACGCTCTCAGCCGTTCCGGCTGTTGATATTTTGCGTTCTACGGTGCATATAGTGTCGTTGTGGCTTCCACCGTGCCCAACTAATAAGATTTCAACTAATTGAAAACCTCTTTTTATTCCAACTCCTGAACTGTTCCAGCCAAATGAAATACAAACTCCATTAGGTTTCAAAATTCTGGATATTTCATTTATGTGTTTGGTTCGCCAACTGCTTTGAGTTGTTTCCATTGTTACCGGAATACCTACGTTTTTATAGCATTCTGAAACCTGCCTAAGTGAGTAAGGCGGGTCGTAAAATACGAAGTCGATTGAATTATCTTCAAACTGTTTCATAAAATCTACAGCGTCTAAATGATAATCAGTATCATATTCGGGATTTAAATCGTTTGTGATTTTTGCAAGTCTGCATTTATTTGCAAACGGATCAATGCTTATCATTTCCCCGTTATGATATTTGTATATCAGTTTTTTAATGCACTTAATGTCAAACGTATTTGAGTTTGGCATTTCCCATATTCTATTAAATTCTATTTCCATATTTTATAATTTAAGAAATCCACGCACAAAAATTAATTACTGGTTTTGCTCTCGTCCGACCTTTTATGCATTAAGTCCGGCACTAAACCATAGCTGCAATACGTTAGGCTCCAGTTTAAGAAGCGCAACGTTCATTTAAGTAGCACTCTAACTTTTCATAGAAAGTGCCATTATCAAAGTATCTATTATAATACTCCTGAACAATATGTTGTGGAATATCATAATTACTTGCAGTTTGAAGAATAAAATTATAATTATCAGACATTTGATATATCTTTTAGTAGTTTAACTTCTTCTTCTGTAAATATTTTTGCGTTGAAACCTATGCGAGAATCTTCTTTTTGAATTTTCGTGATTATTGACTTAAAACTCTTAATCTCTTCGTTTTTCAACGTGATATTTAATGTTTCTTCTTTTTTTGATTCCATGTTTTGATTATAATTTTAGTTATGAAATAAAGATAAACCGAGAGCCTAACACACGCCTATCGGCATCATTAATTAGCGTTTAGAAAGCGTGTGCGACCAGTCAGCCCATGAAGCCGATAGCCTAGGTCGTTAGGCACAATGCAAAGAAAAAAGCGTTTTAGCGTCTTGAATTCGTTTTTGCGCTATATCAAAATAAGACTTATCCATTTCTATTCCGACAAAGTTTCTGTTTAAATTTTGACAAGCTACACCAGTGCTTCCACTTCCCATTGTCAAATCGACAACTAAATCGTTTTCGTTGCTGAATGTTTTTATCAAATCTTCAAGTAATAAAATAGGCTTTTGCGTTGGATGAAATCCGTCATTGTCTTTTTTGTACTTCAAAATATTGCTTTTGAATTTTTGACCATTCCAAAGGTTGAAAGTGCTTGAATACTTATCAATAAAATTAGATTTTACGGAATTATAGTCGTTATCAAATTCAATGTGTTTCGACAAATAAGAATAAAGTTTTTCGTCCATAAAATCAATTCTGTTTCCGTTTCCAAATCCGAATTTATATGAAGCGTGAAC
>CAIKVR010000089.1 GCA_903830915.1 uncultured Bacteroidales bacterium
CAAATAATCGGACGGTTATTTTTACCATCTTTCTTGTATTGGTCTTCAATATTGTTCATCCATGCTCCGGCACGTTTCCCGGCACGGGGGAAATAATCGGTGTACAAAATTCCAATCAACGAACCATCTGCATCGCTAACTTCAAATACTTCCACATTCGGATCGTAAACCGGCATATCGCTTAGCTTTTTGAATTTCAGCCCATAGAGCTTTGTTGCCAAATCAAAAACACCCTGACGGACATTTTCAAGCTTGAAATAAGGACGTAGAACTTCTTCTTCCAAATCGTATTTGGCTTTGCGCAATTTTTCGGAATAATACCACCAGTCCCAGGGTTCCAGTTTTTCGCCCTTTCCTTCGGCATCCATCAATTTTTGCAATTCTCCGGCTTCTTCTTTTGCTTTAGCCACTGCCGGTGTCCAAACAGTGTTCAATAAATCATAAACAGCTTTCGGGGTTTTAGCCATCGTGTCGTCCAGAATAAAATCAGCCGAAGTCGCAAATCCAAGCAATTGAGCTTTTTGAGTACGCAATTTCATGATTTTATTGATAACTGCATCGTTGTTGCTGGCATTTTTATGGTTGGCACGTGTAGTGTAGGCCATGAGTAATTCTTTGCGAAGTTCGCGGTTTTCGCTGTATTGCAACACCGGAATAAAGCTCGCTTTTTGAGTAGTAAATAACCAGTTGCCGGGTTTTTTAGCTTCTTTTGCAGCTTCGGCAGCAGCCTGAATAACACTTTCGGGCAATCCTGCCAATTCAGCTTTGTTGGTCACCAGTTTTTTGAAGGCATTGGTTTCGTCCAACACATTTTTGCCAAAAGCCAGTTGAGCCAACCCGAGTTCTTTGTTGATTGCACGAAGTTTTGTTTTTTGTTCCGGATTCAACGCTGCACCACTGCGAATAAAACTGCGGTGGTATTTTTCGAGCAACCGGATTTGTTCATCGGTTAATGTACCGAGTAAAGCAGCTTCATCTTTCGTTTTGTACAAAGTGTCAACACGGGCAAAAAGCTTGTCGTTCAGATAAATATTATCGTTATGCTCGGAGAGAATCGGTGAAATTTCGGTGGCAATTTTTTCCATGCCTTCATTGGTATTGCATGAATAAAGATTGAAAAATACCGATGAAACTTTTTTCAACAGCTCACCGCTAAATTCCAGTTTTTCGATGGTGTTTTCAAAAGTAGGTGCTGCAGTATTATTGGCAATGGCTTCTACTTCAGCCTGATGCTGCTTAATACCTTCTTTGAATGCCGGCATATAATGCTCATTCTTAATCTTATCGAAAGGTGGCGCACCATATTTGTTTTTGTACGTTTCAAAAAACGGATTATCTGATTTTACACATCCCATAAGCAGGATTCCAAGGGTTAAAGTGAATACTATTTTTCTCATTCGACGATAGAATTATAAGGTGAAACATGTTTGAGGCACAAAGATACATTTTTTATAGTAAATGAGTGACAACTAAACGTGGAAACATGTAGACAAGGAAACGGGTAGACGATTAATCACGATTATTTTAAACTCCAATAAGGCAGATGACCTTTTATTCAATTATTTAGCTTATCTTCGTGCTCTGAAATTTCAAATCAGTATTCCTCCAATTTATAAAACAAAAACTACATTAATTAATGGCAAAATCGCAAACTACGTACACGAAACAAGACAAAGAAAAGAAGCGTTTAAAGAAAAAACAAGATAAGGTACTAAAGAAAGAAGAACGTAAGCAAAGTAGCGACGGAGGTTTGGATAGTATGATAGCCTATGTTGATGAATTTGGACGTATAACCGATACTCCGCCAGATCCAACCCGCAAGACCAAAGTGGATATAAACAGCATTGAAATAGGTGTGGCGCGTCGCGAAGATGTGGCTGA
>CAIKVR010000090.1 GCA_903830915.1 uncultured Bacteroidales bacterium
AAAACTGATGATGAACAATTTGGACGTGAGAAATTCGATTTTGTAGATGAAATTTTCTATTATCCTTACTCCGATTGTGACGACCGTGATGTTTTGTTCACCTACCTTGTACGCGAAACACTTGGCCTTAAAGTTATTGGTCTTGAATACCCCGAACATGTGGCTGCTGCGGTTGGATTCACAGCTCCGGTTATTGGCGATTATCTGGTTTACAAAAATAGTAAATTTATAGTATCCGACCCTACCTACATAAACGCTCCTGCAGGTTTGACCATGCCGCAATATAAAACTGTTTCGCCACAAATACTGGAAATAAAAAACCGTAATGCCGAAGAATTGTCTGTTGAAAAACTTTGGGAAACAGCTCAGAATGCAGGCTGCTATAAAGGGAGTAACCTGAAAAACAGTAAGATGCTAAGTGATGGAAATACTGTTTTGACAGGATATTTTGCTAATCGGTTTCAGCTTGGTTCTGTTGCACTCAGCGGCACTTCCAATACACATAATTGCTTTATAGCTAAAATGAACCAAAGTGGCCAAACGGTTTGGGCAAAATCGGTAGTTGCAAGCGGAAATGCTGTTGGTATGTCGGTTGAAACTTCCCCATCGGGTAATGTAGTTGTCGCTGGTGTATTCACCGGTTCCATTCGTTTAGGTGAAAAAAGCATCAATTCCGCACGTGGAAAAGCCGATTTATTTGTTGCATCTTATTCTCCATCAGGTGATTTGCTGTGGTTAAACCGCGGAGGTTTGGAAACATTGCCAGACACAAACTCAACAGCTTTCTCGGTCACATTCAGTAGTCAGGGAGTAAAACAAGCCGTTAAGCATGCTTCGGAACAGCTGGATGACCGAACAATGGGATTATTTGTAGATGCAAAAGGAGGAATTTTCTATTCAGGAATGATGAATAATGCACTGGCATTGGCCGGAAATGAAAAGAAAGTAGCTTTTGCTTCTGAAAGTGCGGCTGATTTGTCTGATTTACTTCGAATTGAAAGTGATAGATTTGTGGCACAGCAAGCCGATAAAGCTATTGCAGGTCTTATGGCTGCAATTCGGTTGGTAAAATATATGGGTGTAAGTCTGACCGGTTCAAAAATTAAGGAAGCGCTGGATAAAAATAATCCAAGTTTCAAGAAGTTATGCCCAAACATTTATGGCAATTTGGGAAGAATAAATTTTGTTCAGAATGCAAAAGGGGTAATTACCATTCAAACTCAAAATGGCAAGGATATTGGTTTTGATAAAGTAAAAGTAACCAATAACAGTAGTATTTCGATTTCAGAAGTGCCCGGAGGCGATTACAAAATTGACATTTTGTCGGGGATAAAAGTTGGCAAATTAGTAGTTTGGTATAATCTGAATTACATCAAAATGATTTCTAGAAAAGGCAATTTACTGTTCGATTATTCTCCTGACCATTCGCAGGCAACAGTAAATGTGCAAAAAGACATTTTAAATTAATTAATCACAAAATAAAATTGGATGAATAAATCAGGTAAAAACGTATTAAAGTTAGCAATTTACACGTTGGCAATTATAGTCATATCAGGCTGTGCATCACAGCGCTATGCTAAACTTGCTTTAAAGAATGAACAAGCCGGCTTGTACGAAGATGCCGCAGAATTATACTTAAAATCTCTGCTTGCCGACAAAGAAAACATTAATGCTAAAGTTGGAGCAAAAAAGAACGGTCAACTGGCACTAGATGATAAATTGGGGAAATTCTCAAAAGCTTATGCAACCGGCGACAGCCGAAATGCAGTTTATATCTATCTAAATGCGAAAGAATTTTCCCGGAAGTTTTCGGATAGTGGCGTAAAATTAGACTTTCCTGACGCTTATAATGAGCAGTATAACGAGGTAAAACTGATTCTTGTTGAGGAAAAGTACAAACAGGGGATTAGGCTTTTGAATGAAGAAAAATTCAGTGAATGTGAACCGATATTTAAAGAGATACTGAATCTGGAAAACGGATACAAAGATGTAAAAGAGTTGTGGAAAACATCGCATTATGAACCACTTTACCGACAAGGAAAAGCCTATTTCGACAATAAATTCTACCGTAAAGCATATTATAATTTCAACACGATAGTAAAAGAAACAGGCGAATACAAAGAAGCAGTTCAACTAAAGCAAGATGCTCTGAATGCCGGTGTATTTCCTATATCAGTCAACCAGTTTGAAAGTTACAATTCATCTCCGGCATTTGGCTATAAACTGAGAAGCTTAATTGTTTCAATGTTAATAAATTCAGGCAATCCTTTTCTGAAGATTATCGACAAACAGAACAATCAGAACAACCAGAATGCAATATTGGGCGGAATAAATAATGGAACTCAGATACAGCTGGGTAAGGAATATGGTGTAAAGGCTGTTTTGATTGGCAAAGTCATTAATTACAGAACAACATCCGGAAATTTAATCCGGAATGAAATGAAAGGCTATTATAAGGTGGCTAAAACTGCGGTTGAGAATGGGCAAACTGTTACAAATTACGAGTATCAAAAAATTATTTATAACGAATTCAGTCAGCAAAATACGGTGACTTGTACGTTTAAATATCAACTTACATCGACAGAAACAGATGCTATTTTAGTAACTGATGAGATTACACTCACAAAAAATGATTTGGTTCATTTTGCGGTTTACGATGGCGATTATCGTAATGTAGTTCCGGGATACTGGACTTATAATCCACAGAAAGCTGCTGAAAATGTGGTTAATACAAATTATAACGACATTTATAATTTGCAATCTTTGTTCAAAGCAAATCGGAATATCAAAACAACCGACAGACTATCTGAAGAATTATCCAATGAATTTTCGAGAAGCATTTCCGACAAAATTATCAACTTTAACCCTGAAAACTAATTGGTAGTGGATATGAGAATTAAAGTGAAAGGGTTAATTTCTGTACTTGTTGTTACATTTATTTTCACACAATGTGCCAGCACGAAAGTAGTTCTGCCAAAACCGGAATGGCTTCAGAATCGCCCTATAAATTCCGGATATTATATTGGCATTGGCTCAGGAAACAAAAAAGCAAATATCAACGGATATCAGCAATCAGCTAAAAACAATGCATTAAATGATCTGGCAGG
>CAIKVR010000091.1 GCA_903830915.1 uncultured Bacteroidales bacterium
ACTGTTGTGTTAATCTCTGAGTTAAACATTGATTTAAAAAAATAAAATTATGATAAAGATATTTATTGTAGACGATCACGAAATAATTCGTGAAGGATTAAAGAAAATTCTAAAAGAAGAATCTGACTTGGTAGTAATAGGCGAGGCTCAGAGTGGCGATGAAGTGTTGGAAAACATTAAGAATATCGATTGTGATATTATGCTTTTAGACATGAATATGCCAGGTAGGAGTGGTATGGAACTTGTTTCAGATATAAAAGGTTTGCGACCATATATGCACATTTTAGTGCTGAGTATTCACCCTGAGGATAAATTTGCTTTACGTACTTTGAAAGCAGGTGCATCGGGTTACCTTTGCAAGGATACTGCTTTGGATGAATTAGTTATTGCAATTCGGAAAGTTTATACAAAAGGTAGATATTTAAGTACTACGCTTGCCGAACAACTTGCTTTTGACTATATGCCTGATAAAAATCAATTACCACACGAATTGTTGTCAAACCGTGAGCAGGAAATTATGCTTATGCTCGTATCCGGCAAAAAGGTAAAAGATATTGCTGCTGAACTGAAACTCAGTATTAGCACCGTGTTTACCTATAGAGTTCGCATATTTGAAAAATTGAAAATTAAAAGTAATGTGGAATTGACTCATTATGCTATTTCTAATAAACTTGTAGAATAAAGTCTTTTTCAAATGCTAATATAAAAAAAAGTGAGATCTCTATTCGGTCTCACTTTTTTTGTTGGAGTAACTCTATTTCTTTTTCTTCAATTCTTCCAAAGCTGTTTTTACTGTCTTGTCATCTTTGTAAAGTAACGGATAGAATCCCGGATCGCCTAACATATTTCTGCAAATATAGGCTTTGAGCTGTGAAAGGAGAAATCTTTTAGAGATATTGATTTGAGCAGAATTAGGTAAAACGCCTTTGGTGGAAGCAAATGCTGAAAAATCACTCAATAAATCTTGACTATCCAGATAAGTCGACATTTGCTGCCATGATTTTATTGTTTTAAGTTTTTCACGGTTTTTATCGCTGTATTGAAATGAATATTGATAAAGGTAACCATAGTTTATCACTTTGTTCAGATAGGGAGTGTATTCCGAAGTATCACGAGGTACAAAAATATCCGGCATAATTCCGCCACCACCATATACTGTTCTACCTCCGATAGTTTTGTATTTCTTAGTTTTAGTAACATGAATACTGTCTTTGCTATCCAGCTCACCATGTTTGTAACGATTCAGGATGTCCATTTCATAGTCTTCGGCTTTTCCACGTTCATAAGGCTTTTGAATACTACGCCCTGAAGGAGTGTAGTATCGAGCTACTGTGAGACGTATGGCTGAATTGTCTGATAATTTCATCTGTTGTTGTACCAAACCTTTACCAAATGAGCGGCGGCCGATTATCACTCCACGGTCGTTGTCCTGAATTGCTCCCGAGAAAATTTCACTGGCTGATGCTGAGAATTCATCAATTAAAACAACTATTGGTAGATTGACACAGCTCCCCTTGCCATCTGATTTTGCTTCGAAGCGTGGATAAGCCTTTCCCTGAGAATATACAATCATACGTCCGACAGGTAGAAACTCATTTACCATATTAATGGCTTGCTCCATAAAACCACCACTGTTTTCGCGTAAATCGATAATGTATTTTTTAGCCCCCAAATTTCGTAGTTTTGCAATGGCATCCAAAAATTCTGAATAGGTAGTGTCGGCAAATTTACTGACTTTGATAAACCCGACTCCAGGTTCAATCAAGTAAGCAATATCTACCGAATTAATTGGTATTTCACCCCTGGTAATACTGTATCGAAGAATTTCGTGTGTACCGCGTCGCTTAACCCCAAGTTTTACTTTTGTACCAGCCTTGCCACGGAGTTTCTTCATTACTTTTTCACTGTTAATCTTTTTGCCAACAAAAACAGTATCATTTACCTGAATAATGCGGTCGCCGGCCAGCAAACCCACTTTTTCTGAAGGTCCACCGCTAATAACGGCTACAATCATTACTGTGTCATTCTGGATATTAAACTGAACCCCAATGCCACTGAAACTTCCCTCGAGCTCACTGTTTACTGCAGCCAAATCAGCAGCCGGAATATAAACTGTATGTGGGTCGAGTTTTGAAGCTATATCAGTCATCACTTCTTCGGTGGTTTTGTTTATATTTACCGTATCCACATACTGTGATTTTATGATGGTCAGTAATTCATCAACTTTGCTGTGCGACATCATTCCCGATATTCCTGCCCCATTTGCACGTTTTGACAATAAATTGCCAATCATTATTCCACTGATTATCGAAATTAAAATAATTAAAACCAGTACTAAATTCTTTTTATTCATGCTTCTTATTTGTTTGTAAAGTTTGAAAGTTTGTAAAGTTTGAAAGAAATAAGTTTATTAGGGTTTAAAGTGATAAGTTATAAAGGCATAATTCTAAAAATCTCCATTCCTTTATAATCATTATACTTTATGAACTTTAAAACTAAACTTATTCAAGGTAAATCACCTCAATACCTGCACGTTCAAGTAATTCAACACCATCCATAATCCGGTATTTTTCACCGTAAACCACGCGTTTTACTCCAGCTTGTATAATTAGTTTGGCACATTCAATGCAGGGAGAAGCAGTAACATATAATGTGGCATTGTCGCTGCTGTTGTGCGAGCGTGCTACTTTGCTAATTGCGTTTGCTTCGGCATGTAAAACGTAAGGCTTGGATACATTGTTTTCATCTTCACACTTATTTTCAAAACCTGAAGGAGTCCCGTTGTAGCCATCTGAGATTATCATTTTATTTTTTACCAACAAAGCACCCACTTTGCGTCTTTCACAATATGAGTTTTCTGCCCATATACGTGCCATACGCATATAACGGTTGTCTAATTGTATTTGCTTTTCAGTCATTTTTTTTAATCAAAAGTTTATATCAACTCCCCTTTAAATTCGGAGATTACTGAATAAAATTGTTCGTCTGTCACCCCAATTTGCCTGCATGCAATACGTGCAGCTTCAATGTTTTGCAGATTTTGATTCCCCGATAAGTGTAAAGAAACTTCTCCATACTTATTTTTTAAATACACTACACTATCACGGATTTCATGTTCGGGAGTATTATAAGGAAACGATACTATATCCCTACGCAGATTCTGTGCAATTTTAGTCAGATTTTTATCACCTTCAAAATATATCAATCTACCCTGCACTTCCATTGAATCAGTAAATTTTCGGAATTGTTCAACGTACTTTTCGGTATTTAGATAAATACCGGAGTGACTTTCTGAAATTCCGTTAAGTATAGCAATATGAGGTTTGTAAAGATGAAATTTTGGGCGGTTATCGATAGGTGAAGTTATGAATTCATCACCTTCAAAAACAGCAATTCGCGATTCGTAGGATAATTTCACAATGTTTTCAAAATCAGCAAACTGAGTATTAATCAGGTAATCTGTTTCGATTTTCAATTTCTTAAGAACGAAAAGAATAATGGCAGTAGTGATGGTTTTTCCTTCGCTACCGCCTACCACAATACGCGTTTTGCTGCGGGTTTGCTGAAAAAGATATTCAGGGAATGAATATATTTTCAACTTTAGCTCTTTGGCCCTGATAAGCTCTGGATTATCTTCAGTCACATGCATACCGAGTATAACCGCCGACAAACCTTTATGTATTCGCTCGGGAAACCAACCTGTTTTTTCGGGTAGTAATCCGTTCTTTTCCAGTTTACTACGGGAAGGTTCAATAATTTCAAAATCAGAGCCTGTAACCGCAAAGGTTGGTTTTTTGCTAATGGAAATAGCCAGATTATGCATGGCTGCACCACCAATGGCTATAATATGTACTCGTTGCATACGCTTGAGAGATAAAAGTTTTTAGCTATTTTTGTGCCTGAAATGTGAATAAGACGCAAATGTACTAAAAAGTTTAATAAGTTCATAAAGCTTAGCAGGTTATGACTTTCAACTTTACAAACTTTATAAACTTTCCATATTTAAACTCAGATAAATGAAAATATATAAGATAGAAGCAGGAACTTTTCACGTGGATGGAGGTGCTGCATTCGGAGTTGTTCCCAAAAAAGTGTGGCAGAAGCGCTATCCTTGCGACGAAGATAATTACTGCACCATAACCATGCGTTGTTTGTTGATTGACACAGGTGAAAAAAGGATTCTGATTGATGCAGGTACGGGTGACAAACAGCTTGAATACCTGAAATACTATGGGTTCAAAGGAGTTATAAATTTTGAAACTGAGTTGGCTAAAATCGGTTATACCTGCGCAGATATTACTGATGTGATATTCACACATTTGCATTTCGACCATTGTGGTGGTGCTACCAAATTTAACACCGACAAATCCGCGGTAGAACTTGTTTTCCCGAACGCAACACATTGGGTGGGAGAGTTGCAATGGCAAAACTTCCTGAATCCAAATGTCCGTGAAGGTGATTCTTATTTTCAGGAAAACATGATGCCGATTTATGAAGCCGGAAAATTGAGGTTAGTGACAGAAAATCAGGTTGTTTGTCCCGAATTGGAAGTTCGTTTATATAATGGTCACACTCTTGGGCAGTTGGTTAGTTATATCAGTTTGGGCGATAAAACCCTTGTTTATGTAGGCGATGTGATTCCATTAGCTGCCAATGTACCCCTCGCATGGATCTCATCGTACGATATTTTCCCGATTTCTGCTATGGCCGAAAAGAAAATATTACTTGATGAAGCTGCTGAAAAAGCTCAGATTTTATTTTTTGAGCACGATGCCTTTACCGAATGTTGTAAGGTTGTAAGCCAATACAATAAGCATAAGGTTGAGAAAACAATGACGCTGGATGAAGTGTTGAGTTGATTTCTTAGATTCGACTTTGCGTGACCATTTTACACAGCAAAGTACGATTCAAGTTCTTTCAGTGTATCTGCATTGGTGTTTAAATCTTTCACAATTTTACCTTTTTCAAGCACTACAATACGCTTGCAAACTTCGGTAACGTGATTCAAATCGTGACTTGAAATCAACATGGTCATATTCAGACGTGTTTGAAGGTCATTAAGGAAACGTTTCAGTCTGATTTGTGAAGATGGGTCAAGTGCAGTGAAAGGTTCATCTAGAATTAGTATTTTAGGATCACCTATCAGAGCTGCTGCAATCCCGATTTTCTTTTGATTACCTTTCGAAAAATCACGGATAAGTTTCTTTGAACCTAGTATTTCATCGTTGAAAAAGTCTTTCATCGATTCAAGAAAGTTTGCGATATCACCTTCCGATTTGTTGTATAATTTTCCTACAAAGTTGAAATATTCTTCGGTAGTAAGAAAGTCAATCAAAAAACCTTCGTCCAAAAATGAACCGGTGGTTGTTTTCCAACTGTCATTACGAACAACCGTTTTATTATCGATAAGTACTTCTCCGAAGGATGGTTCAATCAAATCGAGTATCAAGCGGAAGAAAGTGGTTTTTCCGGCACCATTATTTCCTACCAATCCAAAACTTTCCCCATCCGGAATAACCAGATTTGAAATGTTCAGAACACTGATTCCGCTGTATATCTTTTGTAAATCTGTTACTTGTAGCATGGTGATTGATTTGTTGATTTGAAACTTTTTACTTTTCGAACTTTTAAACTTTATGACTAGTTGCTTTCCCTGAATCCTTCAGCCAATTTATATTTTCTTCGGTTAAACTGATTGACACAGGCATTCACTAATGGTTTTCGAAGTAAGACTCCTGCTATTCCCATTATTGATAAAGTCCAGAGTGCTACTGCCAATGAAAAGAATGTTGAAAGCGTCCAAACAATACCCATAGGTAAAATCATGATTGGAAAAACAATCAGAAAACTTTTATAGGTAGTTCCCTGATAATTCATGGCCGACGATTTTGATAAATCAATCCGGCGGGTATTGTACGTTGACATAAAGATTAGAAGGTAGATGTTTACACCTATATTGAATAAAAATGCAGATAAATGCAGGTAAACAATTCTCATTCCAAACAGAAAATAAGGCGTTGTAAGTGCAAAACAGATAATATTAAACGCGAACATCAGGTAGTAATTGGCATAAATATACGTACGAACTGGAATATTGCGTGTCATCAAACAGTCGAAATGACGGCTATCCCAACTGATAAGCCACTGACCGAACATTAGCATTAGAATTCCTGTCATGAACATTGCAACGAAAAATAACATTCCATTATTTTTAGCATAAACGTCGTTTGTATAAAACATTAAACCATATAATCCGAAGAATGCCGACATTATCAAGATGCTTTTTGGACGTTTATGACGTAGTATAAGTTTGATTTCCATCGAAATAAGTTCACCGATTATTCCAAAACGCTTTAAAAATGAAATCTCCGAAGTAGATGTTTTATTTCCTTTTATCTTCCGATTAAAGCTTTCGGGGTAATAATTCTGATGAAAAAAAAGCTTGTTGAGAAAGAAAGCGACTATAACCATTCCCAATGGAAACCAAAGTCCAAAAGCACGGAGGACATAAAAGTTATAAATTGTTCGGGATAAGTTGAATAATGAGAAAATTTTAAAATACTCTAACGCTATTAAAGATCCCAAAATAAGGAAAATAGTTAATATTGATAGCAGGCTGGAACCAAATTTGCGTTTAAGGTAGGCTGCCATAAGCGAATTGAACCATACCATTAAAACAAAACTCAATACAAAACGTAAAGCCACTGAACCACTGTAATATCCGGCAACTCCTTTTATTGCAAATGGAATTACAGCCAGCAACAAAAAATAATTGGCTGGACTAAATAAGGGTTTTAGTAAAAGGAAATTGATAAGTGTGGTTCGTTTCACAGGTAGAACCTGAAAGGGCGGGAGGTCAAAAGTGTTCAATTGTTGCATGATAAACCTGAATGCCAAAGCAAACAGCATAATGTAGAGCATTGCACCATTGAAAAGTTCCATTGGATTCAACACATTGTCAGCTTTTTCCAGAATCTTATTCAGCGAAAATCCGATAACAAGCATAATAACAGCGAAATATAATGCAAAGAAAATAAGCATAATTGTCACTGCCAGATTTTTATAAAATCCCTGAGACCGCAAGCTTTTTTTCCATTCCTGTTTTATCAGATCAGATACCAACATATTAAATTGACTTATTATTACGAACTAATTACTACAACTGACTATAAACTACCGACTATTTATCAGCTTCCTTGAACCAACCAGCATACATAGCATACTGATGGGCAATTTTACGGTTCATCTCATTGCTTTGTTCCGGTTCCACATTCTTTACAAATTTTGCGGGAACACCAGCCCAAAGTGTAAACGGTGGAATTTTAGTATTACTCAATACTAACGCACCAGCAGCCACAATGGCACCTTCACCCACTTCAGCATAATCGAGCAGGGTAGCACCCATACCAATAAGCGCATAATTATTAATTTTTGCACCATGTACCGTTACATTATGGCCTATAGAAACATAATCGCCAATTTCGACCACTGATTTTTCGTACAATGTATGAAGTACCGAACCATCCTGAATATTCACATGATTGCCAATTCGGATTGAATTTACATCACCACGCAACACTGCATTAAACCAAATACTGCAACCATCGCCCATAATAACATCACCTACAACTGTTGCATTTTCAGCTAAATAACAATCTTTTCCAAACTGAGGATCAAATCCCCGCACAGACTTTATTAATACCATTTCATTAAAATTAAGAGTTGCAAAGATATATGAAAATGCACAATTATTAAAATAAGTTGTAAGATATTTTCCATTAAAGTTACAATTTTTCATTGCGGAATATGTAATCATTAAACTTTATTGTAATCAAGAGTGTTTATACATAAATTTTAAAAACAAACCTTTTAATAAAAACTTATAAAATGAAAACACTTAAAATTATTGGAATTGGATTTGCAGTTCTTATTTCTCTTGTGTTAATTGTTGCTATTTTTGTCCCAAAAGAATTTGTGTACGAAAAAACAATTGTTATAAATGCACCAGTTGAATCGGTATGGTCAAATACTGCTACTTTATCAGCAATGGATAAATGGAGTCCGTGGAACGACCACGACCCTAACATGAAAAAAGAAATGAGTGGTATCGATGGAACGGTAGGTGCTAAACAAAGTTGGGATGGCGCTATAGTTGGTGTTGGAAGCCAGACTATTACGAAAATTCAGAAACCAACGTTATTTGAAACTAGTCTGGATTTCATGAAACCGCACGAAAGTCATGGTAAAGGTTATGTAAAGTTAGTCGCCTACGGAAATACAACAAAAGCCACTTGGGGAATGAGTGGCAGTATGCCTTATCCGTTTAACATCATGATTTTGTTTATGAACATGGAAAAATCTATGGGGAAAGACTGGGATTTAGGCCTTTCGAGATTGAAGAAGTTGAGTGAAAAGTAAAACAAGGAAACTGCTTATAAAAAAGATTCTCATTTGGGAATCTTTTTTTTGATATATAAATGTTTCCGGTATAAATTGCTAATTTTGTGCCTCCGAAATCGAGGATCAAACAGACTGAATGGAAAACCCTTTTAAAATAATCAAAATTACACAAGATTTTGTCAATACTATCCATGCAAAGCATGAACCTGCTCATTTTCATGATTTTGAAGAGTTAGTTATTATTACTCAAGGCAGTCTGGAGCATTATATCGATTTTCAGATGGAAGTAATTGAGGCTCCTGCGGCAAGCTATATTTCGATGGGTAAAATGCATCGGGTGGTGGAACGTGACGATTTGCGCGGATGGGTTATCAATTACAAAAACGAATTTATTCCAGATTCAAAGCTTAATTTCTATTCTAATTTCACGACCTCAACCAGCGTTACCCTCAGTGCTGAAGGTTGTGCCGATAAGTTTATAAACCTGTGTGAAATAATAAATGCCGAGTCTGAGCAGGAAAATCCGGACTTGACAACTATTCGACATCTTACTTCTGCATTAATCTCAATGATTGAGTTGGAACGCAAGCGCAATATTCAAATTGAAAGTACCGCTAAGGCAACTCAAATTCCGACTTTCACTAATTTCCTGAGGATACTGGAAGAGAATTTTCGCAGGGACGAAGGTGTAAGGTTTTATGCCGAAAAAATGAATATGTCGGAACGCAACCTTAATATTATATGTAAGAATAACTTTCAAAAGAGCGTTTCCGAAATTATTGAAACCCGAAAACTCATCGAAGCTAAGAATCTGTTGATTCATACCCAAAAAACCGTCTCTGAAATAGGTTATGAGCTGGGTTACAACGAGAAATCTTATTTCACACGCGTGTTTCGCAACAAACTTTCTGTGACTCCAACCGAATTTCGCGAGATAACCCGCGCAATTATTTCCTAAAAGTACCACCCTTCTTCCGAAAAGTGTTACCACTGATTATTTTGGTGACAGTATCTTTGCATCATAAAAATCGAAGCAAATATCAGTTAGGTTTAGGTAAATAAATCATATTGTTAAAACATACTAACTTTTTAAAAACAAAAAAATGGAACCAATTATTGCAAAAAAAGGACCTTTCGCTGTAGAGCTGGAAGAAGGAAAGAATTATCACTGGTGTGCATGTGGCAAAAGTGCCAATCAACCATTTTGTGATGGGGCGCACAAAGGAAGTGGAATTACTCCAACATCGTTTACAGCTGAGAAAACAGGAACTGCATACTTATGTGGTTGCAAACATACCAAAAATCCGCCTTATTGCGATGGGTCACATCACAATTTGTAAGTAATTTAATTGCAAATTATTACTGAAAATATGACCTTCGATAAACTAATCAAAGGTCATATTGTTTTTTAATTAAATGATTCTAAAGAGGAACTCCACATGAATCGAAAACAATTTCTACAGTCGTTGGGGCTGTTTGCTTTTGCAGGTGTAACTTTAAGACATAACGAGTTAATTAATATGATTGAAAATAAAAAAAATACGTTTCGGATGCCCGTGCTATTTGTTGGTCACGGTAGCCCAATGTATGCCATTGAGGAAAACGAGTTTGTGGAAACATGGAGAAATCTGGGTGCAGAACTTCCGAAACCAAAGGCAATTATAGCAGTCTCAGCCCATTGGGAAACCCGTGGAACGCAGGTCACGGCTATGCAACATCCGCAGACTATTCATGATTTTGGTGGTTTCCCACAAGAATTGTTTAATGTTCAGTATCCGGCACCCGGAAGTCCTGAGTTAGCAAATGAAACAATTAAAACCGTAAAAGGAAGTCCTGTTACTGCCGATGAACGTTGGGGGCTCGACCACGGAACATGGAGTGTAATCCGCCGTATTTACCCCAAAGCAGATATACCCATCATTCAGCTAAGTCTGGATTATCATAAAACCCCACAGCAACATTACGAACTGGCCAGGGAGATGGCTGCATTTCGAGAAAAAGGAGTGTTGATTGTAGGCAGTGGAAATATTGTGCATAACCTGCGCCAGGTAACGTGGGACAAACCGGATGATCAGGAATATGGTCACGACTGGGCTATCGAAGCCAATAATCTGGTAAAGAAACTGATTATAGAAAATAACCATAAGGCGTTGATTGATTATAAATCATTAGGAAGTGCTGTGCAAATGGCAGCTCCTACGCCCGATCATTTTTTGCCCTTACTGTATGCATTGGCCCTGAAACATGACGATGAAGAAGTCTCATTCTTCAACGATAAAGCCGTGATGGGCTCGTTGACTATGACTTCGGTAAAGATTGGGTAAATACAAAAAACCGAGAATAAATAATGTCGTAAAACGCTATATGAATAATTAAAGAAAGGAACGCGGATAAACGCTAATTTAGCGGATTAAAAACGGATTTTAATCCCGATAAATCGGGATGATTTTCAGATTCTTAGCAATGCATCAGTCATGCTACATGACTAAAATCAGAATTAGATCCGTTTGATTTTTATCCGTAATTATCCGCTGAATCCGTAAAATCAGCGTTCTATTCTTCTTTGTATAAAACGACATAGTATTTGTCCTGTAACATAACTGATTTTATGGTTCCTATTCTCCTTTATTTCTCACTCAAAAAGTCATTTATCCCCTATAGTACTTATTCCAATTATTATCACTATCTTTGCACCCGATTTAAAAACAACTGCGCGTTGTGAGTAACTATCCGAATTTCACTGCTTTATAATTGCAGTATGCTTACCAAAATGGTACACGTTTTCATTAGAGAATGAAAAATTCGACGGATAAAAACTCAAAGACGTGTGCTAAAAACAAACAAATGACATTTAGAGAATTGAATTTGAAGGACGATATTTTATCGGCCATCGAAGAACTTGGCTACGAGCAACCTATGCCCGTGCAAGCACAAGCCAT
>CAIKVR010000092.1 GCA_903830915.1 uncultured Bacteroidales bacterium
GTACTTAGCACCTATGAAACAAAACTAATACAGTGTAAATATCATGAAGAACAAGATAACTATTCTTTATCCAAAATATATAAACCAATTATTTTAATGTTGAAAGATTGGTTTAATAAACAAGATCACGATATTGAGTATATTTTATATTGTTTTTTCCCAAATGAAGGACTGTCCTGACCCCTTATAATTGGTCCAAAGCTAAAGTTAGTTTTTGTTAGAACGTTAACTAATTAAAGAAAGGACAAAAAGTTATGAAAAAAGGTACAAAAATCAAACCAGAAGAGGTTATTGCGATTCTTCGACAAGTGGAAGTGATGATTAGCCAAGGAAAAACAGTTGCAATGGCTTGTAGAGATTCTGCAATCACGGAGCAAACTTATTACCGTTGGAGAAAACAATTTGGCGGAATGCAAGTTTCGCAAGCAAAAGAATTAAAAAATCTTCAACTCGAAAATTCCCGATTGAAAAAAGCGGTCGCTGAATTGACACTAGAAAAATTAGTCTTAAAAGAGGCTATCTCGGGAAACTACTAAGCCCTCAACGTCAACGAATAGCCGTAATTCATATCGTTCAAAAAATAGATATTTCTGAAAGACAAGCTTGTGAAATTTTAAGCATTAATCGAACAACCAAAAGATATATCGTAAAAAAACAAAACAACGAAGATGCTTTAAGAAAAGATATTGTAAGACTCGCAGAGAAATATGGAAGATATGGGTACAGAAGGATTACGGCATTATTGAAAGCTGAGGGCTGGCGAGTTAATCACAAAAGAGTTGAAAGAATTTGGCGAGAAGAAGGACTCAGAGTGCCTCAGAAACAGAAGAAACGTGGAAGATTGTACTTCAACGATGGCTCTTGTATTAGGTTAAGACCATTATACAAAAACCACGTTTGGAGCTACGATTTTGTACAGGATAGGCTTAGCAACGGAAAGAAAATTAGAATATTGACGGTTATAGAAGAATATACAAGAAAATGTCTCAGGCTCCAAGTAGGATATAGCTTAAAGGCAGACGATGTACTTCAAGTTCTTGCGGATTTATTTCTCACAGAGGGCATTCCCGAATATATCAGAAGTGACAATGGTTCGGAATTTGTTGCAAAAAGCATTCAGGCCTTTTTGCAACAAATCCAAGTCAAGACTGCATATATTACCCCAGGTAGTCCTTGGGAGAACGGCTTTAACGAGCGGTTCAATGGAATACTCAGAGACGAATTATTGAACGGAGAGATGTTTTACACAATCAAGGAGGCACAAGTGATGGTAGAAGATTACAGAAGGCTGTACAACGAATTCAGGCCGCATAGCTCGCTAAACTACAATCCACCGGCACCAATGGCTAAAATTACGCAGCTAAAAAATCGTCAAAAACTAACTTTAACTTTGGACCAAAGATTGGGGGCTTGACAATTATTAGTATTCCGAATGTCCATTTTGGAACAATAAACCTACCCCTACTTTTAACTGATGACGCTGTCACAAACGCAATTACATCTGAAGTAGAACAATCTTATATATTTAAACGCCAAGAGCCCGTTGTAGGTTGGCACGACGTTTATTCTAATCCCGAAACAGAGAGCAGATCGTTGGTTTATACCGCAATTCAAAGGGCTTCACTGGATGCTATTTTGGAAGCCTGCGATAATGTCGGCTGTAAAGTAACAGGGGTCGAAAATTCTTATGCATCATTGTTGAAAACTCTATATTATTCCGGCATTGCAGAAGATCAAATGAAAGACGATGTTACTTGGAATTTGATGATTATCGGACAAAATAATTATTCTATCCTCTCTA
>CAIKVR010000093.1 GCA_903830915.1 uncultured Bacteroidales bacterium
ATGAAATAATTTAGCAAGGAGGAAAAAGTATGGAAATTATATTAAAAGAAGATGTAATCAACTTAGGTTACAAAGGTGATATTCTGAAGGTTAAGGATGGTTACGGACGTAACTTCCTGATTCCAACAAAAAAAGCTATTTTGGCAACAACTTCAGCTAAAAAAATGTTGGCAGAAGATTTGAAACAACGCGCTCACAAACTGGAAAGTCTTAAAAATAATGCTATTGAACTAGCTGACAAACTGAAAGACATAACATTAACAGTAGGTGCAAAAACAAGTACAACAGGTAAAATTTTCGGAGCAGTAGGTCCTATTCAAATTGCAGATGCATTAGAAAAAGCAGGATTTACAGTAGACCGCAAAGTTATTTTACTGAAAGATGCAGTTAAAGAAATAGGCTCGTACAAAGCCACATTGAAGCTTCACAAAGAAGTAACTTTAGAAGTTGCTTTCGAAGTGGTAGCTGAATAAGTTTTTCTATTCAAAATCAAGATAAAGCCCGATATACGAATGTATATCGGGCTTTATTTTAGTATTTATGTCAAGATAATTAAGCTAACTGAATATTATTCGCTTATATGCCGATTTAATAGACAACACTTGGGATTGGCAAGGATGTTTTTGGGGATGACTGCAAATCTGAAAAAAGTTATTAGTAACCGTCAGCTGAAGAATTGACGAAAAGAAATAATATATGGCAAAACAGATCTCACTCGTAAAAGTTTGGACTAAGCGTATATTTTAGATTCCTCATAAGGAATTAGTGATTGTTTGACAACTACAAACTAAATTCCGGTCGCCATATCCGTTATCCACACGCGCCACATTTACCCAGAACTTGTTTTTAGCAACCCAATCGATTGGATAAGCAGCTTTAACACGGCTGTAAGGATGATTCCACTCATCGGAAACAATGCTGTATTCGGGGTGAGGTGAGTTTAGCAATACATTGTCGGTTTTGTCGGCAGTGCCGTTTTCCACTTCCTTTATTTCGTCGAAAATCTGCAACATGGCCTGTGCAAAACGATCCAGTTCCGCCAACGATTCACTTTCGGTTGGTTCAATCATCAGTGTTCCATGAACAGGGAACGAAAGGGTAGGAGCGTGGAAGCCGTAATCCATCAGTCGTTTGGCAATATCGGTTTCGGTGATACCCGAACTTGCTTTAAAGTTACGCGCTTCCAGAATCAGTTCGTGACCCACGCGGCCTTTTTCGCCGGTGTAAAGCACTCCGTAACTGTCTTTCAGTTTAGCAGCCAGGTAATTGGCATTCAGAATCGCAATTCGTGTCGATTGTGTCAGACCTGCTTCGCCCATCATGCGGATATAGCCGTAGGTAATGACTGTAACGCTGGCGCTTCCATAAGGTGCAGCCGAAACCGTGTTTTGTCCAAAAGTCTTACTTGGTAAAAATGGAGCTAAATGAGCTGCCACACAAATAGGTCCCACACCCGGACCGCCGCCGCCGTGAGGAATGGCAAAAGTTTTGTGCAGGTTCAGGTGACAAACATCGGCACCAATTGTTCCCGGGTTAGTCAATCCTACCTGAGCGTTCATGTTGGCACCATCCAGATACACCTGACCACCGTTGGCATGAATTGCCTCGCACATGTTTTTGATATGTTCTTCGAAAATTCCGTGGGTGGAAGGATAGGTTATCATACAGCCTGCCAGTGTGTCTTTGCAGGCTTCGGCTTTTTCTTTCCATTCATTCCAGTCGGTGTTTCCGCCCTCGTCGCATTTCACCACCACGATATTGAAACCGGCCTGAGCAGCACTTGCAGGATTGGTTCCGTGTGCCGATGCAGGTATTAATAAGGTATTGCGTTGAGTTTCGCCTTTCGATTTGAAGTATTCGCGAATGGTCATCAGCCCCGCATATTCGCCCGCAGCACCCGAATTGGGTTGGAGACTGCAAGCCGCAAATCCTGTTATGGCTGATAAATATTGTTCCAGTTGCGCTATCATTTCGTTGTAGCCTTCGGTTTGATCGGCCGGAGCAAGCGGGTGAATACCACCTAGTTCCGGTTTGCTCATGGGCAGCATTTCGGAGGCAGCGTTCAGTTTCATGGTGCACGAACCCAGTGAAATCATGGAGTGAGTCAGCGAAATATCACGGCGTTCCAGTTTTTTGATGTAGCGCATCATCTCTGTTTCGCTGTGATAGCTGTTGAAAACAGGGTGAGTGAGGTAAGTAGACTTGCGTTCCAGATTTTCATCTAGAGAAGTCAAGCCCTCCAACTCTTCCTCCTCCGCAAAAACCGGTGAATTTCCATCGGCTGTTGCCAGAATTTCAATCAGCGTATTTACATTGTTGATGTCGGTTGTTTCGTCGAAGCTGATACCAATTTCACCACTTTCGAAATAACGGAAGTTTACTTCGTATTCTAACGCAATTTCTTTTAGTGTTTCAATGTTTATACTTTCCGGCAAAGTGATTCTCAGCGTGTCGAAGAAATTGTCATTTTCCTGCATATAACCATATACCGGAAGTATTTCGTTGATATAGGTAGCAATAGAATGAATGCGTTGAGCAATGTCTTTAATACCTTCGGCACCGTGATAAACCGTGTACATACCCGCCATCGAAGCCAGCAAGGCCTGGGCGGTACAGATATTCGAAGTTGCTTTTTCGCGTTTAATGTGTTGTTCGCGGGTTTGTAGCGCCATGCGAAGGGCAGTTTTTCCATTTGCATCCTTGCTGATACCGATTATACGTCCCGGCATATCGCGCTTAAACTCATCGCGGGTAGCAAAGTAAGCAGCTGACGGACCGCCAAAACCCATAGGTATTCCCCAGCGCTGGGTGGAACCAAACACAATGTCAGCACCCCATTCTCCCGGAGGAGTGAGCAGTGCCAGACTCAGAATGTCGGCAGCCACAGCCACTTTGGTACCTACAGTATGGGCTTCGTTTACTAATTCAGAATAATCTTCCACATTTCCGTTGGCATTCGGATACTGAATAATTACTCCGAAGTGTTTGTCGGTTAATATCCAACTTTCCCAATTCCCAATTTCCAGTTTTATTCCCTGAGCTTCTGCACGGGTTTTTAATACGGCAATGGTTTGTGGAAAAACTGCACTGTCAACCAGCAGGATATTGGCTTCGTTTTTTACCTGTTCCCGACTGCGAAGGTTGAGCATCATGGTTGCGGCTTCTGCACCGGCTGTGGCTTCGTCGAGTAAAGAGGCATTCGCAAGGGGCATAGCCGTAAAATCGCAAACCGCAGTCTGGAAATTCAGCAGTGCTTCCAGGCGTCCTTGTGAAATTTCGGCCTGATAAGGCGTGTAGGAAGTATACCAGGATGGGTTTTCAAATATATTGCGTTGAATTACGGCCGGCGTAATGCAGTCATACCATCCTTGTCCGATATAGGATGTGAAAAGTTTGTTTTTGGAAGCAATTTCCGAAATATGTTCTGCATATTGTCGCTCGGTGAGTGGCTCGGGCAGTTCAATCGGGATTTGTAAACGGATGGTGGAAGGGATAGTCTGGTTAATCAGTTCGTCGAGTGTGGAAACTCCAACTGTTTGAAGCATAGAGGCTTCGTCTTGCGCTGAAATACCAATATGGCGCGCTTGCAGCATTTCTTTCATTACAAATTATTGGGTTTGAAATTTGCTCACAAAATTAGTTTTTTCTTTTTTCTTCTTGTATGAATATTAAGAAAAGATATGAACAAAATAAAACTTTTTTCTGTGGATTTAAAGCTGTTACTTTTCGACAAAAAAACAACTTTATTGTTAGAAAAAACAAAGGAAATGGTTCGGATTTTAAACCAAATCCTGACAATTTTGTTTTGTTAGTAGTAAATGACTAAATAGTAAATGAATTTATGCTTCGTGATATTCGTAAACAATACCTTTTTTCAACACTTGATGAAAAATCAGTGTTGAAAAACCCTTTTGAGCAGTTTGAAAAATGGTTGCAGGAAGCTATTGAAAGTGAACAGCTTGAGCCAACAGCTATGGTGCTTTCGACGGTTGATGATCAATTACAACCTCATTCCAGGGTAGTATTACTTAAAGAATTTACTCACGAAAGTTTTGTTTTTTATACAAATTACGAAGGTCATAAAGCGCAACAAATAGCACAGAATAATCGTGTTTCACTTGTTTTTTTCTGGCCGGCCTTAGAACGGCAGGTTAGAATTGAAGGTAAGGTGGAGAAAATCAGTGAAGTATTATCGAATTCTTATTTTGAATCCCGACCACTTGACAGTCAGCTTGGAGCGTGGACTTCGCCACAAAGCATGGTTATTCATTCGGCCGATTTTTTGGAGAAACAGTTTCAGTATTATCAGCAAAAATTCGGGAATGAAGTTCCTAAACCTCCTCACTGGGGTGGGTATGCAGTAAAACCACATGCCATTGAGTTTTGGCAGGGTAGGGCTAATCGGCTTCATGACCGGTTACTTTTTATAAAAGAATCAGGCGATTGGACAATTTCCCGACTTGCTCCCTGATTAATTGAGTGGTGGATAGTGTCAGCTATCAGTTTATTGGTGGATAATGAGTATCTTTGCAGCGCTTTAAACAAATAAATGTATGACCTTCGCCGATTTTAATATCAACCCTCCGCTACTCAATGCCCTTGATGATTTAGGAATTTTTGAACCAACCACCATTCAGGAAAAAGCTTTTCCGGTTATCATGTCTGGTCGCGATATGGTGGGAATTGCTCAAACAGGAACAGGAAAAACGATTGCATTTTTACTTCCAACACTTCGTCAGTGGAAATATACAAAGGAAAAAAGTCCCACAATTTTGGTTGTTGTTCCAACCCGTGAATTGGTTTTGCAGGTGGTTGAACAGGTTGAAAAGCTGACAAAATACATGAATGTTCGTGTGGCCGGAGTGTATGGTGGGGTAAATATGATTCAACAAACGCCATTGATTACTGCCGGTTTAGATGTATTGGTTGCCACCCCGGGACGATTGCTGGACTTTGCGTTGAACGGAACGTTGAAACTGAAGTCGGTTAAACGATTTATTATCGATGAAGTAGACGAAATGTTGAACCTCGGTTTTCGTCCACAACTTATTCGGGTGATTGATTTACTGCCAACCAAACGCCATAACCTAATGTTTTCGGCAACAATTACAGACGAGCTGAAAGATTTTATTGCTGATTTCTTTATTGATCCGCTCGAAATTGAAGCTGCCCGAACCGGAACACCGCTCGAGAATATTAAACAAGCCGGAATAAAAGTACCGAATTTTAACACTAAAATAAATCTCGTGGAATTCTTTCTGAGAACGAATCCGGATTTTTCAAAAGTATTGCTTTTTGCTTCGACCAAGAAAATGGCTGATGATGTTTATGAACGTCTGGAACCTCTTTTCCCTGAGGAAATTGGAGTTATTCACTCTAATAAATCTCAGAATTTCAGGTTGGAAGCTTTTCGTTCGTTTAATGCGGATAAACTGAGAATGTTAGTAGCAACAGATTTGGTTGCTCGTGGACTTGATTTCGACGACGTAACACACGTTGTGAATTTCGATATGCCGGAAGTTCCTGAAAGTTATATGCACCGAATCGGACGTACAGGTCGTGCTGATAAAAAAGGGGTTGCGCTGGCATTTATCACCAAAGCGGATGCAGAATATCGCAAAGCTATTGAAGAGTTAAGGGTCAAAAAATTCCATTGATGAAAATGCCTGAAGAAGTGATTGTTTCAACCGAACTTACCTTGGACGAACTGCCAAAAGTAGCCATGAAAAATACCCTGGTGAAGATTCCAAATAAGGAAGAAGGCGGTGAGGCTTTTCATGAAAAAAGTGCCAAAAACCAAAAAGTAAACATGAAAGTCCGTAGAGCAGAATCGATGAAAATTAAATATAAGAAACCTAAAACCAGGGGACAAAAGATAAAAAAAGGCTCGAATTGAGCCTTTTTTTATTGTAAAATCTTAATACACTTCTCTAAACTCTCTTCCCAGTGCGGAATGGTGATCCCATAAGTTGATTTAATTTTTGCCTTATTCAGCACACTGTAATGTGGGCGTGGTGTTCGGGCAGGAAAATCTTTACTTTCAATAGGTTGTACGTTACAGCTAATTCCGGCAATTTTATGAATGGTTTTCGTGAAATCGTACCAACTGCACACACCTTCATCCGAAAAATGATAAATTCCTGCAACGAAATTTTCTGCTGAAACAACTTTCATAATCGCTTCTGCAAGATCAGCTGCGTAAGTCGGTGAGCCAACCTGGTCAAAAACCACATTCAGCGTATCTCTTTCTGAACCGAGTTTCATCATCGTTTTCACAAAATTATTTCCAAACGATGAATAAAGCCATGCTGTACGGATAATTACCGAATCTTTACAACTTTCCAGCAATGCAAGTTCTCCGGCAAACTTTGATTTTCCGTAAACTGTTGCCGGACTAACTTCCTGAATTTCGGTGTACGGAATATGATTTGTTCCATCAAATACATAATCTGTTGAAACATGAACTACTTTAATGCCATTTGAATCGGCCACTTCGCCTATGTTTCGAACTGCATCAGAATTGATTTTATAGCAAAGTTTAACATCGTCTTCAGCTTTGTCAACAGCTGTGTAAGCCGCACAATTGACTATGAAATTTACAGAATTGGCTTTTACAAAAGCATCTAATGCTGTTTTGTCGCAAATATCCAGTTCATCAACATCGGTAAATATATAGTTGAATTGTGGATAACGAACTGCAGCTTGTTGCATTTCGTTGCCAAGTTGGCCTTTACTGCCGGTGATTAATATAGTTTTCATTATTTAAAAATTCTTGTCTGCGTCCTTGAACAATGGATGTTTAGTGTCTTTCTCGGAAATAATGGCTTTGTCAGCCGGAATTTTCCAGTCTATCGCCAAATCCGAGTCATTGTACATGATACCTCTTTCAAGGGTTGGACTGTAAAAATTGTCGCACTTATAAGTAAACAAAGCTGTTTCGCTCAATACTGAGAAACCATGTGCAAAACCTTGTGGAATCAGAAATTGTAGATGGTTTTCTTCAGTTAGTTCAACGCCAAACCATTGCCCGAAAGTGGGCGAGTTTTTACGGAGATCTACAGCCACATCCCAAACACTTCCAACTGCAGCGGAAACAAGTTTGGACTGACTAAGTGGATTCAATTGGTAATGCAATCCACGTATTACACCATAAGTTGATTTCGATTGATTATCCTGACAAAAACGCAAGTCAATGCCTGCTTCCAGATACGTTTTTTCGTTATATGTTTCGCAGAAAAAGCCTCGTGGATCTCCAAATACACGAGGTTTAATGATTAATAAATCTGGTATGGGAGTTTTAATTATTTCCATTGTTTATTATTACACCTAGCCCCTAAAGGGGAATTAAGTTCGTTTTGATTTTATATTCAATATTTTTAATGACTGCGTCTTGTTCCCCTTTAGGGGTTAGGGGTCATTTTTCGCTTGCAATTTTTATCAGGTACTGACCATAATGGTTTTTCTTGAGTGGTTCAGCCAGTTTGAGCAATTGTTCCTTGTTAATGTATCCGTTACGAAAAGCAATTTCTTCCAGACAGGCAATTTTCAACCCCTGACGGTTTTCAATCGTTGCAATAAAGTTAGATGCTTCAAGCAAACTATCGTGTGTTCCCGTATCAAGCCAAGCCATTCCTCGTCCCATCATTTTTAGGCTAAGACGTTCTTCTTCAAGGTACAAACGGTTGAGGTCGGTAATCTCCAACTCGCCACGTTTCGATGGTTTCAGACCAATTGATTTCTTAATAACGTCATTGCTGTAAAAATATAAACCGGTTACTGCGTAGTTTGATTTTGGTTGCAAAGGCTTTTCTTCCAAACTTAAAACTTTACCATTTGAATCAAACTCTGCAACTCCATAGCGTTCAGGATCATTTACATAATATCCGAAAACTACAGCACCATCTTCCAATTGAGCAGCTTCGCGTAACGTACGTGAAAAGTCAAAACCATAGAAAATATTGTCTCCCAATACCATACAAACGCTATCATCACCAATAAAATCCTCACCAATAATAAATGCCTGCGCCAGGCCATCGGGAGAAGGTTGAATAGCATAAACCAGCTTGATGCCTAAATCATCACCATTTCCGAGCAAATTTTCATACAAATGAATATCCTGCGGTGTTGAAATAATCAGAATTTCTTTGATTCCGGCAAGCATAAGTACCGATAAAGGATAGTAAATCATGGGTTTGTCGTAAACCGGAATGATTTGTTTCGAAATACTTTTTGTTACCGGATATAAACGCGTTCCGGAACCTCCGGCTAATACGATACCTTTCATAATATTGTTTTTTAGTTGAAAATTTAAACCCTCAAAAATAAATAAAAATTAGCAATAATCTGCATTTTGAGAAAATTATTATTCATCAAAATCCAGTTCGCCCGACTTGTATAAATTGTAATTTTTTGACAATAACACCATAAATTTACTGATTTCGGTTTGCGCCTGAAGTGTTTCAGGAGTAATTTCAGCTTTTTTCATTCGCAAAAGCATGATGCCATATTGAAAATTGAAACACAATTCAATATCTGATAAATCAGATTTGTTTTGATTACGAAGTTGGCTGATAAAAGGCAACACATGATAAAATTTACTGTTATAGCCTGCATCTTGTCCCGATTTCAACAAAAGTCCGTGTAATTCATCCAGTTCAATAATAATGTTCTTGTTCAGTTGCAAATGTCCATCTTTATGAACATTTTCCAGTCGCATCATTTCAATCAGGCTATCATACCAACCGAACAAACTTTTACGGTCGTCATCTGACACCGGATAAGATTTGATTATACGTTCGTTCAATGCGTCAATATCAAGTTGAAATGCACGTATCAAATCTTCTATCTGCCACATATAGAGCAGATATTCGCAGATATTTTCCTTCTTTAGTTTGTGGGCTATGAACATTATAAATTATGAATGCTGATTTTTGATTTAGGATTGGGTGTTATTATTTAATCGGGATTTCACCTTTTTGACAGATGCCACAAAAATTGATAACAATTCATTTCCTTCTTTGTGTAAAATGTCTATTTCAGTTTTGGAATCAATAATATCAGATTCTGTTATCATTTCAAGCCAAAAACAAGTTTCATCAGTTTCTTCAATTACGATTTCCAGCTTAAAAATAAAATCTTTGTCACTTTTTGCTCTACATGTTGCTCTGTAGTTTGCAGCTACTGACGAAGATGAGCGAATAATTTGATCGCTAAAAGTCCATCCAACACGATTATTTGGGAGCTTTCCTGCTAACTTAATTACTTCCAATGCAAATTTTTTTGTCCTGTTTTGTAAATCTGTAGAATTCATTTGACTGTTTTTTTGATGCCTTTAAATTATTGTTGCCAAATCTATGTAACCAATCATAAAACACAAATTATCAATCATCATTAGAAAAATAGTCTTCGTCCATAAAAGTTGGTTCGATAAAATCATCCAGTTCGCGACGTTCTTTTTTTGTTGGTCGTCCGGTACCACGGTCACGTCCGGTTTGTCCTGCAAGTTTGCCTAATTCAATTAATTCAAGTTGGTCTGGAGTGGTTACATTTTCCATAAAACCTGCAACCAGTTTAGCATTCATGCGGTTTTCGGATAATGCCAATACTTTGAAAGAAAACAAAATAGGGTTTCTTTTGATGTAAATCACATCGCCAACTTTTATATTTCGCGAGGGTTTAACCTGTATATTCTGGATAATTACTTTTCCTTTTTTACAGGCTTCGGCAGCTAGTGTGCGGGTTTTAAAAAGTCGTACTGCCCACAACCATTTATCAATTCGAACCTCAGTTTTCATTTGCCGTTAAACTGTGTCATTGTCAATTGCATTCCTGCCAGACAAAAACTCTGGATTATTTCAGTACAGCGTTCAGCACGTTCAGGTATTGAAGCAGCTTGTTCTGCAGTCCATTTGCCTAAAACATATTCCACCTGACGACCTTTGGCAAAATCGTTTCCTATCCCAAAACGCAGTCGGGCATAATTCGTGTGACCAAGTATTTCCTGAATATTTTTCATGCCATTGTGTCCGGCATCAGAACCTTGTGGCTTCAACCGAAGCGTTCCGAATGGCAGCGCAATATCATCAACTACCACTAACACATTTTCAATCTCAATTTTTTCCTTTTGCATCCAGTAACGCAGAGCATTTCCACTCAGGTTCATAAAGGTGGATGGCTTGAGCAAAACCAGCGTACGGCCTTTCAACTTCACTACGCAAGTTGCACCGTAGCGATTTTCGCTAAAAAAAACATTGGACGCCTTAGCAAAAGCGTCCAATATTGTAAAACCTATGTTGTGGCGGGTGTCCTGGTAC
>CAIKVR010000094.1 GCA_903830915.1 uncultured Bacteroidales bacterium
CTTTATTCCAATAAACAACATTCAGATTGTAAATTATAGTTCAGACAAAAGACAGTTTTTGTCTGATTGAAAACTTATGCCCAGAAATCTCAACTTATTAACCACTTGTTATCCCGAACTCAGGTTAATATGTCTTCTTTTTAGTAACTTTTTGTCTAGTCAAATTAACTAACACAAAATACAAGCAACTATAAAACAGCAATTTAAAACATTGGCACAGCAATTGAAATATCGTTTCCGAATTCAGATTCATTTTGGTGCACAAAAGTGAATTCAAATTCGATTACAAATAATATTTGTGACTATGCTGAATCATCAAGCTTTTAATATGGCCGCTGAACTTTCATTCTATCGCGATGGTGAACTGTTTCTTGGCAATGCTCAAATCCGACTTTTAAAACAAGTTGTCGTTGATGGGTCGATACATGCAGCAGCTAAAAACCTGAAAATGTCGTACCAGCACGCCTGGCACATATTGGATAAAATGAATCATTTATCACCTATTCCAATAGTTATCAGGCAAAAAGGTGGCAAAGACGGTGGAGGTTGTAAAATCAGTTCGTACGGAATGAAACTTATCCGAACCTACGATAAGAAGGTTTCCGATTTGATTCAGTTTCTGGCACAAAGTAACAGCGAATTAGAAAGCTGTTTTTTTTAGGATAGCGATATTCTCGTTTAGGAATATCGCTAAAAAATTACTCAGCGTTGTTCTTTTTAGTTTATAACGACAATGCTATTTACTATTTATTCATTTACAATTTACGATTTAAGACAATCGTAAATCGTGCAAAATTAATTGGTATGAAAAAGAATTTTATAAAGATTGTATTACTGGCTGCAATATTGGCGCCACAATTCCCGAAGGCACAAACTGTAGTTATTGACGGTGAAATACGTCCTAGGATTGAAGATCGAGATGGTGTTTCCAAGCCATTGCTTACAACAAATGACCTAGGAATTTCGGCCATTCAGCGCACCAGATTGGGAGCAACGTTTACAAGCGGATTACTAAGTTCTCAAATCACCATTCAGGATTCCCGAACTTTCGGACAAAATCCAAATGCTTAGAGCGATGCCACAACAGGCATTTTCGAAGCATGGGCAGAAATGTTATTAATGCCCGGCGGTTCACTCAAAATTGGTCGTCAGGTGTTGAAATATGATGACAATCGTTTGTTTTCGGGTAGCGACTGGAGTAACACGGGTACTTCGCATGATGCAGCCTTGTTTAAGTTTTGTGTGAATGACTTTCAGGGACACTTGGGTTTTGCTTATAACAACAATTCCATTCTTTCGTCTGAAACATTGTATAAACCAGGTTCGAATTATCGCTTTTTGGGATATTTATGGCTGACAAAAGACATTGTGAAAGGATTGAATCTCAGTTTGATAGGCGTTGATGAAGGTGTGCAGGATACAATTGGTACAAAAAATGGCGTGAATTATCTGAAAATAAACATGTATCATGCTTACACGTTTGGTGGTAATTTGAAATTTTCAGATGCTGAAATTCCTGTAAGTGGATTGGCAACCGCTTATTTCCAGGCTGGAAACAACAGTAGCGGTTCAAAATTGAATGGGAAAATGCTTGCCATAAAGGCTGAGTATAAAATTATAGATTTCCTTTCAGTCAATGTAGGGACTGATTACATTTCGGGAGATAATAATTCAACCGATGGAATTCAATCCAATTTTAAAAAATTATACGGAACAGACCATAGTTTTAATGGCTCGATGGAGTATTGGAAAGTTCCATTAACACAGGGTTTGCTGGATTATTATGGTGGAATAACAGGAAAGATTTCGAAAGATTTGAGTTTGGCCGGGACATATCATATTTTTAATTCTGAATATGCAGGTAAAAACAAAAAAGGAATTGAATTTGGCAAAGACCTGGGTTCGGAAATTGATTTGATCGTGAATTACAAATTAAACACATGTACAACAGTTCAAGGAGGATGGTCAATGTATTTCACGAATAATAACACCCTTATTTCCAAAGATATGATGAATTCAATAACGGTTGCGCCAAGCATTCGGACACCACAATGGGCTTATGTTATGTTTACTGTAAAACCGAAATTTTTATAAACCCTTTAAAACAATAATTATATGAAACGAATAATCATTTCTCTGGCAATATTACTCATTGCAATAACCACTTCAGCTCAAAAAGTAAATGTAGCTGCTGCAGCCAACCTCAAATACGTGTTGGAAGAAATTAAAACGGCTTACCTAAAGCAAAATAAAAAAGCAATTGTAAATCTGACCTTTGGTGCATCAGGTACCTTGGTACAACAAATAAGCAATGGTGCATCGTTCGATTTTTTTATGGCTGCCGATAATGAATTTCCGGTGAAATTAAAAGAAAAGGGACTTACAACCGGTGCTATTTCCACTTACGCATTTGGTAAACTGGTTATTTACAGCACATCCTTAGACCTTGATAAACTGGGACTTGAAGCTCTTAAAAGCACGTCGGTAAAGAAAATAGCAGTAGCAAATCCCGAAACAGCAACGTACGGAACACGATCGATTGAATTGCTGAAATCACTGAAATTGTATGACTCTTTAAAATCAAAGCTGGTTATTGGAGAAAACATAGCCCAAACTGCTCAATTTGCATTTACAGGTAACGCGGAGATTGGATTTATAGCGCTTTCGCTGGCACTTGCGCCTGACATGGCAGGAAATGGCAAGTACTACATTGTCGATTCCAGATTATATTCACCCATCGAGCAGGCATGTGTATTAATTAAAACTCAGGTTTTAAATACAGAAGCTGCAAAATTCAGGAAGTTTGTCCTTTCGCCTGCTACAAAGCCAATTTGGGAAAAATGGGGATATAAGACAATGCATAATTGATAATTGATAATGCATAATTGAATAAAGGTTGTAGTTAGTGACTTTTCCAAAGTTGTAGAACTTTGGAAAAGGTGGATAAATCGTAAATAGTAAATGAAATAATAGTAAATGAATATGGAGAATCAGGACTTTATCAATACACTTTTGCTTACCGGCAGATTAGCTGGTTGGACAACCCTTATTTTATTTATTATCGGTTTTCCAATAGCTTACTGGCTGGCTTATAAGAAGTTTTGGTTGAAACCCCTGGTGGAAGCATTGATTAGTATGCCCATGGTTTTGCCACCAACGGTATTGGGTTTTTATATGCTGCTGGCGTATAGTCCTCAAAATGCACCCGGAAGATTTTTGGCAGAGCATTTCAATACACGGTTGGCATTCAGTTTCAATGGCGTGCTGATTGCCAGCGTTATTTTCAGTTTGCCGTTTATGATTCAACCTTTGCAAAACGGATTAACCAGTATTCCTAAAAGTTTCAGAGAAACAGCTTATACATTGGGAAAATCTGAATTCACGACCTTTATTTGGGTGCTGGTGCCGAATATGATTCCGTCAATTATTACCGCTGCTGCCATGACATTTGCGCATTGCATTGGTGAATTTGGAGTTGTAATTATGGTAGGTGGCAATATGCCGGGTGAAACACGCGTAGCTTCCATTGCTATTTACGATGAGGTACAAGCAATGAATTATCACACGGCAAATCAGTATTCGTTTATTCTTTTTATAATATCCCTACTAATTCTTACGCTCATTTACAGCATGAATGGCAAGAAGAAAATATTCTTTTAATATGTTGAAAATTGATATACAAAAAACCATGCTCTCAGCCGAAGGCAATACGAACTTACAAGTTTGTTCGGAAATTCAGGAAAATGAATTACTCTGTCTTTTTGGTCATTCGGGTGCAGGAAAAACCACGCTTTTACGCATACTTGCCGGACTGACAAAGCCTGACAAAGGACGTATTGTGTTTAACGATACGGTGTGGTTTGACTCTGAAAAGAAAATAAACCTGCCTCCGCAACAACGGAATGTAGGTTATATGTTTCAGGATTATACGCTGTTCCCAAACATGACTGTTGAAAAAAACATCAGCTTTGGTCAAAAGGAAAAGAACAAAGAAGAAGTGGATAATCTGTTGTTACTTTTTGATTTGGAGATATTAAAGAATCAGTATCCGGAGAAGCTCTCTGGTGGACAAAAGCAGCGTGTGGCCTTGGCACGGGCATTGGCTGCAAAACCCAATGTGTTGTTGCTTGACGAACCACTTTCAGCACTCGATTTTGAGATGCGGCTGGCACTTCAACACGAAATACGCAAAGCACATGAGTTGCTAAACACAGTTACAATTATGGTAAGTCATGACCTGCAGGAAGTTTTTCATTTGGCTACGTCGGTTATTGTATTGAAAAATGGAACTGTGATAAATGAATGTAAACCGGCTGATATATTCAAGGAAAACTACACCCCAAATTATTGTTGTTTCACACAAAATATCACAGAAAAAACAGCTCAAACCGATATACATTTTCCTACCTTTTAAGGATAAACCCCTACATTATTGTAGGATTTAGCCTCTTTCACATAAAGACCTATTCACTACAAATTACTTTCAACTTCTTAAAAATTTAATTTTTAGTTCTTTCTTTATCAATGTGTTAGCATGACTTGAAACTGAGTAAAATAGTTATAGAAAGTTAATGGCACGATAAATGAATAATGCTTGTCAGATTTAAAATTTAATTCATAAACAGATTATTCATTTTAAAGTATAAAAAAGATGAGAAAGATTGCAATTTACGGAAAAGGTGGTATCGGCAAAAGCACAACCACTCAAAACACAGTAGCCGGTTTGGCTGAAATGGGAAAAAAAGTAATGGTAGTGGGTTGCGACCCTAAAGCAGACTCTACCCGTTTACTTCTACATGGTTTGGCACAGAAAACAGTATTGGACACCCTGCGCGACGAAGGTGAAGACATCGACTTGGATGATGTATTGAAACCGGGCTTTAAAGCTACAAGTTGCGTTGAATCAGGTGGTCCTGAGCCTGGTGTAGGATGTGCCGGACGTGGCATCATTACTTCTATCAACCTGTTGGAGCAATTGGGTGCTTATGACGATGACAAAGCATTGGACTATGTGTTCTACGACGTATTGGGTGACGTGGTTTGTGGTGGATTTGCGATGCCAATCCGCGATGGTAAAGCCGAAGAAGTTTATATCGTTGTATCAGGCGAAATGATGGCTATGTATGCTGCCAACAACATTTGTAAATCTATCTCCAAATTTGGTAAAGTTGGAACAGTTCGTTTAGGTGGTTTAATTTGTAACTCACGTAAGGTAGACAACGAAGCCAATATGATTGAAGAATTTGCCCGTCAGTTGGGAACTCAAATGATTCACTTCGTACCGCGCGACAACATGGTTCAACATGCTGAAATTAACCGCAAAACAGTTATCGACCACGCTCCTGAGCACCAACAAGCTGACGAATACCGCGCTTTAGCCAAGAAAATCAATGATAACACCATGCACGTTATACCTAAACCATTAGAAATGTCAGCATTGGAAGAATTATTGGTTGGATTTGGAATTATGAACTAATTACCTCACCCCAGCCCTCTCCAAAGGAGAGGGAGTGTGTGAAGAATTAACTTCAATGAAGTTTGAAGTAGAAATAAATCACTTAAAATAACAACACCCTCTATATATCTCTGCCTCCCTCTCCTTTGGAGAGGGTTGGGGAGAGGTGGGTCATTAAAATTAAACATTATGTATTTATTAAGAGCAATTGTTCGTCCGGAGAAATCAAGTGCAGTCATGAAATCATTATTCGATGCAGGCTTTCCGGCTATTACAAAACTGGCCGTATTCGGTCGCGGTAAACAACGTGGTATTAAAGTAGGAAATGTAACGTACGATGAGCTTCCAAAAGACTTGCTAATGATGGTTATTCCTGAAAAAGATAAAGATTTCGTAATCGAGACCATTATGATGGCAGCCCGTTCAGGTGATAAAGGGCAGTTTGGTGACGGTAAAATCTTCGTTACTCCGGTAGAAGAAAGCTACACCATTTCGAGCGGGAAGAAAGACTAATAACACTTCGTGTGATATTAAGATATAAGCCTTCGGCTGATATTAATAGATATTATTTAATTGATATTAATCTACGATTGACTCTGAATTCATATCAGCGAGGCTCGTATCATGACCGAAGGGAATAATATCGCGAAGCAAATATCATCGAACTAACTAAAAAAAGAAGATTATGAAACTAATATTAGCAATGATACGCATCGACAAAATGGTCGAAACCAAGTTAGCTCTTTCGGATGTGGGCTTGCCCTCGTTCACGGCTATGCCTGTATTGGGACGCGGGAAAGGAAAAGGTGGTTTTGAAAAAGCTACCGGACTGGACGAAGATCAACAAGAACTCATTATAGAGATGCCCCGTTTGAAATCCAAACGAATGATTACGTTGGTAGTTACCGACGAGAAAAAAGAACTGGCAGTAGAAACACTTATCAAAGTCAATCAAACCGGTAAAAGTGGTGATGGAA
>CAIKVR010000095.1 GCA_903830915.1 uncultured Bacteroidales bacterium
AATACTTATTTCTAATTTTAAATCGCTATCGTTAAATTTCAACCAACATGTATTGTTTTTTTTATCCCACGACCATACAGCTTCTGTTGAATTTTCATACCAGCTTTTATCCAATTTGTTGATATTTGTAATTTTAACTTGTGTTCCGTTAAGCGTTATATTTATTGGAGGTTTGTCTAATTTTATTTTAATGCCCTGATTTTTATTCTCCCTCTTTTCCCAACCGTTTTCGTTTTTCGTTTCGAGATTAATTTTATATCCATCTCTTAATGTAGTACATTTCACAGTTGTTTTAGCATACACATCATTCTTGTACGCATTTGTTTCTCCATCATCTTCGTAACAAGTAAATGTGGCTGTAAGCCCTTCCGAAGCTGGGAAAATGTTGAACCAGACAGGAGCATTTTTTTTCTCGCCAATGTATTGTTGCACCGGCATTTCGGGGATTATTGAACCACATTTTACAAAAATGGGAATTGTATTTAGTGTTACAGGATAATTTATCCATTGATTTCCTTTATATACTGATTTACCATCGTTGTAATCAATCCATTGGCCAGTAGGTAAATAAATTTGCCTTGTAGTGGCAGATTTTTGTACTACAGGTGCAACAAGTAGCTCTTTTCCAAGTAAAAATTGGTCATTGAGTTTAAATATTTCAGGGTCATCGGGATATTCGAGCAACATGGCACGAATTAAAGGTAAACCGGTATCAAAAGCTTCACGAGCATACGTGTAGAAGTATGAATGAAGTTTATATTTTAAGCTAATAGCCTCGCGACATATTTGTTCTGCGTCTAAGCCAAAAGTCCAAGGTTCTGCAGCATTATTTCCCTCGTGGTGAGCCCTGCTCAATGGATTGAAAACGCCGAATTGCATCCAGCGAATATATAATTCAGCCATTGTCTCACGATCTTTAATATCACCACAATAACCTGAAATGTCGGTTGTCCAGAATGGTATTAGACCCATGCCTGCCGATTGAGCCAAAGACACTTGTGCGGCTAATAAATTCCAACCATTCGAAACATCGTTTCCATTGCCCGAATCGCCAGACCATGCGAATGTATAGCGTTGCATACCAGCATAAGCAGAACGTGTCATTTGGAAAATTCTTTTATCCGGATTTCTTTTTTCAAATTGTTCTTTAATCACTTTATCCCATGTAAATCCGTATACATTGTGTATTTCTTCGTGCATTCCAGCGTGATGTTTCATTTTTAGCCTATCTACATCTTCTTCGTTGCTCCATGCCGGCTCACCCATATCAGACCAGAAACCACGTACACCATCATTCAGTACTTTTTGTTGATTGCAACCCCACCAATCGGCAACTTTTGGGTTTGTGAAATCCACTACACCACAATTCCCTCCCCAAGGCCATGGCATATCGTAACTTTTACCGTTACGTATATCTTTGACAAAGAAGCCTAACGAATCCGCTTCAGACCATTGTTTCCTGTTTCTTTGAGAAATAACTGGATCTTGTGAAACAATCATTTTGAAACCTTTGTCAATCAATTCGTCCACCATTTTTCGAGGATTTTCATATTTATTTTTACTCCACTCAAAATCCTGTAAATGTTCAGTCCATCCAATGTCCTGATAAATAATATCGCAAGGAATCTGACGTTTACGAAACTCAGAGGCAATATTACGGGTTAGTTTTTCATTTGTGTAAGTTCCACGACATTGAGAAAACCCTAAAGCCCATTCGGGAGGCATGATGGGCTTTCCTGTTAATTGTGTATATCGCTCAATAATTTGTTTGTACGACGGTCCAAAGATAAAATAAAAAACCATTTCACCTCCCGGGGCAGAAAAAGAATAATACTCGTTGGAAGTGTTCCCAAAATCAAATACTGTTTTATATGTATTGTCAAAGAAAATACCATAACCGTAGTTGCTCATGAAAAACGGAATGCTTTTATATAAGGGATCTTCATCGGTTGCATAACAAGGTTTATCACTGTTCCACATTTTGAACCTTTTACCCCGACGATCCAAACTACCTCCTTTTTCTCCCAGGCCGAAAAAATGTTCATTTGGTCGCAATGTTTTGTAAGTTGCTTGTTGCGAGGAATCCTTGACAT
>CAIKVR010000096.1 GCA_903830915.1 uncultured Bacteroidales bacterium
CCATATATCCCCCTTCATGGAAATAATGCTCTTTCTCGGTAACGATATTGTCTTTTATCGTTGAAGAGTCTATTTCAGTCATGTTCGGTTTGAGCTTAGCCATCTTAGCTGTAAACTGACCCCAGATGTAATAAGCCTGACCATCATCGTCGATAAAGACACAAGGGTCGATTTCATTGATGCCTTTCGTATAAAGTTTCTTTCCATTGGTAAATGGGCCAACCGGCGATTTGCTTGTGGCTACACCTTCAGCATCATTGCCCGGTTGACAGTAGTACATATAATAAGTGCCATTCCTATACTGACAATCAGGGGCATAAAGTAAGTTGTCGTTGTATGGAACCTGATCCTTTGCTCCTTTTGAAGAAAATACATCACGGATAAGATCCCATGTTTTCAAATCGGAAGTTGAGAGTACATGGTGCGTCCATGAACAATAGTAGGTTGTACTCTCATCGTTTGATCCGTAAAGGTATAATTTACCATCAGCCCAAACATGAGCAGATGGATCGGCAATATATACACCGGGTGGAGAAATTGGGTTTTGTGCAACAAGGAATGTTGTTTTAAACATGATTGGAAGAAGCAAGCATTTATAATATTTCATATTCTGTATTGTTAATTAAGGGTTGAATCTATAATAATTACTTCATTAATCCAACATATAAACCTTTTCGAAATATAATTTCTAAATTTCCTTTGTGTTGATGGGCTTTTGTTAAACTTTTGGTGTAATACTGCAATTTGCAGCTGGCGGCTGGCAACATATTTCATGAAAACAAATTAGTAATCAGGTATATAACCGTCAGATAGTCTTTCAGTTCATGGCGTAGGATTTTCAGCGATCTGGTCATCCTCGCTTCAACGGTTTTTATGCTAATCGAAAGCTTTTCAGCGATTTCCTTGTATTGCAGTTCATCGAAACGGCTCAACAAAAAAGTTTCCCTGAGATCTTCGGGAAGGGAGGCAATCGCCTGGTCAATTTTTAATCGAAGTTCTTCAAATTCGATATAACTTCCCATCTTTTCCAAAGCCTCATAATTGAATTGCATCTCCATGTATTTGAGGTTCTCCTGGTGCTTTAAAGCTATTTTCTGGTTCCGGAGGTAATTGAGGCAACTATTTTTTGTAATGGTATAGAGGAAGTTACGGATATTGAACCGATCGTTTAGGGTTTCCCTGATTTCCCAAAGTTTCATAAACGAATCCTGGACAATTTCATCGGCAATTTTCTCATCGTGAAGGTATTGCAGCGACAAATGGTAGATCACACCGAAAAAATCGGTGTAAACTGCCTCAAAAGCAAATTTCTCGCCTTTCTGAAGGGATTTTATCAATTGGTGTAGTTTGTCCGGATCCATATCAGAACAAAAATAAGAAAACCTGAATTTCTTTTACCTAAAGGTAAAAGAAAATGCAAATACGCGATTCTTTTTCTTCTGAGTAAAACTTAATTGAAAATCCTAAGGCTGCGATTGGAAATCGCAGGACCCATTCGCTGCAATCAGCAAGCGTTTTGCTTAAATGAAATTGGTAGGAGATTTTGGTTAATAAAAAATAAAAATAGTGATAATTCATAATTAATCAATGAATTACCACTATTTCAAATTATCGTGGAATAATTCCTAATCTAATGTTTTTGCAACTTCTACCTGTTCGAATGCTTCGATAAAGTCGCCCTCCATCAGGTCGTTGTAACCTCGGATGTTCAAACCACATTCGTAGCCTTTGGCAACATCTTTCACATCGTCCTTGAAACGTTTTAAAGATTCAAGGTCTCCTGTAAAGACGACGATACCATCACGGATCAGGCGGACTTTTGATCTCCGTTCAATCTTACCATCCCTGACGATACATCCTGCAATGGTTCCCACTTTGGTAATTTTGAATACGGTAAGAATTTCAGCAGTACCTTTGATCTCCTCTTTGATTTCGGGAGCCAACATCCCTTCCATAGCCGATTTGACCTCATTGATCGCATCGTAAATAATGGAGTACAATCTGATATCAATTCCTTCTTTTTCAGCCAATTTCCTTGCACCCATGGATGGACGTACCTGGAAGCCAACAATAATCGCATTGGAAGCCGATGCCAGCATAACATCTGACTCGGTAATCTGCCCGACTGCTTTATGGATCACATTGACCTGGATTTCACCGACCGAAAGTTTGATCAACGAATCGGACAATGCTTCGATAGACCCGTCAACGTCACCTTTCACAATGATATTGAGTTCCTGGAAGTTGCCAATGGCGATTCGACGCCCAATTTCATCAAGTGTAATGTGCTTCTGGGTGCGTAGACCCTGTTCGCGCTGAAGCTGTTCACGTTTATTTGCAATGGTACGCCCTTCACGCTCGCTCTCCATTACATTGAACTTGTCGCCGGCTTGTGGTGCACCGTTCAATCCAAGAATTAAAACGGGTTCAGCAGGGCCAACCTTCTCCACACGTTGGTTACGTTCGTTGAACATTGCCTTGATGTGCCCAAAATGGGGGCCTGCCAGAATTACGTCACCGACACGCAATGTACCGCTTTGTACGAGTACAGTTGCGACATAGCCTCGACCCTTGTCGAGGGTCGATTCGATGACAGAACCAACAGCACGCTTGTTCGGGTTGGCTTTCAATTCGAGCATATCTGCTTCAAGCAATACTTTTTCAAGCAGTTCGGCAACACCCTGTCCACTTTTTGCAGAGAGGTCCTGCGACTGATATTTGCCTCCCCAGTCTTCGACAAGGAAGTTCATGTTTGCCAATTGTTCTTTTATCTTTTCAGGATTGGCCGAAGGTTTGTCAACTTTGTTGATTGCAAACACGATCGGAACCCCGGCTGCGGTTGCATGGTTGATCGCCTCAATGGTTTGGGGCATCACGTCATCATCAGCTGCCACTATAATAATGGCAATATCGGTAACCTGTGCACCACGGGCACGCATGGCAGTAAACGCCTCATGGCCTGGTGTATCAAGGAAAGTGATATGGCGGCCATCTTCGAGCGTAACATTGTATGCACCAATGTGCTGTGTGATCCCTCCTGCTTCTCCGGCAATTACGTTGGCTTTACGGATGTAGTCGAGCAAGGATGTTTTTCCATGGTCAACGTGTCCCATGACCGTAACAATCGGTGGGCGTGGAATAAGATCCGATGCCTTATCTTCCTCTTCAACGATGGCTTCCTGTACTTCGACAGAGATAAATTCAACTTTGAACCCGAATTCATCCGCAACGACAGCCATTGTTTCGGCATCGAGCCGCTGGTTGATCGATACAAATAGTCCGAGCGACATACAGGTCGCAATAACTTTTGTCGGGGGGACATCCATCATCGAAGCCAACTCGTTGACCGACACGAATTCGGTCACTTTGATAATACTCTTGTCGATTTCGTCACGGGCACTTTGTTCGGCAAGTTTTTCGCTGAATGCCAAACGTTTATCGCGACGATATTTTGAACCTCTGGTTTTCTGGCCTTTGGTGGTCAGTCGAGCCAAAGTTTCCTTGATCTGTTTCTGAACATCCTCTTCCTTAACTTCAAGTTTTACGGGTGCCTTCTTTTTGACAACCAGTGCAACCTTTTTCTTGAGCTTGTCCGATTTCTCCAGTTTATCTTTCGATTTCTCCAGTTTCTTTTCCGGCAACTCTACTCGCTCCTTGCCCTCTTTTGCGACACGTTTCCGTTTCTTTTTATTACGCGATTGATGTTCTTCAAGACGGGTCGGCTTCTTTTTCTCCTCCATTGGAAGATCGATTTTGCCAATAACTGTTGGGCCCGAAAGTTTTTTGCGTTCAAGTTTGAAGATCTCTTCCGATCCATCAGTTAGATCCGAATAATCTGTAAGGTCGGCAACAATATCTTTTTGCTTAATAATTTCGATCCTTGCAGGCCTTGCCTTCTCAGGTTGAACCCGTTTGACCTCCTCAGTTGCTTTACGGGTAAGGATTTTTTTCTTGATAATCTCCTTTTTCGGCTTTTCCTCTGTTTTTGTAGGATTCAGGTTGATTTTCCCGATGACCTTGATATTGTTTTCAATCTGTGTCAGGTTGCTAACCATTTCAGGTTTGGACTCTACCTTTGGAGTTTCAGTAACGATCTGAATTTTTGGAGGTTCCGAAACTACTTTTGGCTTAACTTCCACCAATGGGACTTCTGCAACATGTTGCAGTTTAATAACAGGCTGCTTTTCAGGAATTTTTTCAGTTTCTTTTATTTCAGAGATCGGTTGTGCCTCAACCTTGGCTTTTTCAGCTACTGGTTTTTCACTGACCGGAACTTTAACGTCCAATTTCTCACTGACGATCTGTTTTTCAACAGGTTTCTCTACTTTAGGAACAGATTCCATTTTTTCGGCAGCGACAGGAACCTCTGTTTTTTCTTCCGTTGGTTTTGGTCTCTTGGAGAGGTTATTCAGGTCCACCTGGCCTATAATTGTAACCTGAGGTTTTTCAATTTCGGTTACCGGGGCAGGCTCAGGCTTTGGTGCCTCCACAACCACTTCTTTTTTGGGGGCGATAACTACAGGTTCGCTTTTTCTGGCTGCAATAATTTGTTCTGTCCTTTTCTCTTCCTTGTAATGATGGAGGCTATGGTCTTTTACCATGATGGAATCATCATCGGCATCAACATCCTCAACCACTTTTTTTGCTGATTGTATATCATCGATGGATACCGCTTCATTTTTCACACGGTGATGGCGAAGATTGACTTTATCCGCTTCGATCCGGGCTTCATGGTCTTTCCGAAATTGCTTCTCAAGAAGCTCATGCATGTCGGACTCAATTTTTGTGTTTGGATCAGTCGAGATTTTAAAACCCTGCTTATGAAGGTATTCTACCAATGTAGTAATACCCACATTCAGTTCACGAGCTATTTTACTTAATCTTGATCCTTTTTCCCCTGTAATCGCTAATCATAATTGTTTCGATGTGCGGAAATTCTTTTTTTAATTTCTCCAGAACCTCAATTCCATTCATTTGTGGTAACCGATAATCACAAATTACAAAATCAATTTTCTGTTTTTTAAGAATCTCGAAACCAAGAGACGGCATTTCAGCTGTAAATACATTGAAGCGGTCTTTCAATATTGATCCGGAAAGTCTTCTGTAAATCGGATCATCATCGATAATCAAAATACTCAATTGTTTATCTTCCATCTAAATTTTCGACTAAAGGTAAAATAACAGTAAAACTTGTGCCAGCACCCCCATTACTAACAATATCTATTTTGCCATTATTTATTTTTACAAAATCCTTAACGAGCATTAAACCTAAACCTGTTCCCTGTTCATTTGCAGTGCCAGTACTTGAATAATGTTGATTTTTCTCGAAAATAGTTTGAATTATTTCCGGTGTTATTCCAACACCGGTATCTTTAATACAAACATGAACTTCTGAATCGTTTTTAAAAGCACTAATATTAACAAAGCCGTTCGGTTCAGTAAATTTTACAGCGTTTGAAATAATATTTCGAAATACTGTATGGACTGATACTTCTTCGCACCATGCTTCAATGTCCCCGTCAATTTCATTTATAATTGTAATGTTTTTATCTGTTGCATTAGCTTCCAATAGCTGAATACAACTATTTATTATTGAAGTTATGTTAGTTTCCTTCGATTTTACAACAATACTTTCATTCTGTATTCTAGTCCATTGTAAAAGGCTTGTGAGCAAAGTACTAGTATCTTTTGTTCTAATTCTAAGATGATGAATAAGCTCCTTAAAATCTTCGCTGCAAGGATCAAAATATCCTTGATCAATTGCATCGATGGTTTGTAGTATTCCAGATAATGGTGACCGTATATCATGAGCAATTATTGAATACAATTTATCACGTGACTTATTCATTTCTATAATAATCTTTTTAGAATCAGCTAATTCCAAATGATTTTTTACACGAACCAGCAATTCCTCACTTTTAAATGGCTTGGTTATATAATCTACTCCTCCGGCTTCAAATCCTTCTACTAAATTTTCAGTTTGAGCGTTAGCAGTTAAAAAAATAATCGGAATTTCATTCCACTTTTCATTTTTATTAATTATTCTACAAGCCTCAAAACCATCCATTTCAGGCATCATAACGTCAAGCAAAATAAGTGATGGAATTTCTTTTTCAATTTCAATCAGAGCGGATTTGCCATCGTCAGCGGTTCGTGTAAGATAACCATTGTTTTCTAGCACTTTTGACGTAAGTAACAGATTCATAGGATTATCATCTACTATCAAAATTGATTTTGTTGAATATTGTTTCATGCGATTAGTTAAAAACAGATGATTATTAATTCATTTAATGATTCTTGGAAACTTAATAGCCAACGCATATCTTGTTTCTGTAATTTTCAGTTTGTGTAGAAACACAAATAAGATAGATTCCTTTAGAAATAAGATCTTTTACATTTACAATTGATACATCATTATTTTCTGGAGTTTGTGATAAAACACTTTGACCTGAAAGCTGATAAATACTTATATTATCTATAACTTCACTTTTTGTGCTATAAATCATTAACTTTCCTTGAGTAGTATTTGAAAAAACCTTTATGGAACTTGCCTTTTGAGAAGGAATCATAACACTATCGTACTCAAATGCTCCAATATCAATTATAGAATTAAACACTCGTGCTTTTCCATTAAAATCAGTGTTTATATTGTATTCTGAAATATCAATTCCATTATTAATAACGGGTAAATGTAAACAATATTTATAAACATCCTCAACATTCATAATATTTTGTATTGATTGAGTGTTAGTTGAAAAATAATTATTTGATAATGTGAGGTCTACAGTGTTATCATAACAAACATAGCTTTTATTTTTATCAGTGTAATTGTCAATTGAACCCGGATTTAATATAATGTTATTATATACTTTGTTGTTCTTTGATTTAGTGCTATAAAATCTAATTCCATCTCCTTTGGGAGATATTATTGTATTGTTGAAAAAATTGAATGATCTTCCCTCTATAGTTGATCTATCATCGCAGAAAATTCCAATAGAATTGCTGGTACTATATTTTCCTGAAAAATCATACCCCGGATTGATAATTATATTATTATAAATCAAATTATTACCCAAACCAAAAACATTAATTCCATTACCAGTTCCGTTAATAATGAAATTGTTATAACATTTTCCGGTAGTTCCAGCTGCTAAAATAATACCAAAATTTTGATTTCTCTCATTTTGTGCTCCATAATATGAAATTTTGTTCCCATATATTTCGCAATCTTCGGTAGCACAACCCACCTGAATACCATCCCAACCAGCACTATCAACAAGATTATTGTAAATTTTCACTCCATGTATTTCGTGAGGATAAACCTTCTTTTGAACCGAATCACATGTGATTGTATAACCTGTGTAATATGAATGCCCTATGTAAAATGCTTCACCGGATGTGCTGTGTATATAATTATCATGATAGCTGGTATTTCGTTGAACAAAATTCCCTCTGTTGAGCCTGTCTTCACAATCAGGTTTAGGATTAGCACAAATACCGGCAAATCCACATTTAGTTATTTCAAGATGGTCTATTTCGAAATTACTGCTTAATCCATCAAGTGATAGTCCGCTTGAGCCAACTGGAGTTTGACCTATTTTTACTCCATATTTTAGCTTGTCAAATCCAGTTCCGGTAAGTTTAAAAAATGAACAATCATAAACTTGAAGTCCAAAATTAAAGGTGGTTGGACCAATATCAACTAATCCACCGCGGTTAATAAACACTACATAATGTAATGAATCTCCATGAATATTATAAAATCTAAGATGATTACGATGTCCGGATTCAATAAAAACTGTATCACCGGGATTGATTCCCATTTTTGTTCCATCTACATTTAAAATATCTATGCTAATAGAAATTTTGGTTGAATTTTTTGAAATTGAAGCCTGCGATTCTTGTACAATAAATAACATACCAATCATTACCGTACAAATGAGAATTCTTTGTGTGAGTATTTTCATGGCTTTATTTTTTTGATTAATATTTGGGTTTAAGAATCTTTGAAAGCTAAATGTTTTATTGCTTCATTTCACAAAAAACATCTTATCTGACGATGAATTAACATATAAAACTGCTCAAATATAAATACTTTTTTTTATCTACCAATGTAATAATCAATTTTTTTTCAAAAAACCTAACATTTTAGTAATCAATACTATAAGTTGAACTTATTATGACATGCACACTATTAAAAAAATAGCCCGTAATGTAGCATAAAATACATTCCGTGTAGCATATTATACTTTTATTTCAAATCTACATAAAATTCATTTATTTCTATTTCGTTCAACATGACTAAATTTATATATCAACAAAATAGTTCATTTTAGCTGTTTTCGATTTCAAGTTTATATTTGATATTCATTAGTCATTATACATGTTATATGTGTCTGAATAATTGAACGTTATATTTTTAAACAAATCAATGGAACGCGGATGAACGCGGATGAACGCTGATTTAGCTGATAAAATGTAAAAACGGATTTTCAAACGGATTGTATCCCCGATAATTCGGGGCTGATTTAAAGAACTAAGTCTTTATCATTCCGACATGTCGGAATAAAATCCGTCTTAAATCCG
>CAIKVR010000097.1 GCA_903830915.1 uncultured Bacteroidales bacterium
ATTTCTTGCATCCCTTTGTATAGTGAAACTTCAATAAATGTGTTTCTTGTAACATTTTTTATTCCGGTTTCAATATTATGTTTCAGACCAAAATCAACTTCTCTAACTCCGTATACGTTGCTACTTATCGGTACTTGAGTCATTACCTGCGGATATGCCGGAAAACCACTATTATCCCAAAACCACGGAACTGTAAAGTTATAAGCCTGTATTTGTGCCGGTTGAATCTTCAAAATCAATTCGTTTGGCTCATTGGTTGAATCTTCAACGAATGATCTGAATTTATTTACCAATGTCAGTTGTCCCCCAGAGCCGCCATCAACAGTATAATAATTCTTTTTAGTGGGCGTAACCAGTGCATAATCATTACCAGTTTCCTTATCTCTGTAAATTATATTTTTGTCTGTCAGCGTTGCATTATTAGCCGCCGATTTTATTTGATTGATATTTGCATATTCCTGAACAGTAATCTTTTTCAGGTTATCATCAGAAATTTGCTGGTATTTAAAGTATTCATTATCCGGAAAATTATATTTGATTGAAGTAAAACCCAGTTTTGCATTTTTCTCAGTTTCGGTTAAATCTCGTTCATAACTATCCAACACGTTTTCGACCTGAATCGTTTCAATCTGACTTAATCTTAATCGTTGTGTTTCAATTGATATTGATTTATCGGTTTTATCCACAAAAAACATAACATTGAAAAATGATTCAATCGCATTTACGAATTCCGATATAGTCATATCCGGCAAAGCATCCGCATAAAATAAAGAATCAATTGAATTGATTATAAACATTTTTAAGGCTCTCTCATCATTTTCCAGTTCATTGAATTTTAGCGAAAAACCGAGTAATGACGGCAGTTTTTTGATATAATACAACAGATAGGGTTGCATCAAGATATTGTTCACACCAACAATTTTGGAAGGGTGAACGTGCAAATTTGTATCTATGACATAATCGTTATAAACCTTAGTTCCAATATAAATCGGTGTGCAAATAAAATTATCATTTTTCCCATCGGTTAGAAACCGTATGCTGTTTAACGCCCTGGCATAATCAATCGGGGTTTCTACACCCCAATCCAGTTCCCAAATTTTCCGGGTATCATTTTTCAGGTTATAATTCAGTTGAGAATTACCAGCAGCAAACTGAAAAGTCACTGAAATATCTGTGTTATCGGAGATTATCACTATTCCATGTTTCACCCTGCCATTTTCAATGATATATGCATCTGCGCTTTTATTGATTGTCAGCACATTTAAGCGGTTTATGAAGTTGAATGCAATGGCGTTTCTGGGTTCAAGCAATGATAAAGTCATGTCAAGCGAAAATTCTCCGTTATTGGTTATTTCGGGGTTTTCGTCAAACATAGTGTAACTGAAATCATAGGGCAATTCACATTCGAAATTGTTCACAAAAAGTTGTATCATCTTGATATATTATTCATTAGATTGTCATATTTGTCCATTGCTTCCTTAATTCCACCTTTCCCCGAAACAGACACGTTGGATTTCAAGCCTTTTTTAATCTCGGCTAACAAAGCGGTATTTACTGCGGTTGTTTCTCGCATTGTTGCCACCACGGTGGACAAATCAATGGTTATCGGTTGATTGCCTGCGGTTGAAGTTCCTGAACCAGAAAACAAGCCGCTTCCTTGTTTTATGGATAATGCCCGGGCTATAGCATCGTTATCAATTCGTGCAATAGTATTGGTGCGCTGTGCATGATCTATTAAATTGAAAAAATTACGAATTGGCGGGTGGTGAGTGGCTTCCTGATTTCCTACAAATTCTCCGGAATGAACTATTCCACGAGCTTCGTATTTATCGCCCTCGTCGGTAAAACCACCGGTCCAAAGATTTTTAATTGATTCGCGTTGTTGTTCGGCAACCACTAACTCTGCTGCACCTGCCAAACCGGTCAAC
>CAIKVR010000098.1 GCA_903830915.1 uncultured Bacteroidales bacterium
AGAATTAATCAATGCAATCGCTGCTGAAGCTGGTCTTAGCAAAGTTGATGCAAAAAAAGCTCTTGACGCAACAGTAAAAAGTGTTTCTAATGCACTTGTTGCAGGCGACAAAGTTAGTTTAGTTGGTTTCGGAACATTCTCAGTTGCAGCACGCTCAGCTCGTCAGGGAATTAACCCAGCTACAAAACAGCCTATTAAGATTGCAGCTAAGAAAGTTGCTAAATTTAAAGCCGGTGCAGAATTAACAGCCGCTGTTAATTAAGATTTGGCAGATTTAAATCACAAAAAAGGAATATGTTACATATTCCTTTTTTTGTGCTCTACTTTAATTTATAACTGTATCGTCTCAGCAATTTTATCTGAGACTTCCTTTCCTTTAAGTTCTTCTACCAGTTTTAGAGCAAACTCTAATGCCAATCCAGCACCTTTAGCTGTACTTATATTTCCTGATTTAACTATTTTCTTAGTCGACAAAACTGCTCCGTAAAGATCATTTTCAAAACCCGGAAAGCAAATAGCTTTTTTTCCTTTGAGCAAATTCATTTTTCCAAGTATCGACGGTGCTGCACATATTGCAGCAATGTTTATATTCTTATCCGACGAATCCTGAATTAATTTTTTTAAGCCTATATGCGCATCGAGATTCTTTGTTCCTGACATTCCACCCGGCAGATATAACAAATCAACTTCTGAAAAATTGGTTTCCGAAAATAAACAATCTGCTAACACAGAGATATTATGAGCTCCACAAACAAGTTTTTCATGTGAAATAGAAACTGTTATTGTATCAATATTCGCACGTCTGAAGATATCAATCGGAACAAGAGCTTCAATTTCTTCAAAACCGTCTGCTAAAAACACAAATACTTTCATGTAGTTTTATTGTAATTTATAATTATATGTAATAGAGCCTGTTTCAATACCTTTACCTGTAGTAAAGCGGGTTTTATTGGCAGCAGAAATTGCATCCCTGCGCATTTCTGCATCTGAAATCGTGGTAGGTGAACCAATTGAGGTGCTTGTAACAACCCCATTTTCACCTACTCGTATGATGACAGTGATTTTACCTTCAATATCTTTCGGATAATTTGGTTTCGGTGGAATTCCCACATAGTTACGATTGCCAATGTTAATCATAAGTCCTACTCCAGAATTCCCTTTACCAGCAGGATTTCCCTGAATACCATTTCCATTTCCTGAACCAAATCCTTTACCGATTCCATCTCCTCCAGATTTACCGTTACCTGAAGCATTATTTCCTGCAAAAGTACCTCCTATCAAGTTTTCTGCCTTATTTTTTGCATCCTGCTCTCTTTGATTTTGTTCTATCATTCGTTTATTCCTTTCATTTTGCAGAATGATGTCTTGTTGTTCACTTTTAATTTTGTCATTTTCCTTTTTTTCTGATATAGAAACAGAATTTTCAGTCTGAGTGAAGACTTTTGAAACAGAAATCTTAGTCGAAGTCTCGATTATCTTTTTCGCAGGTTCAACATTTGCAGATTTTGTGGTTGACAAGGAGGGTACACCATCACCTATACCTCCCGCATCATAGCTATCTCCAAAATTAACTTGGAATCCTTCATTTTCGGCTGATTTTGGCACTGAAAGTACAAGAAACCAAAGGCAAAGCAATAAAATTAAACTGGAAATTGTTGAGCCTATTAGGCCATATAATTTCGATTTGTTCACGATGATATCAAACATCTTTTGAATATAGTTATACGAATTTTTTTCTGAAACATTTAAATCAAAATCCGTACCGTTTTTTCAGTTACTCTTATTCTAACTGTTTTTTATAGCGCTGTATTGTGTCTTCAAGTCCGAAATAAATTGCATCGGCAATGAGTGCATGTCCAATTGAAACCTCATCAAGCCAAGGAATCATCAAGTGCAAATAAGCGAGATTTTCGAGACTCAAATCATGCCCGGCATTTATACCCAAACCATGCTTCTTTGCCAGTTTTGCAGCTTCTACAAATGGAGTTACAGCATTTTCTTTGTCTTTAGAATAATTTGATGCATAAGGTTCTGTGTAAAGTTCTATCCGGTCAGTACCTGATTTGGCTGCAAATTCAATATTTTGCAAATTTGTATCTACAAAAATCGATACACGAATACCAACACTCTGAAATTCAGACACTACATCTTGTAAAAAATCAATATTTTTCACTGTATCCCAACCTGAATTTGAAGTAATGGCTTCAGGAGGATCTGGCACTAAAGTAACCTGATGTGGTTTTACAGCTTTTACCATTTTAATAAAATCGGGTGATGGATATCCTTCAATATTGAATTCGGTTTTAAGTACAGCTTTCAAATCCCACACATCCTGAAAGCGAATATGTCGTTCATCTGGGCGTGGATGCACTGTAATTCCATGTGCTCCGAACCGCTCACAGTCGAGTGCTACCTGAACAACATTAGGAACATTGCCACCACGGGCATTCCTCAAAGTAGCTATTTTATTAATATTTACACTTAGTTTTGTCATTTCATTGAGTGTTTTGCATCACAACATCTAATCCTATTAAAACTTGTCATAACAGAAATTTGCAGGTTTCAGTTACATTTAGTTCCTTTGCAATGTAGTTTAATCCTCTGCAAAAATAATCAAAAAAAAACATAAGCCGGTAAGTAGTAGTTTAACTTTCAAGCATTTTTAAATTTAATATTCAAATAATGATACTAAATTTCAAAAATACAAACAATACTATTTAACGGATTTCAAACCTGTAACGTTATGAGAATAGCCATTTTCGGAAATATGTACCGCAGCGTTTTGCTATCGCACATAGAGCTTTTATATGATTATTTCAAAGATAAAACTGTTACAATTTTACTTGACAAAGTATTATACGATTATATAAAAGAAAATGGTCAAAGTGATTTGGCAACAACTGAAATAATCCAAAACAATGATTTTCAGGCTGATATGGTTTTAAGTATTGGTGGTGATGGTACTTTTCTGAATACGGCAGCCCGAATTGGAAGTAAGGGAATTCCGGTTTTAGGTATCAATACAGGAAGGCTTGGATTTTTGGCTGATGTACCAAGCGACGAAATAATTCCTGCATTAAATGCAATACTGAATTCTAAATTTATTATTGAAGAACGTTCATTATTATCGGTTGAAACATCTGATGGTGAAACATTTGAATATCCTTATGCATTAAATGAAGTGTCGGTTTTAAAACAAGATAGTTCGTCAATGATGAGCATTACTGCAAGTGTAAATGGTCAGATGGTTCATACTTATCATGCTGACGGTTTGATAATTTCAACCCCAACCGGTTCAACTGCCTATTCCATGAGTGTGGGTGGTCCATTGGTTATTCCACAAACTCAGAACTTTATTTTATCGCCAATAGCTTCTCACAGTTTAAATGTACGTCCATTAATTATTCCTGATTCCTGGACCATTGAACTGGAAGTGCATAGCCGCAGTTTATGCTATTTAGTTGCTATTGATGGTCGTTCCAAAGTGTTGGATCAAACAACAAAATTACGGATTACAAAAGCCGATTATAGCATTAAAACAATTAAACAACTGAATCACACTTTTTTTGATACGCTCAAAAACAAGCTGTTGTGGGGAGTGGATAAGAGGAATTAGTCAGTAGTTGGTAGTATATAGTTAGAAGGAAAAAAAGAATGAGAATAGTTTTTATGGGCACGCCGGAGTTTGCCGTGGAAAGTCTGAAAATATTAGTTGAAAACAATTATAATGTGGTTGGTGTGGTAACCATGCCCGATAAACCTGCCGGACGAGGATATAAAATTCAATTTTCAGCGGTAAAACAATATGCATTGGAGCAAAATTTACCCGTTTTACAACCCGAAAAACTAAAAGATGAATCATTTCTGGTAGAACTAAAATCGTTGAATGCCGATTTACAGATTGTTGTTGCTTTTCGTATGCTGCCTGAAGTTGTATGGAATATGCCCAAATACGGCACGTTTAACTTACATGCTTCATTATTACCACAATATAGAGGAGCTGCACCCATTAATTGGGCAATAATTAATGGTGAAAAAGAAACCGGAGCTACTACCTTTTTCCTGACTCATGAAATTGATACAGGCAAAATAATCCTTCAGGAAAAAATTAAAGTTTCGGAAAACGATACAGCTGAAACCGTTCATGACCGTCTGATGGTAATAGGTGCAGGTTTGGTAAAAAAGACAGTAGATCTTCTTCTGGAAGGAAAAACAGATGCTATCGACCAATCACAATTTATTCAAAATGAGACGATTTTAAAATCTGCTCCAAAAATTTTCAAAGAAACCTGCCAAATAGATTTTGAGAAAAGTGTGGATGAAGTTTATAATTTCGTACGAGGACTTTCCCCCCACCCTACTGCATGGGCTGAAGTTGAACTTCCCGGACTATCAGAGAAAATTATGCTGAAAGTATTTGAAGCTGAAAAGGAAATCATTTCACATGATTTTTCGTTTGGACATGTAGTTACGGATGGAAAAAAGGCATCTAAAATTGCAGTGAAAGATGGATTTATTCATCTCAAATCTGTTCAGACACCCGGAAAAAAAAGAATGGATATTGGTGAACTGATTCGAGGCATGAGATTCTAATATGCCAATAACTGAATATACCAATGTGCCAATCAATAGATAAATTCTAGATATATGCACATTGGCATATTTTCAAATTGTACATTATTATTTAACTGCAATTGTCTCTATCTCCACCAAAGCTCCCAATGGTAGTGATTTCACAGCAAAGGCTGAACGTGCGGGACATTCAACATGATAATATTTTTTGTAAACCTCATTCATAGCCGCAAAATCAGCAATATCTGCTATAAATACGGTTGATTTCACTACATCTGTAAAGCTATAGCCGGCTTCATCCAAAATTGCTTTTATATTTGCAAAAACTTGTTCGGTCTGACTTGTTATATCTGTTGCTTCGATTTTAGCAACTGCAGGATTGATTGGAATTTGACCTGAAATATAAAGTGTTCCATTGGCTTCAACAGCCTGACTGTAAGGACCAATTGCAGCCGGTGCATTGGTTGTGTTTATTACTCTTTTCATTTAAATAATTATTTTTATTTCTGCAAAATTACATCAATTTATTCAATTTATAATTTTATCTACTATTAATTTGGATGAAAAATATTTTCTGGTAATTAATTGTTTCGCAAACGTTTGCAACAGTTTTTAGTCAAAAACAGAGCTAACAAGTGTTATAAAAAACTATGTTCGTATAAATTTGCACTTAAATCAATTATTTTAATACTTAAATTTAAAAAAAATGAAAAAAGAAATTTTACTCACTTTATTTATCGTTTCTTCAATTTTGTCGGGTTTTGCACAAAATGAAATCAAATCAGCTCCTTCTACTCCAATTTATGCCAATCCGATTACAACGGGTAGGCCTATTGCTACCAATTATTTAGGGGATAAATTATCGTCAAGTTGGTATTTTCAATTTGAAATTGGTCAGGCTTCTTGGAATGCTTCAGAAGTAGGAATAGGACAAAATCCTGACGGTACAACTGGTTGGAATTGGGCAACTGCTACTTGGTATGCAGATGGTACTAATCAAAACAAAAAAGTACAACGAAACATCGGTGATTTTCAGTTCACAGCCACTGGTACTTGGTATGCAGTTGGTAGAGCAAAGGCACTCGTTGGAGATGCGTGGACTTATACAGATGAGGTTGGTTGGACAAATGAAAGAACATTAACCGCAAGTACCACTATTGGTGCATGTCCTTATTTCACGGTTGCAGCACTTGGTGATCCTACAGCATGTACAGCAGTTATTTCGGGAACTACAGCCACACTTGGTTGGACTAAGTTCACAGGAGGAAGCACTGCTTATAATGTAATGATTGTGAGATATGCAAAAGATGCAACTCCAACAGCACCAACAAACGGAACGGGTTATGCCCTGAATGTCTCAATTGGATTAGGTACTGTTATTTATACCACGAATAATGGAACAAGTACAACCAATACTGTTACTACATCAACAGATTATGATTATTATTTCTATTCTGAAAACTGGAGTTATTATAGTTCAGGAGCAAAAGTTACAGCATTGGGAGTTGCAAGTACCCCACCGACACTTACAGCAGCCAGCAATGCAAATGTAGATGCATCATTCGACTTAACTTTTACTGAAGATGCTACCTGGAGAGGGGCTATAACAGGAATTACAGTAGGTGGAACAATTCTTGATCCATCGGCTTATAACAAAACAGTTGCGGGTAAAATTACCTTTACTCCTTCAGCATCAACATTGTTACAAAGTTCCGGCTCTAAAAGTATAATCGTTTCTGCTACAGGATACTCAACATCATCTGTTTCACAGACTCTTAATCCTGGAGTGGCCACCAAATTAGCTATCGTTAAACAACCTACTGCACCTGCTGTAAATGCTGAAGTATTAGCTGTTCAACCCTGGATTATTTTACAAGACCAATATAGCAATAAAGTCAGCAATTCAGTCAATGTAACTGCCGCTGTTGGTGCAGGAACATGGACAATAGGTGGAACAGCAACTCAAGCAGCCACAAATGACACAATAAAATTCGTCGGACTTACTGCTACCAGTGTAGCTTCAGTAACTGGTGCTACAATAACTTTTACATCTGTTGGGTTAACTGCTGTGACTTCTGGTACATTTAATATTCCTGCGCCGGCTCAAATAGATTGGGCTAACCTACAATTCCCTCAAAACAGTGGTACAGGAATTTTATTGGGTAGCGATTTTACAGTTTTCGCACAGGTTTACGAACCCGGAATTACAACCGGAGTTGGTCAGGGTGCAGGCATTAAAGTATGGATTGGCTATAATAGCTCCAATACAGATCCAAGCACTTGGGTAGAATCTGATTGGGCATTAGCAACTTATAGTGGAAGTATAGGCAATAATGATGAATACTTTCTAAATATAGGTTCGGCAATTCCAACCATTGGGACATATTATTATGCTAGTCGATTCCAGATTGGAACAGCAAGTTATGTGTATGGAGGTTATAATGGTGGATTTTGGAATGGCACAACAAATGTTTCGGGAACATTAATCGTGAAATTAGCTACGCCTACAGCTTGTTCAGCTTCATCATCAGCTACTACAGCAACTTTGGGTTGGACTAAAGCAGGAGTTTTAGATGTTATGGTAGTGAAATATGCAAAAGGTGTATCAGCTATTTTACCCACAAACGGTAAAGTTTATGCTGTGAATGATACTATTGGAGCTGGAATTGGTAAGGTGGTTTATAATGGCAGCAATACCACTGCAACTTCAACAATTGAATTAAACACTGATTATGATTTTTACTTTTATTCTGTAAAATCTAATGATTTCAGTTCAGGTGTAAAAGTAACAGCATCACGCGATAAATTCGTATTTGCTTATGGAATTGATGGTAGACCGACAAATGAATGGACTTACCTCACTATGACTCAAAATGCAAACAATCCAAATCAATATGAAGTTAACACAACTTTACCTGATTTGACAGGACTTTCATGTTATGTTGGGTGGAATGGTGGTGGAACCGGTGAACCTGTTTGGACAAATTCAAATGGTGGTCATAGTAATACGGTTTTAATGAGTTCAATAAGTACGATGAAATCAGGTTTGGTTTGGGTGGTAGTATTTAAAGATTCAACTTCACAAAACTGGGGAGTTAATGTTCCATTAAACACTTCTTCAATCGAATCAAATACAACTAAAGTATCAATATATAGTTCCAATAGCATTATATATACTCATTTTGCAGGTATTGCTCAGGTAGAGTTATTTAATTCTACCGGTCAGTTGATTCGTTCAGTAAAAGCTGAAAATCAATTCTCTCAGATGGTTAAAACGGGTATTTATATGATACGTATAAATGGTAAAACTCATAAAATTTTAGTTGAATAAGATATAGCTTTTTTGTGTTAAGAGCTTGTTTCAATTCAGTTTGAGACAAGCTCTTTTGTTTTTAAAAATTTTATTTTTACCTGACTTCAATTTTTACTATCTTTGCACTCTTGAAAATTTCATAACTAAAAGCTATTATAGCCCTGAAAAAGAAACGATTGCATTTTAGAGTGTAATTGTGAATTGTAAATCAATAAATTGTAAATTAAGAAGATGGAACTCGCAAGTAAGTACAATCCCACCGACATCGAATCGAAATGGTATCAATATTGGCTAGACAACGACTTTTTTAGTTCAAAACCTGATGGTCGTGAGCCTTATACCATTGTTATTCCTCCGCCAAATGTAACTGGTGTGTTGCACATGGGGCACATGCTCAACAATACCATTCAGGATGTATTGGTTCGTCGGGCGCGTATGCTGGGTAAAAATGCTTGTTGGGTTCCGGGAACCGACCACGCTTCTATTGCTACCGAAGCAAAAGTGGTAGGAAAACTGGCTGCCGAAGGAATCAAGAAAACCGACCTGACCCGCGACGAATTCTTAGGTCATGCCTGGGATTGGACACACAAACACGGTGGTATCATTCTGGAGCAGTTGAAAAAACTTGGTGCTTCGTGCGACTGGGATCGTACGGCTTTTACTATGGACGAACCGCGTTCGGAAAGTGTATTGAAAGTGTTTGCCGATTTATACGAAAAAGGGCTTATTTACCGCGGTGTGCGAATGGTAAACTGGGATCCAAAAGCGTTGACAGCGCTGTCGGACGAGGAAGTAATTTTCAAAGAACAACAAGGTAAATTGTTTTACCTGCGCTATAAAATTGAAGGCGAAGATGGTTACGCTGTTGTAGCAACTACCCGTCCGGAAACTATCATGGGCGATACCGCGATGTGTATCAATCCAAACGACCCGAAAAATGCACATTTGAAATGTAAAAAAGTAATTGTTCCGTTGATTAACCGTGTAATTACGGTTATAGAGGACGATTATGTAGACATAGAATTCGGAACAGGTTGCCTGAAAGTAACTCCGGCACACGACGTGAACGACTACATGTTGGGCGAAAAATATAATTTGCCTTCTATTGATATTTTTAATGACAATGGCACTTTGAACGAAAACGGTGCGCAATATGCAGGACTCGATCGTTTTGATGTTCGCAAACAAATAGAAAAAGACCTTGAAGCAGCCGGTTTACTTGAAAAAGTGGAGCCATATACCAATAAAGTAGGGTTTTCTGAACGTACCGATGCCGTAATTGAACCAAAGCTTTCGATGCAATGGTTTATGAAAATGGAAAATCTTGCAAAACCAGCTCTAAATGCGGTAATGAGCGACAATATTCAGCTTTATCCCGCTAAATTTAAAAATACCTACCGCCACTGGATGGAAAACGTGAAAGACTGGTGTATTTCACGTCAACTTTGGTGGGGACACCGTATTCCGGCGTATTATCTGCCTCAGGGTGGCTTTGTGGTGGCTTTATCAAAAGAAGAAGCGTACCAAAAAGCGCTGTCAACTGTCAACTATCCATTATCTATCGACGACTTACGTCAGGATGAAGATGTGCTTGATACATGGTTCTCGTCGTGGTTGTGGCCCATCTCTGTTTTCGATGGTATCAACAATCCTGAAAACGAAGAAATCAATTATTATTATCCAACCAATGATTTGGTTACTGCTCCTGAAATTTTGTTTTTCTGGGTGGCACGTATGATTATTGCCGGATACGAATATAAAGGTGAAATGCCGTTCAAAAATGTATACCTGACTGGTATCGTTCGCGATAAATTGGGTCGTAAAATGTCTAAATCGCTGGGTAACTCGCCTGATCCGTTAGATTTGATAGCGCATTTTGGTGCTGATGCGGTTCGTCTGGGTATGTTGCTGACTTCGCCTGCCGGAAATGATTTACCATACGATGACAGCCTTTGTGAGCAAGGACGTAACTTCAACAATAAAATTTGGAATGCTTTCCGCTTGGTAAAAGGTTGGGAAGTAGCCGATATTGAGCAACCGGAATCAGCACGTATGGCGGTGAAATGGTTCGAAGCACAATTGAACAAAACATTGCTCGAAATTGAAGATTTGTTCTCGAAATATCGTTTATCAGAAGCCTTAATGGCGGTTTACAAATTGTTCTGGGATGAGTTTTCAGCATGGTATCTTGAAATGGCAAAACCGGCCTATCAACAACCGATTGACCGCACAACCTACGAAGCTACGCTTGGATTCTTCGACTCATTGTTGAAAGTGTTGCATCCGTTTATGCCATTTATCACCGAAGAGCTCTGGCAAGCGCTTGAAGACCGCAATGACGGTGAAAGTATTATGGTGGCATTGCAACCAAAAGCAACTGCTGTAGACGAAAAACTAATTAGGGAGTTTGAATTTGCCAAAGAAATTATTGCCGGAATTCGTACTGTGCGTTTGCAAAAAAACATTCCAAACAAAGAAGTTTTGAGCTTACAGATAATACCAAGTGAGGCCGTCACTGAAAGTGACAGTCTCACTCAGTTCAACGCTGTGGTGGCTAAATTGGGTAATCTGGAAACAATAGAAAACGTAACCGATAAAGTTGCTGGTTCTATTTCATTCCTGGTTGGCACAACCGAATTTTCTATCCCTATGGGAAGTTTGATTATTGCCGAAGAAGAAATTGCCAAGATGGAAGCTGAGATCAACTACTTCGAAGGTTTTATTGATTCGGTAATGAAAAAACTGGGCAACGAACGCTTTGTGGCAAATGCTAAACCGGAAGTGGTAGAAGCCGAACGCAAGAAAAAAGCCGATGCCGAAAGTAAAATAGCTTCGCTAAAAGAAGGAATTGAAGCACTGAAGAAGTAATTGACTTTTATATTTGTGGCGTTTTTGAAGCTATATAGTGGTCGGAAATCTCTCTATAATTACTATTCAAGCATCATTAAAATCTACTGCCCAAGTTGCTTAAAGCGACTTGGGCAGTAGATTTTAATAAAGAAATTGTATTTATTTCAGTACTACTCCCTTTTGTTTTGCAATTCCAACTATTGAATTTTTGATATTCTGCACAATTACATACTCAAGATTTGAAAATTCGATACTCATAGTTGTTTCATCCGATTTGATAACTCTCAATTAATTCATAAGCAATAGAATTTTATATTATCATACCCTCAAATCGTTTTTTCTTTTTACTTTTGTGTCTGAATGATTTTAAACCAAGAACCATGCGTTTCAAACAGATACTTTTCCTTCTTTTATTTCCTTTTTTGATCCTGTCCGCTGCCAATCCGGTCGAAAATTTCGTTCAGAATTCGTTGCTTCTAAATGCTAATATCAGTCTGCTGGTGAAAGACATTAGAACTAACGAAATTTTATACCAGTACCGACCAACTTCGCTTACCACACCTGCCTCCACCATGAAGTTGGTAACTACTGCCACCATACTCGAACTTTTTGGACCCGACTTCCGATTCGAAACGCGATTGGAAATTGATGGTACAATAAGCAAAGACAGTACCTTGAATGGCAATTTGTACATTGTTGGTGGTGGCGACCCTACTTTGGGATCGGAAAAACTGGGCGAAAAAGGCTTTCTGCCTAAATGGGTAGATACTATAAAAAAGGCAGGCATCAACCGCATAACCGGCAGAATTCTGGCCGACGAAACTATTTTTGAGGATCAGGTGCTAAATCCTAAATGGACATGGGAAGATATTGGGAATTACTATGCACCGGGTATTCATGGCATTTCGTATATGGACAATACCTACCGGATGCTGTTTCGCTCAGGTGCAATAGGTAGCACACCAGAGATTCTGCGCGTTGAGCCCGAAATAGCCGGACTTGAAGTGGATAATCACCTGAAAAGTACGACAACTGACCACGACAAAGCCTATTTTTATGGTGCACCCTACTCCTTAGACCGCAGCGTGTATGGCGAAATTCCTGCCAACAAAGCAGAATTCACAGTAAAAGGAGATATTCCAAATCCGGCACTGTTGCTGGCACGTCACTTGCATAACCGACTAACCGAAAGTGGACTAAAAATCGGAAGTTTCCCCATTGTACGCCCTGTATCGGGCAATACACGGGCTATTTACCGTTACCTCTCCCCTGCCCTGAAAGATATTATCACCGAAACAAACGTGAAAAGCAACAATCACTTTGCCGAATATCTGTTTAAGTACATCAGCACTAAAAACAATCCGGTGGGCAGTACCAACGAATCTGTTTCCATCATTCGTAATTATTGGAAAACTCAGGGATTACCAACCGAGCAACTCTGCCAGTATGATGGTTGTGGGCTATCGGCTTGTGATGCGGTATCAGCATCGTTCTTTGTGGATTTGCTCACCTATATGCGAACCAAAAGCCATTATGCTGAGGATTTTTACAACAGTCTGCCAGTAACAGGTGGTCGTGGGACGCTGTCTACCTTGCTGGTAAACACTCCGCTGGAAGGAAAAGTACATGCCAAAAGCGGAACTATTGAAAACGTGAAATGCTATGCAGGTTATGTAGAACTGACTGACCGCACGTTGGTTTTTGCTATCATGGTCAATCATTCCAATGGAAGTTCGCACGAAGTGGTGAAAGAAATGGAGAAATTCTTATTGGAAATAACCCCCAACCCCTAAAGGGGAGAAAGACAAGAATCCCAAACTTTAAAGGAAACTGGATTACCCCATAAAATTTTAATTTCCGGGTTATGGATATACAAAACAAAACTAACTTCAGTTCCCCTTTAGGGGCTAGGGGTTTTATTCCGGAAACACATTCCACCAATGTACTTCTTTGGGAGATGTTGCGCAGGGAGCAGTTGCCTGAAGGCTTTGTGGTGCATACTGATTTTCAGTTGGCAGGAAAAGGACAGACCGGAAACAGTTGGGAAGCGGAACATGGTAAAAATCTGCTTTTCAGCATGGTGCTTTATCCACAGAGAGTTCCATTGGACGAATTGTTTCTGATTTCACAGATAGTGAGTCTGGCTATCAAAAAAGCGTTGGATAAATACACAACCGATATTGAAGTAAAGTGGCCGAATGATATTTATTGGAAAGATAAAAAAATCGCCGGCATTCTGATTGAAAACTCCTTTCAGGCCAAAAAAGTAAAAACGGTGATTGGTATCGGGCTGAACGTGAATCAAAAAACCTTTATGAGCGATGCGCCTAATCCAGTTTCACTCAGGCAAATCACTGGTCGGTCGCTCAACCGCAGCCAGATTCTGAAATCAATCTGCGAAAATATTTTGGAATTGTATAGGGAATCAAACACAGACTATATCCGTTCAGCATATACCAACATTCTGTATCGCCGCAATGGATTACAACCCTATAAAACTGACTCCGAAAGTTTCAAGGCAAAAATTATAGCTGTTCATCCGGATGGAAAACTGGAACTTGAAACAGAGCAAGGCGAACGAAAAGCTTACTATTTTAAGGAAGTGCAGTTTATGCTTTCGTGATGGAAAAGTCATCTTCAGAATTGGACACATCATCTTTAGTAATGGATAAACCAACTTTAGAAATGTATTTATTATCTTTCGTAACGGAAAAACCATCATTAGAACTGTATTTATCATCTGTAATAATGGAAAAACCAACCTTAGTTTTGTAATCATCGTCAAAAGTTCTGTACAAGCCATCTTTCGAAATGTATTTATGAACTTTCGAAATGGAGTTGCCTTCGTTAGAACTGTATTCTTCATCTTTAGTACTTTAACTGCTATCTAGGTAGTAATACAAATATAATGTCGTATTTCTTTAAAGAGAATAGAACGCAGATTTACGCAGATTTAGCGGATAAATACAGATAAAAAAATTTAGCGGATAAAAAACTGATTTTATTCATGCAAGCATGAATGATAAGATTGTAAATATCTGATAATCATCCCGATTTATCGGGATTAAAATCCGTTTTAAAATCAGCCTGATCAGCGAAAATCAGCGTTCTATTCTTGTTTTTTTATTAGAATTGTACGACATTATTTTGTTCTCGTTACTTATATACTTACCGAACCTGTTTTTATACTTCTACTTGCCCTCTTTTTTTATTGCGGAACACGCAATAATTTAGATTCCTTACTTAAAATCTATTTAAAAACATTTATTTTGTTTTTACTAAAAAATAGTGGCAAAACTATTTGCTTATTTAAAAAATTCCTGTTAGTTTTGCAACATAGTTAATCTACCGCTAAAAAATTATGTTATAAATTTTAAAATCAACAAATTATGAATTATTTTCAAAAAGAAAGACTGACGTCGTACGACAAATTGCTAACCGAATGTGATAACACTACCGAAACTGTGGCCAGTATTCCACTATTTGCCAAAAACATTGCCCGACTTCGTGTAATCACCAATACAGTTAAGCAGCTGGCTTTGGAGCAGGGGCAAGTTACAACAGGTATCACCACTCAAAAGAACAATTTACTGGATGAAGTTATTGGACTCTCACTCGATGTGGCAGGAGCTGTTCATGCTTATGCCGAAGAAAAAAACGATACGGCACTACTGGAAAAAATGGATTACAGCAGTTCCGATTTCTCTCATATCGATCAATCGATCATACTAACAACCCTGGAAATTATTCTGGTTCAGGCACAAAAACTTTCGGCTGCCGAATTGGAAGAATGTGGAATATCGGCTGTCGAAATGACAGACTTTGTTGAAAAATTAGCGAAACTGAAAACAAGTGTGAACGAAAAAGGCCTGGCAGTAATCGATCAATCGAACGCTACCAAACGGATAGGTGAACTAATGACCGAAGCAGCCAACCTAAAGAAAAAATCGCTCGACCGCTTAGCCCGTCAGTTCGAACGCAAAGCTCCTGAATTTTACTTCAAATACAAAGCAGCTTCGTCAATTACCTATAAATCGTACAAAAAACCCGATACAACTGCCGATACCAAACCGGCAATATGATATAAGCCTGTGAAGGTTGTGGATTACTCGTAAATAACTAGGTTTCTTCCCCTGAAGTTTTGCACTTCAGGGGAAGTTTTTTAAAGTTTCGAAGCAGGGCAATTACTTTTTTAAAATTTTTGATTAAGTTTGTGGGTGTGAATACTATAAATTGTTAGCAAAACAACAGAATTAAACTGCTTGGGCTAAAGACAACATCATATAGTAAATATAGGCGAACTGCTTGTTTGCAGACACAAATTTGAGTTAGCAGATATTAGTGGTTACCAGCAAGTCGAAAAAAGGAAAAATAAGACAAAGACAGAGCAACGCAACACTCGAAATCAAGAATATAAATGCCCGACAATTCGATATTTTTATCTAAAAAACGTTTTTGAATGAAATTAAAAAACAATTTCATATCTTTGCAATTCAATGAATTGAATTAATATTTTCGAGAACATGAAACAACGAATTTATATCGACACATCGGTGGTAGGCGGTTACTTTGACGAAGAGTTTTCGGCAGATACAGTGCCATTCTTTGAAAGTGTGATAAAGGGAGAGATTACCATTTTAGTATCCGATTTATTAAGAGCCGAATTACTAAATGCACCAGTCTTTGTACGAAATTTATTGGACTCAATACCCGTACAATATATTGAAAATGTCAAATTGACCGATGAAGCATCCATGCTTGCTGATAAATATATTGAAGCAAAAGTTGTGGGAAAAACGAGTAGAGCAGATTGTCAGCACATTGCAATGGCTACTTTGAGCAAAGCCGATGTATTAGTCAGTTGGAATTTTAAACACATAGTGAATTTAGATAGAATCAGAGGATACAACGGCATTAATTATCAGTCAGGACATAACATGATTGAAATAAGAACCCCAAAAGAAATAACACATTATGGAAAAGAAGAATAAAAAAACAATTAAAAATTTCGACGCAATAAAAACCATGCGCGAAATAAGAGATAAATTGAGTCTGGAAATTATGGATATGACTTTTCAAGAAGAGCGTGCCTATCTGGATAAGTTACTGAAACAAGGTGGGGTTAAAATATAAAACCAACTTGTTATAGGGTACATTATGAAGACGAATAAAGATTTTGATTGCGTAAAAATGATGCGCGATATCAGAGATAAAATATCTGCTGAAACTCAAAACATGAAGTTTGATGAATTGAAAAAATATATAGACAATCAAATAAAAAACAGTGGTTTGAAACCTATTGGTCAATAACACTAAATTTCCCCATGCTACCGCTCGATTTTATCGCGTGGTAAGTATAAAACTGGTTTGCCAAACGATAAAATCGTGCGGCAGCAAGGGGAATAAATTAGACTCTCTTTCAACTTTTGACTATATGAAAAATAAACGATTACTATATAAATATCAGTCTTATAATCAGTATTTATTCAACCTACTGATTAATTGTGAATTTTGGATGTCACCACCTGATAAACTTAATGATCCATTTGAAGGAGATTTTCGAGTTAAAGAAATAAAAAAATTTCAAAACGAGCCAACAATAAAAAGGCTGCTTGAGTATAGCAAAAAAAACTTACTTGATGAACTTGTATTTGCGGAAAATTTGAAAGAGGCTCAAAATGATATTAATGTGTTGTCAAATTTTTTATATGAGTATGTAAACAGTCAAATAAGATCAAAATACGGAATTACGTGCTTTTCAAGGAATCGAAGTAGTGTAAGAATGTGGTCACATTACGCTGATTCCCACAAAGGTGTTTGTCTTATTTTTGATGAAGATAAATTAATATCAGATATTAATATGAAAATATATTCAAGTAAACTGATGGATGTCCATTATTCTCAGTCTTTACCATTTATTGATATTATCAATCATGATTCTGATCAAGATAATTATGAGTATATCGGAATTTCAAATGATAACTCTTTTCTATTCAATAAGCAAAAAAGTTGGAAATATGAAAATGAAGTCAGGTTGGTTATTGACAGTAATTTTGAAACCTTCCCTGATAGAAGAATGAAATTCTCTAAAGATTCATTGGTTGGAATTATTTTAGGTGCAAGAATACAAAACGACAATAAAACTGCATTAGATAGACTGTTCGAGAATAAAGATCTTTACAATGGTATTAAATTTTATAAAGCTATTAAAGAGATTGAGTATCCCCGTCTGAGAATTGAAAGAATAAAATAAAAAATACTTGTACCCACAACCCACAACTGTTGAGTCTTATTTTATCTAATTTAAAGTTGTGCGCGACACGAAATAAGCGTAAGAAAAATGAGAAAAATTGTATTAATTGCTTTAATCTTTATTATTTTTCAGTCATGTGAAAAAGAGAACAAGCAAACTGAATGTTGTGAATGTATTATAGTAAAATATGACAATGATATTGACAACGTAAGAGCTAACATGAATGTAGGTTTAATTTCAACTACAAAAGGAAGTGCAATGATAGCTGAAATAAAAGTTAAAATAAAAGAGGAGGTGGCAGCTTGTCATAAAAGGAATAACGAATAACAATAAACTCCCCAGCTCCCGCGCGAATTGTATCGCGTGGGAAGGAAGAAGAAAGAGTTGAATGAAGGTATTGCCATAATGGATTGCCACACGATGTAATCGTGCGGCAGCGTGGATATGAAAAGCGGTAAGCAACAAGAAAATAACAACAAAAAGTAAAACAAAATTGTCTATTGATTTTAATTTGTAATTTTGCTATTCAACGACAACTAATTTCAATAAATCAAGACAAATCAGAAAAAATGAGTAAAGCTAAAATATCTATACGTTTTTTTGATGACCGTGAAGTGCGTGCCCTATGGGATGACGAAAATGCTAAATGGTGGTTCTCTGTTTTGGATATTGTTGCTGTGCTTACCGACCAAAATGATTATACTAAAACCCGTAATTATTGGAAATATCTCAAAGCTAAACTTAAGAAAGAAAATAGTGAGTTGGTTAGTGCTACTACCCAACTGAAACTTTTGGCAAATGACGGTAAACGGTATTTAACCGACATGTTGGATTATGACGGTATTATTGCATTGGGTAAAGAATTTCCCGGAAAAAAAGCCAACCGATTTATCGACTGGTTTACATACAGCGATGAAAGCATTGACGGAAAAAGTAAAACAAAAGCGTATGCCTTATTCGAGAGTTCCTTTATAAACAGCATTGAAGTTGGTACTACCACAGGTTTGCAACAAATTCACGCTTATTTGTTTGGTGGACTGTATGATTTTGCAGGACAAATAAGGCAGAAAAATATTTCAAAAGGCGGTTTCCAATTTGCCGTATCACGATTTTTAGGCGACACATTGAGGCAAATAGAAGAAATGCCGGAAACTAGATTTGAAGAAATCGTAGATAAGTATGTGGAAATGAACATGGCTCACCCATTTATGGAAGGAAATGGCAGAAGTACCCGAATTTGGTTGGATTTAATGCTGAAAAAACGTCTGAACAAATGCGTTGATTGGAGTAAAATAGGAAAAAAAGTCTATATGAACGCAATGATACAAAGCCCACTAAACAGCAATGTCTTAAAAAAGCTATTAGAAAGTAGTTTAACTAACAAGATTAATGACCGCGAAATGTTTATGAAAGGAATCGATTACTCGTATTATTACGAAGAAAATGACTAAAAAAAAATAGCATAAAACGTCTACCCATAAAACAGAAAATGCGTCAAAATCACGTGGATAATGGCGCATTAATTGACAATTCTTGGCAAGCCGAGCGGATAATTGAAAATTAGTTCATTTCTTCGTAATCAACATATTCCCCTTCATTTTTTTCAAAAATCTTTGATTTTGTAGTTGGTTGTTGAAAGTCCTGAGGCTGTGAATCAGGAGTTTGTGTATTTCGTTTTCCAAAACTAAAAATGGAACGGATAAATCCGAAAATACTTGAAATAATCATTAATCCTATAAACAGGATAAAAATGAGGATAAAAAATAAGAAACCTAACATCTTGACAATTGACCCCTAACCCCTAAAAGGGAAATGGAGTAGTAATTAAAATTATTTTATCAAATTAACTATTTCTTTATCCCTCTTTATAAGTGTATATCCTTCAT
>CAIKVR010000099.1 GCA_903830915.1 uncultured Bacteroidales bacterium
ACCGGAATTAATCCGTAATCGAGCCAGGCAACCAGAAAACCAATTGTAATTGCAATAAAACCGATAATCCAGAAGGGAATCAGTTTTCCCAGAATAAAGATTATTTTTGGCACAGGACTCACATTCATTTGTTCCATCGTACCGATTTCTTTCTCGAAAACTATTGACACTGCAGGCAGGAATCCGCAAAGCAAAGTCAGAATCATAACCATCAGTGCCGGCACCATAAATACCTGATAATTCAGATGTTTATTGAAGCGGTATTGAGAATCTATCTGAATGATGGAAGAACTGCTTTTGGCCATTTCGGGATACAATTCTGAAATCAGGGTATTGTTGAATTCGCCTACAATGCTGGCCAGGTAGGTCATCCCCACCCCGGCTTTCATGCCATTCACCGCGTTGGGCGAAATCATCACTTTTACATTTTCGTGATTGATAATACTCTTCTCAAAATTTTTCGGGATTTGAAGAATAATATCCGCTTTGTTGTTCTCAATGCTTTTGAGGGCATGGTTATAATCGGTCGAAATGTCAGTTAGCCTGAAATAGTTCGACGAAACAATGGTCTGAGTCAAACGCCGGGAGTATGTTGAATGATCGTTGTCAATCACACTCAGATTCAGGTTTTTGATTTCGTAGCTTGCTGCCCACGGAAACACCAGCAGCACCATCAGCGGAAACATAAAAATCATTTTCGGCAAAAACGGATTCCGAATGATTTGCTTAAACTCTTTTTTTAGAAGATATTTTATCATATAAGTTTGTCTATTATTATCAACTATAAACTGTCAACTATGAACTTATTCCAGTCGTACTTTAAATTTTTTCAAACTTATCGTCACCAAAACAGTTCCCATCAGTACCAAAACGCCCACATCCTTCAATACAGCTCCGAGCCCAAGCCCTTTAATCATAATGGTTTTTACAGCATCGATATACCAGCGAGCCGGCACAAAATTGGATATAAATCGCAGAAATGCAGGCATGTTTTCGATGGGAAAAATCATTCCTGAAAGCAGCATAACCGGAATCATCAGTCCCATACCGGAAATCATCATAGCTGCCAATTGTGAATTAGTAACCGTTGAAATGAGTAGCCCCAAAGCCAATGCAACAAAAATATAGAGTAGCGATACTATAAACAAACTGATAAAACTACCGGCTATTGGCACTTTCAGCACGAAAACCGAAAGCAGCATAATGGTGGCAAAATTAATTACCGAAAGTACAAAATAGGGTGATATTTTCGACAGAATGGTGTACATCGGTTTCATTGGCGACACTAGCAGAATTTCCATCGTTCCCATTTCTTTTTCACGAACTATGGCTATGGAAGTCATCATGGCGCAAATCAGAATCATAATCATTCCCAACACACCCGGCACAAAGTTGAAGGCGCTCTTCATTTGCGGGTTGTAAAGCATTTTTACCTCAGGAACAATCATTCCACCACCCGATTGCGGCTGTGAAATATCCTGTTGATAGTTGGTGATGATATTCGAAGCATAAAACATAAATGAGTTAGCGGCATTTGGGTCAGTAGCATCGGCAATCAGCTGAATATGCGATTTTCCGGTGTGTTTCAGATTTTCTGAAAAATGATCCTCGAAAATCATGGCGAGTTTGGCTTTCCCATCGCGGAAAGCAGCGTCAATTTCGTCCGAATTATGAACTGTGCCAACCACATCGAAATATTCACTGGCATCAATGCGATTTATTATTCGGCGAGTGGCTTCATCGCTGGTGGTGGAAAGTACTACCACTTTGGTGTTTTTTACTTCCTGCGACAGCGCAAAACCAAACAGAATAATCTGAATGATGGGCATTAGCAACAAAATCATCACTGTGGCTTTGTCGCGGAAAATATGGTGAAATTCCTTTCGGATAAACGATAGTAACTGTTTCATAAGCCCCCTAAATCCCCCGATGGGGGACTTTTAGTTAGTTTTGGTATATAATTATTTCATTAGTCAAATGAGAATTAGTCTTTAAGTCCCCCTTCGGGGGATTTAGGGGGCTAGTTGTCAACTCTCTTCGCTTTTCGTGCAAGTTGCTGGAAAACCTCGTCCATATTTTTTGCGTTGAATTGCTTTTTTAGATTGTCGGGCGAATCCAGTGCTTCAATCCGACCGTCAACCATGATGGAAACTCGGTCGCAATACTCGGCCTCGTCCATATAATGCGTTGTCACAAAAACGGTTATTCCCTGAGCGGTAGCATCATATATCATTTCCCAGAATCGGCGTCGTGTAATCGGGTCAACGCCGCCGGTTGGTTCATCCAAAAACACCACCTGCGGTTGATGAAAAATGGAAACCGAGAATGCTAGCTTTTGTTTAAAGCCTAGTGGCAATGACTTTACAAGCTTATCACGTTCATCTTCAAAGTTCAGCTTTATCATCAATTCATCAGTTTTTTGCTTGATAACCTTGTCGTTCATGCCATAAATTCCGCCAAAAAGTTCCAGGTTTTCCCACACTTTCAAATCCTCGTACATCGAGAACTTTTGACTCATGTAACCAATACTTTTCTTAATCAGTTCCGGTTGTTTGAAGATATCGTATCCGGCTACTGTACCTTTGCCTTCGGTGGGAATACTTAGTCCGCAAAGCATACGCATGGCAGTGGTTTTTCCGGCACCATTGGCACCCAGAAACCCGAAAATTTCACCCCGTTTCACTTCGAATGAGATATTATCCACGGCAGTAAAATTGCCAAAACGTTTGGTCAGATTTTCAACTTTAATTACTGTATCCATATTAAGCCCCCTAACCCCCAAAAGGGGGAATAGAGATTATTTGTTATTTACTTTGTTTGAGAGAGATTCATAAAACAATCCTCAATTGTTGGTTCAATTTCTTTAATTTCAACGTTTTTGTGACCAATTTTTGTAAGGTATTTGGTCAATTTGTCAATAGACAAACTATTTAAGTCCCCTTCTGGGGGATTTAGGGGGCTTGTAATATGTATAGAGTCACCGAACGCAAAACTGCTTTTCACCTGTTCGTCTTTCCGTAAATCTTCAAGCAATTTATGCATAGTATCACTTTTGGCTGCCCAAAGTACATCAGCAAACTGACTTACGATATATTGTGGTGTGTCTATTTTCAGAAACTGTCCGTTTTGAATCAGTGCAATGCGGTCACACAGGCTGGCTTCGTCCATGTAAGGCGTTGAAACCAAAATGGTAATGCCCTGTTCGCGAAGCTTTTGAAGCATTCCCCAGAATTCTTTGCGCGAAACCGGGTCAACGCCCGTTGTCGGTTCGTCCAGAAAAAGCACGGAAGGTTTATGAATCAGCGCACAACTTAACGCCAGTTTTTGCTTCATTCCACCCGAAAGTTTGCCTGCCCGACGTTTTTTGAAAGGTTCAATCTGAACATAAATATCTTTTATCAACTCGTAATTTTCTTCAATGGTCGTGTTGAAAACGGTTGCAAAAAACTCCAGATTTTCCTCCACTGTCAAGTCCTGATACAGCGAAAATCTACCAGGCATATAACCTACACGTTTGCGAATTTCCTTGTAGTCTTTTACGACATCAAAACCATCGATTGTTGCAGTTCCGCTTTCAGCCAGAATCAGCGTTGTCAGTATACGAAAAAGTGTAGTTTTTCCTGCACCATCTGGACCAATTATGCCGAAAATCTCACCGCGATTCACATCAAAAGAGATTCCTGCCCCTAACCCCTGAAGGGGAACTGAGTTACTATCGTCTTCAGTGTTTGGCTTTTTTCCGATTCCGGCAAATTTTCCTGATTTATCCGAATAATAATTTTTATATAAGTTTTTTACTTCAATTGTGTACATCCGTCAGTTTGGTTAAGATTTTATTCCCCTTTAGGGGTTAGGGGCTTTCTTGTCAATTAAATTTCACGTTTCCGTACATACCAATCTTAAGTATGCCATCGTTTTTTACGTTGATTTTCACCGCATAAACCAGATTGGCGCGCTCGTCACGGGTTTCAATGGTTTTTGGTGTAAATTCTGCTTTGTCAGAAATCCAGGCAACTGTACCACTATAATCCTTCATTTTGTCAGTACCAAAATCACACGCCACTTTTACTTTCTGACCAATTTTCAGTTGACTCAACTGGTCATTGGTAATATACGCTCTCAGAATCATGTTTTCCGTATCAGCAATTTTGAAAAGCGCTTTTCCGGGCATAACCAGTTCGCCTTTCTCAACGTATTTCACTAACAAAGTTCCATTTATAGGGCTGCTGATATGACATTTTTTCAACTGGTCATCAATTTGTGCAACCTGAAGTTTTATTCCTTCGTTATCTTCTGTAATTCCCTGATTGGTAGTCACCAGCGTAGTTTTTTGTGCATCAAGTTGCTTTTCAAGCACGGCAATCTGTGCATTCACATCGTCTAGTTGTTTTTGGTTGGTAGCATTGGCTTTTAGCAAGTTTTCAATACGTTTTTTCTCGATTTTGGCAGTTATTATCTGTTGTTCGATAGCTGCAATCTGTTTCTGAACATCTGGACGACGAACCTGAATTGATTTTCCTGTCGCCAGCAATTGTTTTTTGCGCAGGTGAAGCTGAACGCTGTCAATTGAACCAACAGTCTCACCGGCTTGAAGTATCTGACCTTCAGTCACATCAAATGCAAGTAACTTTCCTGAACCTTCAGCCGAAACGGTAACTTCGGTAGTTTCAAACGCTCCGGTAGCATCATACTCATTATCCGATTTTTTACAGCTTGTGAATCCGGCAAACAAAGCTATTCCCAATAGAATTTGATATTTCATTTTAAAATTTGTAGTTTTCATTTTATGTATTTTTTATCCTTTACACTTTCCCCCTCTCCATTTGGAGAAGGGTTAGGGGTGAGGTCGGTTTTAATTATTAATATTATTTTTTAGTTGATATACATTCATAAGTAACTGAATTTCATGCAGCGATTTGAGTTGACGTGCCTGATTCTCAGCATTCACATCTCTGATTAAATCACTAACAGATGAAGTCCCGTTAATTTGTTTTGATTGAGTAGATTTCTTAATGTTTTGGCGCAGACCAATAATCTCATCATCACTTTTTAGGTTCGATTGAATCTTTTCAACTTCATTTCGCTGTTGTTTTGTAATCAGATTGTTGTTGAAAAGGAAAGTCTCTCTTTGAATACCCACCGTTTTTTTACTCACTTCCAGCTTGCTCAGATTGTCTTTTTGGGTATAAAATCCACTGATATTCCATGATAAACGTAATCCGGCAATATAAAATCCTGCAAAACTTGGATCAAACATATTCAGAGCAGGCAATCCGTAACCGCCTTGTACAAAAGCCCCAACTTTGGGTAGATTTCCTGCTGTTACCAGACTTTTCTGATTGTCGTAGAACTTTGCCTGAGCATCAAAAAGGTTTAATTCCGGACGATGATTAGCAGTTTCGTTCAATATGGATAAATCAGTTTCAGGTTTCCGGAGTTCTGTTTTGTCGGTAATTTCAAGTCCGGTGAGCGCCGAAAGCATAATTGTATAGGTTTTTCGGGTATTGTTTATGTCGGATACGCGTTGGTCGACATTAATCAGTTCCACTTTTATGGCATCGAGGTCGGGCTGGGAAGCTACACCATTTGACACTAATGATGCCACACGGTTGTAATTAGTTTGCAAATCATTTTTCAGAATATCGGTTTGTTTCAGTTGCTCATCCAGCAATAACATGCCGAAAAAGAGTTGATTAACCCGGTCTTTCAAAGCATATAAATCCACTTCAAGTTTTTGTTTTTCCACTTCAGCTCCCGCTTTGGTAATTTTATTCTGAGCAGTAATTAGCCCTCCGTCCCAAATCAACTGACTGGCTTCAAGCACTGCCTGATACTGATCTTTTGGCATGGAAGTAATGGGATATGCTACACCTGTAAGAGGATTTTTCGGAGCTAAAAATGCAGGAATTGTAGTTACATCCGATTGATAAGTGGCTTTAGCCGAAAGAGTTAGTTGCGGAAGATACCCACGGTTTGCATTATCAATGTTGTAACGGGCTGTTTGTTCTATCAGCCCGTATTGTTTTACCAGCGGATAATTGGCTTTTGCTTTTTCCTGACAGGTTTCTATGGTCAGGTTTTGAGCAAAAGTCCCAATTGACAGGAATAATAGCAGGGAATTTAAAATTAGTTTCTTCATATTGTTTAAAAAATAATGTTTCTAGTAAAAAATCAGGAGCGTATCCCGTTTAAAATAAGTTTTACATGCTCGTCACGACGGCGATTTACAACAAGTTCCTTTTGTTTTTCGTCCAAAGACATGATTTCGCCTGCAACCGGTAAAAGCAAAAATAAAGAGATATTGATTGAAATAATATTGAAAATCAAATCTATTAGTGTTATTGGTCTAACCCGT
>CAIKVR010000100.1 GCA_903830915.1 uncultured Bacteroidales bacterium
TCTATGTCCCTGGCTTTTCCAAGGACAGGTGCAAGTGATTTCGCCTCGTCCTTGAAATAGTTGATTTCTCTTTTCCTGAAATATGTCATCGCTATATTCTGATTGATACATGGTTAAAATCTCGCTAAATTCATTTATTGCTTTTAGAACTTCTTTCTCGTCATAATTTTGTTCAGTCAAGAGAATTTCAGCCTTTGATTTATATAATAATACTTTTTCGACATAATTGATAAAATCTTCACTTTTATATAGAGCTTTCACTTCTGGTTTTAGAAACGTAATATTAGCCAAATAATTTGCAATACATATTCTTACCTCATTTAACCATTCTTGTTTGTTGTTTGATGCAATAAGCATTTTAAAATTTTGTAGATAAAGTTCTAACGATTTGTCTGTTTGATATTGCAGATTTCGTTCGTTACTTTCTATTTGAAGTTGGATTTTTTTCTCATTCGTTCGTTGTAAATCTTTTGTCGCTCTAAGGTTGACAATAATAGTAAAAATGCATATTAATAATGCAACTGCCCACGGAAGACTGTTTTCGATAAAGGAATTTGTGTTCTTGTCGTAAATCACTTTTTCTCCAATTCTTTCCGATTGGTTGGCACTGATTACGTGTGTTGAGTCAAATCTACTTCCGGGATTTATTAGTTTTGTCGGATTTTGTTTTTGTTGTCCCAAAAGTATTGTTGAATAAAGCAATAAAACTAAGAAGAATAATTGAGATTTCATGTGAGTTTTTTTTTCTTTCAATTCGAGCGGGAGCAGGTGATGTGAATTATTCATTTATTTGTCTGGTATATTATTCAGTTTAAAATTAAGAACTCCTCTTCAACCCTTGCGAGTTTTGGAGGAGTTTTCATTCAGAGAAAAGATATAGTGAACAAGCTTATGATTTGGATAATTATATTTTTATTTTAGGGTCTGGTTCTGTTTTTTTGACAGTGCGGTTGTACACCACAGTTGTTGCTGCCTTGTACTTCAGATAAAACTCAGGTGCTTTTCTTTCAAATTGAGCAGCAAGTTTATCAAGTGTATCTTTTTTCAGGGCATTGGCTTCTTCAAACAGCTTGGCAAGTTGTTTGGTTGCTGATGACTGATCGATTCCAGCTTCATTACGATTGTTTTTAGTATCTCTAAGTTTTGCAATTGTATCTTCATAAAGTCCCAGTTCGTCAGTAGTGAGTCCTGTGTCCGATAATTCTTCAACCGATAGTTTTTTGGCTTCTTCCAACATAATTTCAGCCTTCTTTATTACCATTGTCTGATCCATGTGATCCACTTCCGAAGGTTTAAGGTTTGTGACTGACTGTAAGGCTATATTGCCTTTCACTACCGCATGTGCATGTATTGCTCCTGCCACTTCAAGCATCAGGTCTATTGTTTGCTCCAGTGTAGCATTCTTATCCTCAGTGATGCCTTTCAAATCACGAGCCTGTTCTTTACTGAGATCGTTAATTATTTCCGTAATTTGTTTGAGCCGTTCGATAGCTTTCTGGAAAATTGGGATGGTTGCTACTGTACTTTCGTAATTTTTTGACTCAGTCAGAAGCATCTCATAACTCTTAAATCTTGCTTTTTGAAAATGATTCATAATTTCGATGAATTAAATGGTTTAAATTTGTATTCGACTTAACACTTGGCAAATATAAAATCATTATTTCACATTACAAAATAAAATGCAGTTTTTTTTAGACTAAATATAAAAATAATTTTTAACTGTTTGATTTTCAATTAAATGTTATAACATTTAATTTTGTCTGTTTTATAAATCCTGAGTATGAATGAAATAGTTTTGCTCGTGAAAGATAGTTTTCAGCAGCCAAGTTTAGGTTTTTAGTGTTCCGATACGGTTTAATTGCATTCAAAAGCGAAAATTCAGCAAGCTAAATCTTAAATTCAGCAACAAAATATATTTTTCAGAAAGCCGGGTCAGTTGTGCAGATAACAAAAGTATTCATACAATTAACTGCGGGTTTTTTTAGTAAGTCTGGGTGATTGTTTATTGCCTCTTGGAATTTGTTCAGATGGCAATTCAATTTAATATGGGGTCGAAATCTGAAATTTAAATATTATAGGATTAATCAATTTCAAATCCCCAAATTTCAAGTTCTTCGATATTATTTTTATATGTTTCTGAGAGCAGGACATAACTTTCCTCAACAATTTGTTTGAGCTTCGATATAAGATTGTCTCTTTTCTTTACACATTCCATGGAGCAATAATAATTATTTTCCATATAATCGCATAGTGAATGAAGTCTGCTCACTTCATACCCGAATTCCTCCCTTGTAATTTCTTTCAGGCATAATAAAGGGGAATTTTCACCACTTAAGGCGTGTCTGGCATAAATTTTTTCAGCTAATTCAATTAATTCAAGATAATTTTCAGGAATAATTGTTTTTACATTTTCATCCATAGTATTCGAAGTTTAGTATTATCTATCAATAAAAATAAAAGCGTGGGTCATTTAACCGTATCACGCTCAAAGGTACGGCCAAGTACCTACAAATAGATAAGTTAAAGCCCACGCCGTTTGACGCAGGCGTTTACTAACTTATTCCTATTTGCTTATTAAAATTTGGCCGTTTTTTGAGCAAGAATAAAAGCTAACGCTTTGATAATATGTAATGCAATTGTCGCTACAATTGATGAAGTTTTTAATTAGGCAAAAATAAACAATTTATTTTAATATCTCATTTGTCTGCCTCGTTCAATTTGATATTCCTTTTAATACGGAATAAAAAACAAAGTTATTTCACCGCTTCCACCACCACTGCTGTTCCGTAAGCCAGTACTTCGGTAAGTCCCTGCATCACTTCATTGGCATCGTAACGCACATTTATAATGGCATTGCAACCAAGTTCTTTTCCGTGCTGAATCAACATTTCAAGTGCTTCTTCGCGTGATTTTTCGCAGAGATTCGTGTAAATGGTATTTCTGCCGCCAAAAATGGTCATAAAACTTCCGGCAAAACTTCCAAAAATACTTCTCGAACGTACGGTAATTCCTCTTACTAATCCTAATTGTTTCGTCACTTTATACCCTTCAAGTGAGGTGCTGGTGGTTATTAATACATCGTTTATCATAATTTTAGAATTAAAAAAATTGTGTGACAAAGTTATAAATATAAACATGAATTCAAATTATTTTCAGCTTCTTTTGTTTGGAGTTAAATTTTAAAATAAATTCTATATCTTTGCATTTCAACAAAATTTTGAATAAACATAACAAATTTATACCATGAATCAGATTATAAACCGCATAGCCAAACTTCGTGCTGCAATGACCAACTCAGGAATTACTGCATGTATAATTCCCGGAACCGACCCACATGCCAGTGAATATTTAGCTGAATTTTGGAAAGAAAGAGTTTGGATATCAGGTTTCAATGGCTCTGCAGGTACAGCTGTAGTCACTACCCGTAAAGCAGGTTTGTGGACTGACTCACGTTATTTTTTACAGGCTGCCGACCAGTTAGCTGGAACAGGCATTGAATTAATGAAGCAGGGACAGCCCGATACGTTAGAAATTATTCCCTGGCTGTCCGATGAATTATACGTCGGCGATAGGGTAGGAGTGAACCCACAAATGTTTTCTGCAAATGGATATGCAGCCATGAAAGCCGAACTGAAAATGGTGGGAATTCAGTTGGTTTCTATCGATTTGTTAGCCGAAGTATGGACTGAACGCCCGTCGCTGCCATTGAATCCGTTTTTTGTTTTTGATGCTAAATATGCCGGTAAAACCACCAGCGATAAGTTAACTGATTTACGCTTAGAATTAAAGAAAGTACGGGCAGATATCTTTGTAATGTCAGCCCTGGACGATATAGCGTGGTTGTTTAATATCCGTGGCAATGATGTGGACTATAATCCGGTGGTAATTGCTTATGCCTTGGTTGAAGAGAATAAAGCCACTTTGTTCATTGCACCTGAAAAACTGACTTCTGAAACCCGTAGGTATCTTGAAAGTGAGGGCGTTTCGGTGGCTGCTTATACCGCTATTAATGAAGCTTTGAGCGGAATTTCGTCTTCAAAAGCAGTATTAATTGATAGTGCAAAACTAAACCAGTCACTGTTTGAAGCTATTCCTGCCGATTGTCCAATCCGAAATACCATGTCACCGGTTTTCAAACTGAAAAGTATAAAAAATGAAGTGGAAATGGCCGGTTATCGCCGTGCTATGGTGAAAGATGGCGTTGCACTAACCAAATTCTTTAAATGGCTTGAGGAAAATGTAGCATCGGGTGAGTTGACTGAAACTTCAGTTAATATGAAGCTGTACCAGTTTAGAAATGAACAGGAGCATTTCATTGGCGAAAGTTTTGGCACGATAGCAGGTTATGGATCTCACGGTGCAATTGTTCATTACAGTGCTACTGAGGAGTCAGCTTTTACTCTTAAACCGGAAGGTGTGGTTTTGCTCGATTCGGGCGGTCAGTATCTCGATGGTACAACCGATATTACCCGTACAGTAGCACTTGGTGAAGTTACAGCGCAGCAAAAAACTGATTTTACATTGGTGTTGAAGGGTCATATTGCCCTTGGAACAGCTATTTTTCCCAGCGGAACACGTGGTTCACAACTTGATATTTTGGCTCGTAAGGCCATGTGGGATTTGGGTTTAAACTACGGACATGGAACAGGTCATGGTGTGGGGCATTTTCTGAACGTACATGAAGGTCCGCAAAGCATCCGTGCAGAGGAAAATCCAGTAACATTACAGGCAGGCATGTTTATGTCGAATGAACCGGGCTTGTATCGTTCAGGTGAATATGGCATGCGTACCGAAAATCTGATTCATATTGTTCCGGCAATGAAAACTGAATTTGGACAGTTTTTGAAGTTTGAAACCGTGACCTTATTCCCGATTGACAATGAATTGATAGATGTTTATATGCTTGATGATAAAGAAATAGAATGGATTGATAACTATCATAAAAAGGTATTTGAAAGTCTTTCTCCGTTTTTGAATGAAGAAGAAAAGAAATGGCTCGAACTCAAATGCAATATTTTATTTAAAATACCGTATTAATTTACTCAATTTTACTCAGTTTTCCGAAGTTCTGAGCGTAGGAAAACTTTTTCGTTAATATCATGCAATTAGATTTAAACAAAACAGCACTCGGAAAAACCTCAGCTACTCCGGATAAATACGATGCTTCCTTACTTTTCCGTATTCCACGTTCTGAAAACAGGATGAGGTATGGTATTGACGATTATAAATTACCATTTACCGGGGTTGATGTATGGAATTGTTATGAAGTATCTTTTCTGACTGCTTTTGGACTACCTGTTTCACGTGTGATGAAACTTATTTATCCCTGCGAAAGTCAGTTTCTGGTTGAGTCCAAATCTTTGAAACTTTACCTTAATTCGTTCAATATGGAACGGTTTGGCAAATCGGTTTCTGAAGCCGAAAAATCTGTTCTTCAGATCATTGAGCGGGATTTGGGTTTATTACTTGAAACTGAAATTACTGTTATTTTATTCGATGAAAAAAGTAATGAACAAATTGCTTTTTCAGATATAAAAGACAGCCAGCTTATTGACCAGATTCCTGCTGAAATACTTGAATCAATGCAATTTGATCATTTTCTTGAATCTCCTGAATTATTAAAAGGAATACGAACCAACGAAATTCATCAATATGCTTTCCAAACTGATTTGCTGCGGTCCAATTGTCGTGTAACCAATCAACCCGATTGGGGCGATTTATTTGTAAGAATTTCATCCAATTATGAAATTGATTCATCCTCGGTATTAACCTATTTGGTGTCATTTCGCAAAGAAAATCATTTTCACGAAGAAGTGGTTGAGATGATTTATAAGCGCTTCAGTGATATTTTTAAGCCCGAAAAACTGATGGTAGCTGCTATGTATACCCGTCGTGGCGGTATAGATATAAATCCGGTTCGGGCATCGCATAAAGAATTGATTGACGAGGCATTTTTAAGCCGTATATGCAGGTTGGCGAAATCATTAAGGCAGTAATAAAAGTAGTTTTTAGTAGATAATTTATAGTTGACAATTATAGTTTCGGTATAAACTTGCGAACTTTCTAAACTCAAACGTTTGGTAAAACGAAAAAAGAGTGTATCTTTGCACCCGCTAACAAGCACAGATTGCGGCTGTGGCGTAATTGGTAGCCGCGCCAGACTTAGGATCTGGTACCGAGAGGTGTGTGGGTTCGAGTCCCTTCAGCCGCACAAAAAGTCTTTCAGGAGTAAAATCTTGGAAGACTTTTTTATTTATCTCCTTATAA
>CAIKVR010000101.1 GCA_903830915.1 uncultured Bacteroidales bacterium
CAAGTACTCAACCGTTAATATGTCTGGAAGTATCGAATGGCTTAACCACCGATCAGGCAGTAGTTTATTTCAATGCCAATGCATCGAACAGCTTTGATAGCTATGACTCACCAAAAATGTCGAATGAGATTGCTTCAATTCCTGAGATTTATACATTGGCAGGAACTGAGCAGGTAGTAATTAATGGTGTGAATAATCTGAATCAATTGACATTAGGTTTCACTACAGGTCAGGTCGGAAACTTTACAATCAAAGCCTCACAATTTTCTAATTTTGTTTCAGGTACACAAATCGTTCTTCGTGACAATTTGCTGAACTTCGAACAGGATTTGACTTTGGGTGATTACAACTTCTATTCAGATGTAACAGCTAACAATGAAAGTCGCTTCACAGTTCTGTTCAAAGCTCCTTCAATAGCTACAGGAATCAACCAGAACTCAAACGGCAATGTTTGGATTTCACTGAATGGCAATAACCAGATTGTGGTGAATGGTGCAAGTGGTGAAACAACCGTAGCAGTTTACAACGAATTAAGTCAGAGAGTCGTATCTCAACGCCTAACATCAACTGCCAAAGCACTGAATACTCATCTTGCAAATGGAGTTTACATGATAATGGTAACTAATGCAGGTAAAACTATAACAAGAAAAATAATAATTGATTGATGATTTTAAGACAAAACCTTAACTGTGAATTGTTTGAATTTTCTTCAACCGCCTTCTCCTTTTGGAGTAGGCGGAAAAGGAGAATATAAAAAATCTGAATCAAAAACCATTAAAACAAAATATTATGAACACAACTAAAAAACAATACTTCGTACCTCAGATTGAGCGCATTGAACTCGACAACGAAATAGCTTTGCAACTGGAATCATCAAATACACCACCAAAAGCACCGGGCGAAGCACATTTACATGCACCGGAGTATTTTAGTAATGATCCATTTAAAGCCAATCACATATAATAGAGTTATTTAAGATTATTTCATTATAAAAATTAATGATATAATTAAGACTTAACTAAGTGTTGAATTAATTTAATTACAATTTCAATTACCACCTATTATAACACGAATAGGTGGTTTTGTAGAATTTCAAAAACTTTTGCAAACTTTCCACTAAAAAAAACAATAATGAAAACCCTAAGATTCTCTATTTTTTCATTCTTTTTTTGTCTGGGTCTACTCCTGACATTAAATGTACATGCTCAGTTCGTTTCAGTCGGCAGCGGAAGCTATACAACCACTTTCCCGGGTACTGATGTTGCCGGTAGAAATGCTTATCCTTCAGGAACACCTTATTTGAGTGGAAATGCTTTAGGGAAACCTGTTCCAACCAGCGACTGGTGGTCGGCGTTGGTAAAAAACGGAACGGCTTCCAATCTTTTCAATTATCCGTACACCTTGAAAACAACCGGTAACGGATTAGTGGTGAGCTATATTCCTACAGGCGTGATTGATGATTTAATACCATTTTTAGTAGGTGTTACCGGACTTTCAACTTCAAGCACTACCGTTTCCGATTATTCCGACTGGACGGTTACTATGGACTGGAATGACGGAACACATCAGTTTCAGGCAACAGCCGGAGTGGCCATGCCTTTTCTTTATTTTACAAAAAAAACCACCGATGTGGCTCAGGTTACTGTAAACTCGGGAACTGTCGTTATTTCCAATGAAATGTTGATTTGCACGGGCGTTAAGAACGGAGCAAGTTTCGCAGTTTATGCTCCAACCGGAAGTACCTGGACACAAAACGGAGCGATTTATACTTCCACTCTGAATGGAAAAAATTATTGGTCGATGGCATTTATTCCGCTTACAGCAACTAATGTAACGACCGTTGCCAATGAATATAAAAAATACGCTTATGTTTTTCCTGTAAAAACCACAGCGACTTACAATTTCAATGAAACAACTTCGGTTGTGCATACCGATTTTACGGTTCAAACCGAAGTGAAAGAAGGAACTGAAACCAATATGCTGATTGGCTTGTTACC
>CAIKVR010000102.1 GCA_903830915.1 uncultured Bacteroidales bacterium
CTTGTTTACTTGTTTACTTGTTTACTTGTTTACTTGTTTACTTGTTTACTTGTTTACTTGTTTACTTGTTTACTTGTTTACTTGTTTACTTGTTTACTTGTTTACTTGTTTACCGCTTACTGCTTACTTACTGCCGACTACAAACTACCAACTACAAACTACCAACTATAAACTACCGACTATAAACTACTTACTACTTACTACTTCCCTCCTCTTCATATCCATATCCATATCCATATTTATTACCATAACCATAGCCATATTTCTGTCCGTACCCATAGCGGTGCGAGGATTTTTTAAAGTCAGATGCATTCAACACAAAATACATATTCTTTACTTTCTCGAGCATAAAGAGTTTGGTAGCATCTTCAATATTCTTTTTAGGCGTATATTCGGCACGTACCAGATAGAGACTTACATCGGCAAAACGATTCAATGCAAAACTATCGGACACAATGCCCATCGGAGCAGTATCCAATATAATATAATCGTACTGTTCCTTTAATTCTGCAATCAGTTCGTCGAGTGCCGGCATAGCCATCATTTCATTCGGGTTAGGAGGTACTGGCCCAGCTGTAATCATAGAGAGATTGGGATGAACAACCGAAGGTTTAATTAACTGATCTTTGGGCAAACTACCCAATAAATAGAGCGTAATACCGGTTGAATTATCCAGACCTACATATTCAGCTAAGCGGGGTTTGCGCACATCAAGCCCTATTATTATCACTTTTTTATTAAGCATCGCTAAACTTATGCCCAGGTTGATAGAGATAAAGGTCTTACCCTCGCCCCCTACACTGGAAACGATATTGATTACCTTTTTCTCGGGGGTGTTCAGCACAAACAACAGGTTAGTACGGAGCAAGCGGAACATCTCGGTAAAACGGTTGGTACTGTTGTCTTTAATAATGATATTGCCTGTTTGAGTACTTCTGGGTATTTCTCCCAATACAGGAACAACAGACATGGCTTCGAGTTCTTCTTTATTATCAATTTGAAAACGAACCAAATTACGAATGGTAATAACTATAATCGGAATAACCAAACCGGCTAAGAATGCCAAAACAATGATCATCATCGATTTTGGGAATACCGGACTTCCGCCACCACTGGCTTTGTCAATTAACTTGGCTTTAGGAACTACCCCTGACATATTCAGAAAGTTCTGTTCCTTCTTTTGCAACAGGAAAATAAACAAGTTTTCCTTTATCTGTTGTTGACGCTTAATTTCGGTATATTCACGTTCCTGACGGGGTACAGCTTTAATTCGGGCAGCATTCTCACCCGATTTAAGCATTAAATCCTGACGGGTAATTTGCAGGCGGCGTTTCTCGTTTTTGACACTGGCTTTCACCGTTGCAAATACTGCATCAATCTGATCGGTAAGATCCAGCATGGTCTGATTGGTAGATGAAGCAGTACGGGTCAGGCGTTTACGTTCCAGTAATAACATATTGTAATCGTCGATTACTTTGGATAGGTTAGAACTTTGCAAGCTTCCGCTATAAGGCAACAGTTGATTGCGGTTTTCCTTTCTATTGATATACTCATCAATATCCGACACAATGGCTAATTGAATATCTACATCCAACCTGCTTTTTTCAAATTCGCCCGATTGTTTAATCACTAAATCAGCTTCCGACTTAATATCCGTTAAACCGTGGGTCTGTTTATAATCTTCTACTCTGATTTCCACCTCATTCAGTTCCTGGGTAAGTGATACCATGCGTTCATTAATAAAGGAAGCTGTGTTAGCCGCAATCAGGTTCTGATCCTTCATATCCTCCCGGTTGTACACCTCCACCAGTTTATTCATAAATTCTTTCCCTAGCTGCACATGGGCTGTACGAAGTGACATATTCACAACCGAAGTGGTTTTGGAAGTAACTTCAATTTTCAAAGCACCCAAAAACTCTCCGACCATACTTGCCGGACTTACAATCCTAACATCAACAGTAGTTGGCGTAATCGGAACAAAATTTCTTTTAAAATAAACCTTGCAGAAAGGTAACTGCACCACACTATCACGGGTACTTTTAATAATTTTGAAATCTTTTTTTCGATAGGTTCCTTCAAATAGGTAGCCAGTAGTTGGATTAAGCGTTACGTTGAATTTGAACGATGTTTGCAGCGTATCTATCAGGGCATCATCTACCCAAACGGTAATGGGACTTTCTTTTCCAAACAGCAAACGGTTGCGGAAAGTTCCTTTTTCACTATATTTAATATAAAGCAACAAATCCCGAATAGCCTGTTCGGTCAAATTCGATGTCTTTAATACTTCGATTTCATTATCCACATTATTCTTTGTGTTAAAAAGACCCAGGTTTTTCATATCCCCCATTTCTGCATTACCACCCTTTTTGTCATCCTTAATCAACACAGTAGAATGAATCTCATAAATTGGAGTCGTGGTTTTCAGGTAAAACATCCCAATAATAAGGCTTAGAATGATGGAGGCAACAAACCATTTCCAATAGGATAGATACTTGAAGAATATGCTTACAAAATCTATCGACTTCTCAGTAAAATCATCTTCAAAATCGCTGTAATTATTATACTTGCTCATAAGTGTTTAGTAGGAATAAAAGATTTCTATTTTAATATATTAACCAACAAAGAGATTAATGAAATACCAATTGACAATACGGAAACTCCGAATGACTCAGCAGCTCCAAAGCTGGTCGAGCGTGCTTTCGTACCATTAGGTTCCACATAGACCACATCGTTTTGCTCCAGGTAATAGGCCGGAGAATTAATTACATTCTCATCATTCAGATTCACGGTAAGTGTTTTTTTTGAACCATCTGCATATTCGCGCAGCACTTTAATATTGTCTCTCCGTCCGAAAATAGTCAGGTCGCCGGCAATAGAAATAACTTCAAGAATAGTCATACGTTCATTGGTGGTATTGTATTTTCCGGGGCGGTTTACTTCACCCAGTACATTCACTGCAAAATTAGTAAAACGGATGGTAATAATGGGGCGTTCCTTACTGAAAGATGATTCCATCTTTTTCTGCAGCATATTTTCCAACTCCTTTAGTGTAAGTCCACCTACTTTTATCTTTCCAAAAACAGGAAAATCAATAATACCATCTAAATTTACCAAATAAGATTGTAAGCCAGGTTGAGAAGTAAGATACTTATCAGGAGTCTCGTTAACCTGAGGTAAAACCAGGTTGTACATTCGGGTAGTTGCAGGCTCTGAAGTAGCCACTGTTATACTGAGCATATCTTTAGGTTTGATGCGAGCTTCGAATAAACCTCCGTTGGTTTGCTTGATAGAGTCTGTTTTAGTAGATAGTTTCTGAAAATAGGCAATCTCCTTTACTCCTGCACAGGAGCTAAACAGCCATACAGCCAATACTATAAGGATAGAGAGGTTTGTTTTTTTTGTTGACATACTATTTATTTACAATTTACGAATTTACTATTTACGATTGGATGAATTTACTATTTTCATAGGGCGTTGCCCCATGCTGATATATTGCAGACCTTCAGTCTTTTACTTGTTTATTTGCTTTCATAGGGCGTTGCCCCATGCTGATATATTGCAGACTTTCAGTCTTTTAATTGTTTATTACCAACTATAACAATAGTTCGTTATAAATTAAAACAAATACCTGATAATCAATAAAATAAGTGTGAAAACATTTGGGTAATTCATTGAAAATAAGTATCTTTAAAGATTATTCCGTAATCATAGAGATATGTCAATCAACAAAC
>CAIKVR010000103.1 GCA_903830915.1 uncultured Bacteroidales bacterium
AGGCTATGTGTTTTGTAGAAACACAAAATATGGAGTTGGTAATAGGAACAGATAAGGGGGTATTTTATATCGATATCAATTCTACTAAAACACCAAAAGCGAAGCCTTATATCTCGAATTTCAACAAACTGGTTCGGTCACTGTATTTTAACTCTCAAAATCAGACTTTATGGGTAGGTACAATGTCTGATGGTGTTTTTCTTTTCAATATCGGTCTTAATGAATTTAAACATATACTTGCCACCAGTGCCCCCGTAAGAACCCTATGTAAAACTCCAAATGATGAAATCTGGGTAGGCACTGATGGTAAAGGTATTTTTACCTTTGATGCTTCAACCGGTATTTTGCATAATCACTACTCTAAAGAGAGTTCAAGTGACAGTAAAATTGAATCAAACAGTATTTTGTATATAATTTGCTATGAATCAACTGTATATATCTCCACAATAACTGATGGTATATGGTATTGCGATTTTGCTGAACGTGAACATATAGTTTATAAAAACCAGCCAGGGAACCCAAATTCATTATGCAATAATTATGTCAATTGCATGCTTGAGGACAATTTGGGTGATATTTGGTTTGGAACACAGTCAGGTTTGAGTAAATACTCTCCTAACAGGAAGAGTTGGAAGCACTTTTTAAACAGCAATAGCAATGAGTCCAATGTAATATTAGCACTTTGTGAAGATTCAAATAACAATATCTGGGCAGGTGGTTATGGAACTGATTTATTTTGCATCAATAAACTATCAGGCAGAATCAGCAAAATTGTCAATAAACCAGATAATTCAAAAATGCATATTTACTCTATCGTAGAAGATTGCAATGGAAATATTTGGTTTGGTGGTGCTACTAAACTTACCATGTTTGATCCGGCATCTAATGTTTTTGAACATTTCGCGGTGGGAGGTATACACAAAATCATAGAATATAACAAAAATACAATACTGGTTGCATCCATTTTTGGCTTATATTTTATTGATAAAATTTCTAAGAAATCAAATTTAATTGATTTCTCAAAAATGAAGTTGAACGAACATTCGTTGATACCCAATATCAATGACATTTATATCGATCCGATTTATCCGGATAATGTATGGCTTGGGAGTAATGGGGGTGGACTCTATAAGTATGATATAAAACATAAATCTATTCAGGTTTTTAAAGTTAATAGTGAGCCAACTTCTAATTTTATTGGTGGTATTGTAAGGGATGAATATAATCGGCTATGGATTAGTTCTGAGAATGAATTAAATAGCTTTAATCTGACATCCAATAAATTTGAACAAAATTATGTATTTAACGAACTTCCAAATAATTTCTTTAATTTTTTGTCGAATATAAAATGCAGAAACGGTAACATTATCTGGGGTACTCCATACGGTGGAATAGTGATAAATCCAAAAGAAATAAAAAACAGTTCAACTCCTATTAATCTGAGATTCACGGCATTCAATCTTTTTTACCAACGAGTAGCTGTGAATTCCAAAAACTCACCACTCAATAATGTAATAGACAAAACAGAGCATTTGACTTTAAACAACTCCCAACGTTCATTTTCTTTTGAATTCATAAACGTACTAAGTTCACTTCGTTCAAAAACCATTTACAGTTGGAAACTGGAAGGATTTGATAAAGAGTGGTCTACCTCAACAAAAGAACATAAGGCTGTATATACCAATGTCCCATCGGGTAACTATAAATTTATTATTAAAGCCACCAATATTGAAAATCAACGCGAATCGGTAACAAGATATATTAACCTTACAATTAATCCTCCATTTTGGGCATCTACTTTTGCATTATTCATCTATTTTATTCTGATTACAGCTTTGGGATATTTTATAATCAGATTCTGGAAGAATAGAATTGAAGTAAAACATTCTGAAGAACGAATCCGGTTTTTTGTCAACATGGCTCATGATGTTCGGACGCCAATAACACTCGTAAAAGCTCCATTAAATGAAATTGAGCATGAGAATCTGACTGATAATGGACGTTCAGCTTTATCGCTAGCTCAGCGAAATCTAGATAAACTTTTTAATCTGGTAACTCAACTACTGGATTTCCAGCGTGTTGAAAGTGATGCCATGCAACTGAACGTAGAAGAAACTGCTCTAAACGAGTTCATGACTAACATTATTGGTAATTTCAGTCAATTAGCCAACGGAAAAAACATCGAATTAGACATCATTCTGCCACCTGAAGAGGTTAATGTTTGGATAGACCGTAAAAAACTCACACTTTGTTTGGAAAATTTACTATCTAATGCTATAAAATATACAAGCACAGGTGGTAAAATTCAGGCTCTGATTAGCACGAATGAGGCTTTATTATTTATTGAAATTGCTGACGATGGAATTGGAATACCGCTAAAAAATCAGAAAAACCTTTTCGAACGATTTTTCAGAGCCGAAAATGCAATAAATTCGAATGAAACGGGAAGTGGCATTGGGTTAATGCTTACAAAGAAGCTGGTATTTATGCAGAAGGGGAAAATCTCATTTAAAAGTATTGAACGTCTGGGAACAACATTTACACTGGAAATACCTTGTTCTAAAGAAGATTTTAAACCCAATGAATTAATACAAAAAAATGATTCTTCAAATAATCTAATTGAAGAGGAAGACCTCGATGAGTCTGTATCTACCAAGAAAATCAAGATTCTTTTGGTAGAAGATAATAATGAAATACGTGAATACCTTTCAAAACAACTAAGAAGAGAATATAGAGTAGAAGAGGCAGCCGATGGCAATAAAGCGCTCGAACTGGCAAAAAAAACAGCCCCCGACTTTATACTGTCGGATATCATGATGCCTGGCATTAATGGTTTTGAATTATGTTCCATATTGAAAAGAAATATCGAAACCTGCCACATACCAATTTTATTACTTTCATCGCTTTCCGACAGAGCTGATATTGTGAAAGGATTGAGCGTAGGAGCAGATGATTATATTACAAAGCCTTTTGACATGGCAATTCTTGAAATGAAGATAAAGTCTATTATTAATAATCGGATTCTCTTTAAAAAGAAATTTATCGACAAGTCAGCTATTGAAGATGAATTTGGAACTATTAATCCACTTGATAAGCAATTTTTAGAACGGGTAATAATATTCGTTGAAGAAAATCTAATAAACGAGGACTTTTCCATAGATACTATAGCACTTGAAATGGCCATGAGCAGATCAGTATTCTATAAAAAACTAAAAGCTCTTACAGCGGACAATCCAAAGGACTTTATAAAGGAAATTAAAATGAAAAAGGCAGCAGTTCTGCTTAAAGAAAAAAAATATCAGATAAGTGAAATAGCATACCTTACCGGATTCCGTAATTCGGATTATTTCAGCACCGCTTTCAAAAGTTACTACAATACAACTCCAAGTAAGTTTTTGGAAGAGGAAAGTGTGTAAATTGTATAGATTTAGATCAATTAAAATTTATACAACAAATTTGGAATATAAATGAAAAAGAAAGCCCCAATCTGCACAGATAGGAGCAATCACACTACAAAATATATCATTCAACTCTGCCTATTTCAGGCGTTTTACACGTTTTGGTACTTTTGGTAAATAAAAAGAACACCCCAAAAGTTTTTTGTCTAACTTTTGGGGTGAAGTTCAAATTTAGGTGAAACTTTTGGTTGGGATTTTTAAGAATTTTGCTATACACCAAGTACTATCGATGGTTCGATATTAAGCAATTGGCTTATAGAGCGTGCAATTTTAAGCGTTGGTTCGCTTTTACCAGTTAGGTATTCGCTAACACGAGAAGGAGAAACACCTATTTTACTGGCAAATGTACGTTGTGTCATTTCTTCTTCTTCTAATCTCATTCGCATAACATCGGCAAGTGTTGGTATACCGATTGGGAAATGTATTTTTTCATATTCAATCACTATATCCGACATAATCTTTAATTCAACAGCCCGATGATCAGTGCTTGGTGTGTTTTCGGTTACAAAAGGTAAGAGTTCTTCTATTCGGGCAAGAGCTGTTTCGTAAACAGCTACTGTTATTTTTGTTTCCATTGTGTGTATATTATATTGTGTTACAATCTATTTTATCATATTGAGCATGTGTGCCTACAAACCGGATATAAATGTATTGGTGTACAAACTGAATGACTACTACCAGCC
>CAIKVR010000104.1 GCA_903830915.1 uncultured Bacteroidales bacterium
TCATTTTTCTGTTATTATGTCAAAAAAAATGATTGTAATATATTTAATTACAATCATTTAATGTATACAATTCGAACCGCTATTCCAGCATCCCCCCACTCACAAAGCAATCATCAAACAAATCAGTTGGTTCGGGTGCTGTTTCGAAAATTCCAAAAACTGACGAACCTGAACCCGACATAGAAGCATAAACTGCTCCCATTTCGTATAAATCGTCTTTTATTTTTTCGATTGCCGGATAGCGTGCGAAAACAGATTTCTCAAAATCGTTTTTAATAGTGTTTTTCCAGTCAGAAACAGGCTGTTTAATAAGCTCAATCAGTGAATGTTGAGGTATTTCAGGCTTTACAAGTGAATAAGCTTCGGGTGTAGCCACATGAATATCCGGTTTTACCAGCAAAAGGAAATATCCTTTCAGCGATAAATCAATGGCAGTGAATACATTACCTATTCCGGTTGCGAATACCGGTCTGTTACGTATAAATACCGGACAGTCAGCACCCAATTTTGCTGCTATTTTTTCTAATCTCGATGGAGTTATTTTCAATTTAAATAGCTCATTTATAGCCTTTAGCATGAAAGCAGCATTGGCTGAACCACCACCCAAACCTGCTCCAAAAGGAATTTGCTTAATCAGCGATATATCTACGGGCGAAAACTGATAGCCGGAACGCAACAAATGATAGGCTTTTACTATTAAATTATCCTCAGGATCACCATCGAGCGTAATTCCCGAGGTGGAGAAGCTATAATCTGTACAGGTTTCGGAAGGTTCTACTTCCAGTACATCGCACAATCCAATGGGATAAAAAACTGTTTCTATATTGTGATAACCATCGGGGCGTTTTTCAACGATATTCAGTCCGAGGTTTATTTTGGCATTGGGATAAAGAATCATTTATAGTAGGTAGTTAAGAAGCCCCCTAAATCCCCCAAAGGGGACTTTAAGACTTGGTTATATTCTGTTTTGAAATTCAAATCAAAGATAATAAATTTTCCTGAATTAAGAATCACGAAAGTTATCAACAATATGTTGAAATGTTTTTTTTCTGATTTCCGAACTATTTACTACTTTTGAAACCCGCAATTATTAATTATTAATTGTGAATTATTAATTGATTAAATATGGCCGAAAAACGCAATTATTCCCGTAAACCAACATCCCCTGCTCCTATTCCTGCCAACGAATATGGCAAATTACCACCCCAAGCTCCCGAGCTGGAAGAAGCTGTGCTGGGTGCAATAATGATTGAAAAAGATGCCTATTCGCTGATTTCGGAGATTCTGAAACCTGAATGTTTTTATAAAATTGCCCATCAGAAAATCTTTGAATCAATTATGCAGCTGGCTATGCATCAGGAACCTGTTGATATGCATACGGTTACGGAGCAATTGCGCAAAAACGGCAGCATTGACGATGTGGGTGGTGCTTATTATATCACTTTACTTACAGCTAAAGTTTCATCGGCTGCTCACCTCGAATATCATGCCCGCATTATAGTTCAGAAATACCTGGCTCGTGAGTTGATTCGTATTTCCAGCGATATTCAAACCAAGGCTTTTGACGACAAATCGGATGTGGATGACCTGATGCAGGAAGCTGAAGGTATGCTTTTCGAGGTTTCGCAGCGCAGTCAGAAAAAGGATGTAACCCAGATTAGTCCGGTAATAGATGAAGCTATTCACCGCATGCAGCTTGCCTCTCAGAAACAGGGAGCAAGTGGCGTAGCAACCGGATTTCATAGTCTGGATAAAATTACTTCAGGTTGGCAACGGTCTGATTTAATTATTATTGCTGCCCGTCCGGCAATGGGTAAAACGGCCTTCGTACTTTCGATGGCTAAAAATATGGCTGTGGATCATAATACTCCGGTTGCTGTTTTCTCGCTCGAAATGTCGAATGTGCAGTTAGTTAACCGTTTGATAATGAATGTTTGTGAACTGGAAGGCGAAAAGATTAAAAACGGACAGCTCGATAAAGGCGAATGGGAGAAATTCGACCGTGATATTAAAGACCTGATTGATGCACCTATATATATTGATGATACCCCGAGTTTATCTATTTTCGAACTGCGAAGCAAAGCACGCCGGTTGGTTAAAGAGCATAAGGTGCAATGTCTGATTATTGATTACCTGCAGTTGATGAATGCCAGTGGTATGAGTTTCGGTAGCCGTGAGCAGGAAGTAAGTATTATTTCCCGATCGCTGAAAGGATTAGCCAAAGAGTTGGATATTCCGATTATTGCACTGTCGCAGTTGAATCGTGGTGTGGAAGGTCGTTCGGGAATTGAAGGCAAGCGTCCTCAGCTGTCCGACCTTCGTGAATCGGGTGCTATCGAGCAGGATGCTGATATGGTTTGCTTTATCCATCGCCCTGAATATTATCATCTTACAGAAGATACGCAGGGAAATTCATTGATTGGTATTGCTGAAATTATTGTTGCTAAACACCGTAACGGCGCAACCGGTGACGTACAATTGAAGTTTAAAGGTACGTATGCCAAATTCCTTAACAAGGATGATTTTGATAAGGACGATAATCCGTTTGCGTCAAGTGGTTATCAGGTTATTTCATCCAAAATGAATGATGGTGAAGCATCTTTCTATGGTGCTGGCGACATGAAAACACCCCGAATCCGTTTGGTGGAGGAGGTAATAAAGATGAAGTACCTTTTTGATTCTATCAGAAAGGTACAAGTTATCTTGTATGTCGTGCTATTTTTTTCAGATTCTCAATCTGACTGTCGTTTCCAAACACTAAAAGCCTATCATCCAGTCGAATGATATTTTCAGCTGTCGGATTTACCTGCAGCTCACTGTCGGACGAATAATAGCCAATAACTACTAAATTAGTACGTTGAGGGATATTGGCATCGCGGTAGGTTTTATTAATCAGGTCACTTCCTGCTTTAATTTCAACCAAGCCGAACTTGTAATCTTTCAGTTCTTCCTTACCTCCGGCAAATTCAACAAAACTAAAGAAATCGGTGCTGGTAGTGGCAATTGAAATAATCCGGTCGGTAGCAATCTCGATTGGCGAAACAATAAAATCAGCTCCTGCTTTTTTAAATTTATCGGGCGAATTTCCTTCAGCCACACGGGTGATGACTTTGATGTTTTTATTCAAATCCTTGGCACTGAGCGTAACAAAAAGGTTCTCGGCATCAGTAGAAAGAACCGAAATCAGAAATTTCGCCCGCATTATACCTGCATGAAGCAGCACGGCATCATCTGTGGCATCGGCATCCAAATGAATGAATTTCTTGTCGTAAAGCTCACGGAGTTTTTCGTTTCTATCCGCATTGCTCTCAATCATAACCACTTCCAGTCCTTTTTTCAATAATTCATCCAGCACATGTTTACCGGTTTTTCCATAACCACAAACGATGTAATGGTCTTTCATAGACTCTAATGTTTTGTTCATTTTTCGTAGCTTTAATAATTTAGACAATTCACCTTCGACAAAGAAAGCCGATATTTTACCAATAGCATATAATCCCACTGTAAATCCGGCAATTACAATACAGATTGTAAAAACCTTTCCGGCATCGGTCAAAGGCACAACATCGCCAAAACCAATGGTAGCAAAAGTAATTACCAGAAAATAAAGTGATTTAAGCGGAGTAAACCCTTCAATGAGTATAAATCCCAAAAAACCAATGAGAAATATTGATAACAGAGCAAATAAAGGAACAAATAAAGCCCTGTAAATCAATGATTTTATGGTTGATTTTTGTTTCATGGAAAGAATTGAATTTCAATATAAATTTCGATGCTGAAATCGAGAAGTAAAAATAGATAATTTTCTGAAATAATCAGTCACACAGTGCATACAAATCACCCCGGGGATTTACAAGCAAAACCGGAACCGGCGATTTTTTAAGTACATGATATTCCTTTGGTCCAAAGAGAATATCGTCTAGTCCATAATCTCGCGAAGCTGAAACGATAATCATTCCAGCCTGTTCTTTTTCAGCCACTTGAATGGATTCCGCCTCAACTTTGAAACTGTCTTTGGTAGCTTTAACCAGCGTATAACTAAAGTCAAACTTATCAAACAATTCTTTCATTTTATCTGCATTCGTAGCCGCTTTTGAGCCATAATCGTTGGCCAGCAGCATTTTTACTTCCGAACCGCAGAATCGCCCAAAAGCTGCTGCAAACTGCGCTTTCTCCAATTCTTCTTCCAGAAAACCGATGGGCAAAATAACTTTAGTCAAATCCAACTGGTTGAATAAAACTTTATAAAACAAATAGGGAATACGCAACTCACGGCAATCATTCAGCAGTCGTCGTATACCGTTGGTTTGTCCCTCAGGCAGCTGAATAAACAAAAAAGAAGCTTCTTCAGCCTCACAAACCTCCACCAGCGATTTTGAACTATCTTTTATAAAAATCTGATAATCTGCTATTTCACACTCCTTCAACACCATTTTCAGTTCTGATTCTGTTTCTGCCACAATCAATACTGCAAACGACTTTCCCAGCTGTACGGCAAGTTTGGCAGCACTTTGGAGAAGTGTTTTGGAAGTGGAGAGTTGTTGAATATAAACGAGAATCATAAGCCCCCTAAATCCCCCGATGGGGGACTTTTATTAGTTTTAAAGTATTAGTATAGCCTCTTAAATTCCCCTTTAGGGGGTTAGGGGGCATGTCACTCCTGAAAATAAACCCTCTTCACCCGCCTCGAAACACTGGTCAGTACTTCATAAGGAATAGTTTTCAACCAGTCTGCTACTTCGGAAATGGTTAGGTGGTCGCCAAAGATTTCAACCTGATCGCCCTCGTTGGCTTCGATATTGGTTACATCAATCATAATCAGGTCCATACACACGTTACCAATTACTTTGGCACGTTGCCCATTGATAAGCACCTCTCCCACTCCATTACCCAGTTTGCGATCGAAACCATCGGCATAACCAATTGGTAGCACGGCAATGCGCTTATCGGTGGCTACCACGCCTTTACGGCTGTAACCCACCGTTTCACCGGCTTTTACGTTCTTTATTTGCAAAATAACGGTTTTTAATGCACAAACCTGCTTCAGATTCATATCCGGCAGCGAACTGATGCCGTAATGCCCGATTCCAAGCCGTACCATGTCGAACTGATATTCGGGGAAACGTTCTATACCTGCAGAATTGAGAATATGACGCATTATGTGATGGGAGAAAGTGGAAGAGAATTGATCAGCACAAGCAGTGAATGTTTCTATTTGTTTTTTGGTAAAAGCGTCAAACTTCGCCTCATCGGAACCCGACAGATGCGAGAAAACCGAGCGTACTTTCACCTGAGTCTGAGTTTTCAGTCGGGTAAGCAATTTATCTATATCCTGCGGTTCAAAACCCAGTCGGTGCATACCGCTGTCAATCTTAATATGAATAGGATAATCGGTCAAACCAAGTTTTTCGGCTGCTGAAATAAAGGCATCAAGCAAGCGGAAACTGTATATTTCAGGTTCGAGGTTGTTGTCGAAAATCATACCAAAACTGCCTTTTTCAGGATTCATTACCACAATGGGAATGCGAATACCCTCGCGACGCAATTCTGCTCCTTCATCAGCTACCGCAACCGCCAGATAATCGCAGCGGTGATGCTGCAGGGTACGCGCCACTTCCACCGAACCACTTCCGTAGGCAAAGGCTTTCACCATGCACATCATTTTGGTTTCGGGACTAAGTTTAGAGCGGAAGTAATTAAGATTATCCACCAACGCATTCAGGTTCACTTCCAGAATGGTTTCGTGTGCTATCAACTCCAGTTTTTCGGAAATATCTTCGAAATGAAATGCCCGTGAACCTTTCAGCAGTATAATTTCATTGCGGAACTCACGGATAACCGACGACTTCAGGAATTCATCGGTATTTTCAAAGAAAGTTTTCTTATCTATTGAAAATTTATCGGCTTGAGCAGAGATTTCATGCCCAATACCAATAATTTGTTGCACATTTTTGTTGGCAACCAGTTCAGCAACAATTTTATAAAGTTCTTCCGGCGAAAGTCCTGTTTGCAGAATATCCGACAGTATCAGCGTTTTCGACAGGTTTTTAGCCGTTGCCTGCTGATTCAGAAAATCTAGTGCAATGCTCAGCGAATTCAAATCGGAATTATAACTATCGTTGATTATCAGGCAGTCACGCACCCCTTCTTTCACTTCCATACGCATAGCCACGGCTTCCAATCGGGCAATGCGAAGGTTTATTTCATCTGCTGCAACGCCAAGATAAAGCATCAGCGAAAGGCATTGCAGCGCATTTTCAATGGAAGCATCGTCGGTAAAAGGAATATCTATCGTTGATTCTGCACCTGAATATCGGTATGAAATGGTGGTAGTTGAAGTAGTCTTTTCAGTCTTCAAAATCTGTACAGTTGCTTTATCCGACTTTCCCCATGAAAATAGTTTTCCTTTGAAACCGGATTGGGCAATGGAAATTTCAACCAGTTTATTATCAGAGCAATGAATCAGTGTTTGAGCATTTACAAACAACTTCAGTTTTTCTTCGCACTTCTGCTTTAGTCCGTTGAAGTTTTCCTGATGCGCCTCTCCCAGGTTGGTAAATATGCCAATGGTAGGCTTAATTATCGGTTCAAGATGTTCCATTTCGTGCATTTGCGAAATGCCCGCCTCGAAAATGCCCAGTTGCGTGTGTTCATTCATCGCCCATACAGAAAGTGGTACACCGATTTGTGAATTATAGCTGCGTGGCGAACGGGTAATGCTGTAGTCGGTATGAAGAAGCTGGTAGAGCCACTCTTTCACCACCGTTTTTCCGTTGCTGCCCGTAATACCGATAACAGGAACATTAAACGATGATCGTTGCTCAATAACCAATTTCTGCAAGGCTACCAAGGTATCACTAACCAGAAGAAATACGGAATCTGTCAGTTTATCAAACTCCGGACGCATTTCGCTTACTACAAAATAGCGCAGGTTTTGCTCGTACAATTCCTTCACGTAGTTATGACCGTTGTTTCGTGCTGTTTTTATAGCAAAAAACAAACTTTCCGCCGGAAAAGACAGGGAACGACTATCAGTAAGCAACCAGTTTATGTTGGCATCTGCATCCTTACTCTGAAGCGTAGCTCCGATAATTTGTGCGATATTTTTTAATTTCATAAAAAATCAGTAGCAAGCGGTAAGCAGCAAGATTTTTACAACCAGCTAAACACTTATCACTTATCATTAAACACTAATACTTATTTCAATGGTATTACCAGCCATTCACGTTCAGGCTGTCCAATATTCTTTTCTGATACATAGAGAGAATCACTCACTGTATAAATGGAGTAACCGACATTAGGTTGTTTTGCGCGTTGTGTGGAACGGTTTACAATTCCAAAAACACCCTCATAATTAAACACTGCATTGCGATGATAATGACCACCTAGCACTGCTTTCACATCATAGGTATGCATCAAATTTATTAGTTCCATCCGATTGTCCAAATCGCCTTCCAATAACGGATAATGTGTAATTATAAACGCAGATTCAGTGGTCTTTAATTTAGTCAACTCAGCTTTTACAAATTCCAACTCTTCGCTTTTGATATGACCTTTTGCATTTGGTTTAACCGGACCTGTCGGGAATCCAATAAACTTGTAGCCATTGGCCAAAAATGAAAACCTATCCGTTCCAAAGGTGCGAATGAAATCAACTGAACCAATTTTACCCTGCCCGGTGTCGTGGTTTCCGGTGGTAATATAATAGGGAACTTTCAGTTTAGCAAGGAGTTGTTTAGCAATTTTCAATGAAACAGTATCACCCAAATCGGTGTTATCGCCAGCAATAAGTACAAAACTAACTTGAGGATTAGTATTTACTTCATCAATGGCAAGTTCCAGATCCTCAGCATTTTGTGGCTTAAGCACTGAGATATGTATATCAGTAAAAAGTGCAAACCTAAAAGGGTCGGCAGCAAATACCGTAACCTGAACAATCAGTAAAAAAAGGAGGGAAAAAACACTTATTTTTCTCATAATGAACAGTGTATTTAGCAACTTAGTCGGTGTCTTACGAATCACAAAGATACAAAAGGCTATCGAATAATAATTTGCCTGACAGAAAAATTTAATAAAAACTCCCTCTGATTACTATGATTTACCTAAATATATTTTTCTGCTTGTTTGTGGGTAATCTGTGTAGATTGGTATTTTTAAAAAAATCATCTATCAATAGAACATATTATCAACAAATCCCAATGATATGGAATGCTTTCCTTTTGCTCTTATATAAGTGGATTATACAAATGCGGAGTTTATTTACTAACCTTGTATAGAGATAATTAATTTTTCTATACATTTAACCAAAAACTGATTTAGACAATTAACCATTCACCATATTCGGTAGGAATCATCTATTTGTAGAAGATAATCAGGGATTCAAACATTCGACTCCATAGGGAATTGTACAATTCATTACGCCATATTAGCTATAAGTTTAAAAAATTCTAATGGATTCAACACCATTATGCTAAACTCTTTAGCTGTTTTCCCTTAAATCACCTTCAAAATCTTCCCGCATCCTGCTCGTTTCACTTCATCTATTTTCCCGCCAAATCCCACATTGCCAAACTGAATTCCCATACTTATAATCAGGGTGTTTTTGTCTGTTATATCAGCAATATACGCTTTGTCCAATTCAATTTTGAGCTCCAAATCTGTTAGAATATCGTTTGCCGACAGCCATTCAGTCTGTACCATAAATGCATCACCGAAAGTGTGTGCAGTTTCCGGCTCGTATTTCGAAAAGAGGCCATCCGGTTTGTAAAATATGTCACATAGTACGCCTAGATTCAGTTTAAGGCGGAAGTACGGTAGTTTCTGAATGTTCAGAATATCATCAGCCGTATTCAGTTTGGGGATAAATGCTTTTACTTTCAGATTTTCACGGTCAATAGTCAACTGTGGAGTTACGCGTAACACTGCATTAAACGGAAATTTCTTATTCAGATTAAAGCTCTCAAGTGCCTCAGGATAAGCCGAAATGCACAGGTTGCGTTCACCCACAGGGTTAATCTTATCCAGCTTCATCAAATTCTTACCCAGCCCGTTCCATACGGGCGATACATTATAATCCGCCAGCTTATACACACTTCCCAACGCATCCATTATACTGCGTGAAAATTGCACACAAGCGGCCCATTCTACCTGATGCTTACGCACCGTTGCAAATTCATCACCAACCTTCATACGTCGTTTTGAAGGACCACCTTTTGCCCGCATAATAACTTTGTCACTTCCCGGCAGCGTGTAGAACGATACGCCCTTGATACCACCCGTTACCTGAATTACTCCTTTTACGATTGCCATAAACTCATTTACGATTTATTCATTTACAATTTACGATTGATTGCGATGTTTTACTGTCATTTTTAAACCGCCCCAAGCCACAATCTATCAACTGCCTGCTACAACTGCTTATTGTTCCGTTCATCTTCCGCACTACAAAATTAGTACTTTCAAATTAATTATGCAAGTATCATATAACAATAGTTCGTTATAAATTAAAACAAATACCTGATAATCAATAAAATAAGTGTGAAAACATTTGGGTAATTCATTGAAAATAAGTATCTTTAAAGATTATTCCGTAATCATAGA
>CAIKVR010000105.1 GCA_903830915.1 uncultured Bacteroidales bacterium
GGGATTGGTTACTTTAATTTTTTGCATGATTATTTTTAAAAAGTAAAGGTCAAAAATCAATTGATTTTTGACCTTTACTTTTTAAAAATAATCATGCAAAAAATTAAAGTAACCAATCCCGTTGTAGAACTCGACGGTGACGAAATGACCCGAATTATTTGGTCGTTTATTAAAGAACAACTTATCCTCCCCTATCTCGATTTAGATATCAAATATTATGATTTGGGAATTGAAAATCGTGATTTAACCAACGATGAAGTGACTGTTGAGGCAGCTAAAGCTATCAATAAATACAATGTGGGTATTAAATGTGCAACTATTACCCCCGACGAAGCCCGTGTGGAAGAGTTCAAACTCAAAAAAATGTGGAAATCACCAAACGGAACGTTGCGTAACATCATTGGTGGAACTGTTTTCCGTGAACCGATTATCTGCTCCAATGTACCTCGTTTAGTACCGGGCTGGACTCAGCCCATCGTAATTGGTCGTCATGCATTTGGTGACCAGTACAAAGCGACTGATGTGGTTATCAAAGGAAAAGGTAAACTCAAAATGACTTTTACCAACGAAGCCGGCGAAACTAAAGAATGGGAAGTCTACAATTTCGAAGGTGATGGTGTAGCTATGGCTATGTATAACACCGACGAATCTATTTATGGTTTTGCTCAGTCATCGTTTCAGGTGGCGTTAGAAAAGAAATGGCCACTTTACCTGTCAACCAAAAACACTATTTTGAAAGCTTATGATGGTCGTTTCAAAGATATTTTTCAGGAAGTATATGAAAAAGAATTTGAAGCAGATTTCAAAAAAGCAGGAATTACTTACGAACACCGTTTAATTGACGATATGGTTGCCTCGGCAATGAAATGGAGCGGTGGTTTTGTTTGGGCTTGTAAAAACTATGATGGTGATGTTCAGTCTGATACTGTTGCTCAGGGATTTGGTTCACTGGGTCTGATGTCTTCCGTTTTAGTTACTCCCGATGGAAAAACGGTGGAAGCAGAAGCCGCTCACGGCACTGTAACACGCCATTACCGCCAACACCAACAAGGTAAAGAAACTTCGACCAACCCGATTGCATCCATTTTTGCCTGGACTCGTGGTTTAGAGCACCGTGGAAAATTGGACGGAAATGATGCATTGATAAATTTCTGCCGCAAATTAGAAGAAGTTTGTGTAGAAACTGTTGAAGCAGGCGAAATGACCAAAGACCTTGCTATTTTGGTTCATGGTGATAATATTGCCCGCAAAGATTACCTGACAACTCAGGATTTTCTGGCAGCTATCAAACGTAATCTGGACAAAAAACTTTCCTGATCGTTAAAATAAATTTATTCTTAAAAGCCTGATATTCAAATATATCAGGCTTTTTGATTAAAAAAGTAATTAACGAAGCATTATGAATGTGTGATTTTTGCAAAATTCGTTGTATTTTTGCATTATTACTACAAAAAAATGAAATTCTACAGACCAAAAAGATTTAATATTCTCATTGACCTGCTAATGCTACTACTTAGTTTTTATGTAGTATTAGACTGGTTTCCGCTTACAACTTCAACTCCTTTTGAAAAATATTCATGGCCAACTTTGTTTTATACATTGGCATGGGTCTTTGTATCCTATCTTTTTAACAGATACAAACCACTCCGAAAACAAAAGTATTATGAGGCAACCATCCGATTGCTTTATGTCTGTGAAATTTTGTTTGTATTTTTTTCTTGTTTACTTCATCTTTTCTTTAAAGAGTTTTCAGGTTTTGTTCTCCTAACTATTACTATTGGTGCATTTTTAGTCAATTACCTGGCAATTTCTATCTATTTTGCTTACCGTTTTGCAGTTGAGTACCGTGAAGTTGATTTTGAAAAACTGGAAGAGCGTGTTAATGCACTTCTAAAACCGGCAAGTCCATTAGACGAGGAAAGCTATTTCCAACTCTGCGAAACCATACAAGCACATTCAGGAAAAAAAGTTCTTGATTTTCTGAAAAACAGATTTGATTTGTCAAGTGGAAACACTTTGGTTTATATCTCCAATGACCCTGAAAGTCTTCAAATGCATCCAAATTATATTTACTCAACCATTATTCAACTTGAACGGCTGAATGATATGCGTGCTGTAAATCGCAAATTTCAAATTATAAATGAGAAAATTTCAGATAATGGAATTTTTATTTGTTGTTTCGAATCAAAAAGCACCCGAAAAAATAAAATTCTTAATAGACACATAAAAGGGATTAATTATATTGTTTACTCAATCGATTACCTGTATAAACGGTTTATGCCTAAAATATTTATTACCAGAAAATTATACTATTTTATTTCTCGTGGTAAAGATCGTATTTTTTCTAAAACGGAAGTACTTGGTCGCCTTTATTATACTGGTTTTAAAGTAATTAAAGAAAAGAAAATTAATAATCTCACTTATATTGTGGCACAGCGGGTTAAACAACCTGAACCTCCTCAAAAAGTAATTTATGGTCCGCTTATCCGTTTGAAAAGAGTTGGTAAAAATGGAAAACCATTTGAAGTTTACAAAATGAGGACTATGCACCCATTCTCTGAGTATCTGCAAAGTTATGTTTACGAGAAGAACAGCCTGAAAGAAGGTGGTAAATTTAATAAAGATTTTAGAGTGACCACAATTGGAACAGTTTTACGAAAATATTGGCTTGATGAATTACCAATGATTTTTAACCTTTTGAAGGGTGATATGAAATTGGTTGGTGTCAGGCCATTAAGTAATCATTATTACAGTCTCTACAGTAAGGAACTGCAAATTAAACGTAATAAATTTAAACCAGGGCTTCTTCCTCCTTTTTATGCTGACATGCCTAAAACGCTTGAAGAAATTGAACAATCAGAAATGAAATATCTTATTGCCTGCGAGGAAAAAGGGGTTTTTATGACAGACGCAAGATATTTGTTCCTCATATTAAACAACATACTTTTCAAAAAAGCCAGAAGCGGATAAAATTCAAGTCCCAATCATAAATTAACTAATTAGCAACCAACCAATTACCAAATGGAAGAAGAAAAGATTACGGGATTACCCGAAAATGCATATCGTGAGTTAAATAAGGGTGAAGAATATAAACCAGTTATGCCTGCCGAAACAAAATTCCCGGAAGTAACAGCATGGTCGCTCGGCATGGGTCTTCTTATGGCTGTAATTTTCTCGGCAGCTGCAGCTTATTCTGGATTGAAAATTGGTCAGGTATTCGAAGCTGCCATTCCTATTTCAATTATTGCTGTTGGAGCATCGGCAGCCATGCGGAAAAAAGGTTCATTAGGGCAAAATGTAATTATTCAATCCATTGGGGCATCGTCAGGTGTTATCGTTGCGGGAGCTGTATTCACCATTCCCGGTCTTTATATTCTTCAGGCTAAATTCCCTGAAATACAGGTTGATTTCTGGCAGATATTCTTTTCATCACTTTTGGGTGGATTTATAGGGATTCTGTTCTTAATTCCATTCCGTAAGTATTTTGTAAAAGATATGCACGGCAAGCTACCTTTCCCTGAAGCTACCGCAACCACTGAAATTCTGATGACCGGAGAAAAAGGCGGAAGTCAGGCAAAACTACTGATTATAAGCGGTATTATTGGTGGATTATTCGATTTCTGTTTTTCAGCATTCAAACTATGGAGCGAAGAAATTACGTCCCGAATTATTCCTGTTGGTGAACTGATGGCTGATAAAGTAAAAATGGTGCTTAAATTCAATGTGAGTGCACTAATCTTCAGTTTTGGCTATCTGGTGGGACTTCGTTACGCATTAATTATCACAGTTGGTTCCTTACTGTCGTGGTTGGTTCTTATTCCGTTGGTAAATGAAATTGGTGCGCTTTCAGCACATCTGAGCGGAGGTGTAAACCCCTTTGCAGCCATGTCGGCCGAACAACTTTTCAAATTGTACGTGAGACCGATTGGTATCGGTGCAATCGCTATGGCAGGTATAATCGGAATTATCAAGTCTTCGGGCGTTATTGGCAGTGCTTTCAAATTAGCATTAGGTATTGGAAGCAAAGCCCATTCGGAAGAAAAGGTGGAACGAACACAAAAAGACCTGAAAATGTCGTTTGTAATGCTGCTTATCTTCTTTACCTTAGTTGCAATATTTGTTTTCCTTATTATCGGAGTCAAAATCACCTTATTACAAGCAGTTATAGCGTTGATTACCATTCTAATTATTTCATTTCTGTTTACAACCGTTGCTGCCAATGCCATAGCCATTGTTGGTTCAAATCCGGTTTCAGGAATGACATTAATGACTTTGATACTTTCGTCGGTAATTCTGGTTTCGGTGGGACTGAAAGGCTGGCAGGGAATGGTGAGCGCCTTGATTATCGGTGGAATTGTATGTACAGCCCTTTCGATGGCAGGTGGTTTTATTACTGACCTAAAAGTGGGTTACTGGCTTGGAACTACTCCTGCCAAACAACAAACTTATAAGTTTCTGGGAACTCTTGTTTCGGCAGCAACAGTAGGAGTTGTGATTTTTATTCTGAACCAGGCTTATGGTTTTGTGCAAACTCCACAACATCCGCAACCTATGACTGCCCCACAAGCTAATGCCATGGCAGCTATCATTGAACCGCTTATGTCGGGTTCGGGTGTGAGTTGGGTTTTGCTCGGTATTGGCGCAGTTATTTCTATTTTGATTAATTGGTTAGGCATTTCGCCTCTGGCTTTCGCATTGGGTATGTTTATTCCACTACCCTTGAATACTCCATTGGTTGTAGGTGGTTTACTAAATCACTGGTTCTCGAAAAGCACTAAGAATGAAAAACTCAACAATGCCCGTGTTCAACGTGGAATCCTTATTTCGTCCGGATTTATTGCCGGAGCAGCATTGTTTGGGGTAGTTGGTGCATTTATAATATTCTTCACCAACAATGGCGATGCTATGAATCTGAATGTATGGCAAAATCCCGACGGAAAAGGTGCTCAGGTTGCTGCCTTGGTTGCCTTCTTAGCCTTAATTGCTTACTTTGTGTGGGAATCTTTCAAAGCGAAAGAAGAAGATTGATAATTTCTATCAACGATTTGTGTTTTTGAAAAGATATTTCTACAATTATTGCTAAAAATAGACCTTTTAACTATGAAATTGACTTATCTAAAAGTACTCTTCATTATAACAATGTTTATTTTAATATCTAGATCGATTGCACAGGATCGGAACTATAATGTATCTATTGAAGCAAGAAATGAGGCCACATCATACCTTAATAAAGCCACTAATCTCCTAAATTCAGGAAAAACAAAAGAAAGTTTCACTCCCATAATCAAGGCAATTCGTATAGATTCTACGTTATTTAATTCGTACGGTATACTTTTCAAAGCATGTATTATGAACCAAAATTATTCAGACTCATTACTGAATTATTTTTATATTGGCAGTCGAATTTATGATGCTGATGATAATATCTGTTTTTATATAGCTGAAATATACCGATTCAGAAAACAATACAGAAAAGCAATTATTGAATATACAAGTGCAATAGAGTTCAGTAAGAGCGGTGACGAAAAATCTTTTAATTATGCTGCTTATTTCTCTGGCAGAGCATTTTGTTATTCACAAACCAACATGTTTGCACTAGCTATAAATGACTATACTGACTATCTGAAAATTCAGCCCGATAATCCCGTTATGCTTCTGAATCGAGGTGTTTGTTTTCAGAAAATTGGTAATGATAAAAATGCTGTTACAGACTGGAAAAAATCTGCTGAACTTGGTTTACCTATTGCAAAAGAGTACCTGAACAAGCATAAAAAGAAATAAACAGGAAAAATTTAAAGCTTGAATGTGAAAAACTAAAACAATTATTTACTTTCTTTCCTTCTAGATTTTCGTATTTTTTTGGCCGATTTCTTCGCAGTCTTTTCCTTTAACCTTTCTTCTTTGGCTAATCGTTTTGCGATCCGGCGTTCATCCAAAACCTTTTTCAGATACTCTCGATAAGGTTCAATATATCTTTTTCGTTTAGTTTCAAGCAAATCGGCAATAGTAATCATTATACCTGTTTCATAAACAGAACCAAAATCCGGATCGAAAATTGAACCAAAAAATCTCATTGTATGGCTTAATCCAATGTAGGCGTGAAACAAAGGTGGTATTGTTTCTTCTTCGTTACGAATAGCTTTTTGAAGTGTCTTATAATCAGATGAATGATCGTCTCCCTTAAAAATATCCAGAGCAAGTAATTTTGATTTCTTACTTACTTGTATTAAGTCTTTAGGGATAATCATTCTATCCGGGTCGGGAAAATATCTATACATATATTCGTAAATCAACTCCCTAGCTACCAAAGGGTAATGTTGATAAATCGTTACTTTCCCAATAAAATACCGTGCATTCTTTACAGTATGTGTTAAGGCTCCTAAACCATCCCAAAGATTATCAAGTGCAAACAAACTTTTCATTCCCATTTTGGAAGTCTGATAATCCGGTTGTACAAAAGCACGCCCAAGTTCTATGGTGTAAGGCAAAAATTCAGTAACAAACTTCTGACTAAAAATAAACAGATGTGACATTACAAAGTTTGGCTGTCCATCTTTATCGATATCCACATCAGTACCAGCCAAATACCTATAACCACCCACAATTTCTTCAGCAGTTGGATCCCAAACAATTAGCTGATAATAAGGTTTATCCATAAAATCATATTCATCCAAATCAATTTCCTCACCTGTGCCACCACCACCGGAACGAAACGATAACTCCCGCAATCTTCCTATTTCGCGCATCAAATTTGGAGAATTATGTGCGGTTATCACATAAATCTCGTTGTGAGCTTTATTAGTAGGCCGTAGAAATTTATCTTCGGTCAGCTCCTTTTTGAGAATTTCCCTATCGATGGGTGGAATTATGGATTTCATTAAAGAAAAATGCCTTCTGAAAGATTATAAAATTTGGTAGTGCAAAAATAGTGAATTTTTAATCTCTGACTCCATTTAACGAAACTATTTTTCAAAATATTTCTTTTTAATCTAAGTTAATCATAAATCAGTAAGTAAAACTTTCTAACATAAAATTATTTCAGAAAAAAAGCTTCCCATACGGAAGCCTTTTTTGCCAATTATTACAAACTAAATTCGTTGAATATTAGCTCCAAGTGCGTTAAGTCGCTTGTCAATATCCTGATAACCACGATCAATCTGATCGATATTATGAATAATACTTGTTCCTTCTGCGCAAAGTGCAGCAATCAATAGAGCAATACCTGCGCGAATGTCGGGTGAACTCATTGTTGAAGCACGCAAATGAAGTTGATTTCCCTGACCAATTACAGTTGCCCGATGCGGATCGCATAGAATAATCTGAGCACCCATATCAATGAGTTTATCCACAAAAAAAAGCCGGCTCTCAAACATTTTTTGGTGAATTAGTACACTTCCATTTGCTTTGGCAGCCACTACCAGAAATACACTTAGTAAGTCGGGAGTAAGACCTGGCCAAGGCGCATCTGCAATGGTCATAATTGACCCATCAATAAACGATTCGATAGCGTAACACTCTTGTTTTGGAATAAAAATATCATCTCCAATTTGTTCCAATTGAATTCCTAAACGTCGAAAACTATCGGGAATAATTCCAAGTTCATTATAAGCAACGTTTTTAATTGTAATTTCGGATGCAGTCATAGCTGCCATTCCAATAAAACTGCCGACTTCAATCATATCAGGTAGAATTCGGTGTGCACAGCCTTTTAATGATTTTACGCCATTTACTGTAAGTAGATTTGAACCAACTCCCGAAATGTCTGCTCCCATTGAATTCAACATTTTACAAAGCTGTTGCAGGTAAGGTTCACAGGCGGCATTGTAAATAGTTGTAATTCCTTCGGCCAATACAGATGCCATCAGAATATTTGCAGTTCCAGTTACAGAAGCTTCATCCAACAGCATATAACATCCTGTCAGTTTTTTTGCTTCAATTTCATAGCGTTTTGCATCTGCATCATATCTAAACTCAGCACCTAGTTTTTGTATTCCCAGAAAATGTGTATCCAACCTGCGACGACCAATTTTGTCTCCACCGGGTTTTGGTATAATTGCTTTACCAAAGCGAGCTACTAATGGTCCAACAATCATTACCGAACCACGCAACGAAGCACTTTTCAAATAAAAATCGTCAGTCTGAAGGTAATCCAGATTTACGTTTTCGGATTTGAAAGTATAAGTATTTGCTTTTAATCGGGTTACTTCTACGCCCATATCATCAAGTAGACTGATGAGATTATTAACGTCAAGTATATCGGGAATGTTGCTAATCGTAACTATTTCGGGAGTGAGTAAAACAGCACAGATTACCTGCAATGCTTCGTTTTTTGCTCCCTGTGGAATAATTGAACCAGAAAGCTGCCTGCCACCTTCAATTTTAAATGATGCCATATTTTTAGTTGATAGTTTAAAGTTGATAGTTTAAAGTAAATAACTATCAACTGTTAACTACCTACTATCAATTTTAAACTATTTTTTCTTGCGTGGTTTGTTCTTTTTGTTGAATAGTACATCACGGGATTCAACCAGTTTGAAGAAATCTTCCGAAATGTCCAGTTTCCCTTTGGATAAAAAACGTAAATCATCAAATATTTTTCGATCATCAACGACTTCTTTGTTCCAGGTCAGAAAACATTTTTTCATCTGATTGGCAATCAGCCTAATGAGTTCATTTTTCTCTTCGCCTTCGGAGTATTCAGCCACTTTTTCAATCATTTCTTCCAGTGTACGACCATAATGCATATAACGTATGCGGGAATTTTTATAAGGAATTGATTCCGGTTTGGTATATAGGTTTTCTTGTTCAACGATTTCATAAGGAAAGTCGATATCTAATTTAAAATCAGACATGATTGCCACGTGATCCCACAATTTATGCTTAAAATCGTTTACATCGCGCAAGTAAGGGAATAAATTTCCCATGATATTAATTATGGTCTTCACGCAACGGGTTCGTTCTTCACGATCTTCGATGGTGAGTGCATAAGTAATCATTTGCTGAATGTTTCGCCCGTACTCAGGCATTATCAATTTTCCTTCTAAGGTTGTATATTCCATTTTTGTATTTTAAACTGTTCCGACTACAAAAATACGGATTTTATTTGGTTTACTTAACCTCCTTCACTAAATAAATGAGAGTGGGATAATGGTCGCTGTAACCGTTTGTCCAAACTCCGCCCGCATGAGTACGAATAGGTGTTCCTTTATAACGTCCTTCCTGCTGGGTTAAGAATGGGCGATTGAATACATCAGGTTTCCAAAATTTGAGTTTGGTACGGTCGGCATGAGCCAGTTCTGATGATATAATAATCTGATCGAACATATTCCATTGGTCATTATAGGCAAGAGAACCTACACCACTATCGAGCGTTTTCCAAAGTGTGTTAAATAATTGACCATCTTTAACGTCATCGATATCCTTTTTTGCACCCAGCACTTTGGCACAACTTTCATTAAAAGGATCATCGTTCAAATCACCCATGACAATTATTTTTGCCTTTGGGTCAACTTTAAATAGAGAATCAACAATAGAACGGGTCAATCCGGCAGCAGCATTACGTTTGGGTTGTGAAAATTCCTCACCACCTAACCTTGATGGCCAGTGATTTACAATTACATGAACCTTTTCGCCAAGTAAATATCCGCTTACCATTAATTGGTCACGTGTGCGAAACGATGTGTCATTTGCTAAAGTCAGACGATATGATTTGCTATTGGTTACTATAAACTGCTTAGGATTATAAAGTAATGCCACATCCACCCCTCGGCGATCAATACCATCGTAATGAACAATTTGCAACTGACGTTTAGCCAATGCAGGCTGTTTTACAATGTCTTCGAGCACAGAACGGTTTTCAATCTCCGAAAGTCCGATTAAAGATATACCTGTTGGGCAGTAATCCAATCCAATTTGTGAAATGGCATACGACATGTGTTCCAGCTTTGCCCTGTATTTCTGAGTACCCCATTTCATTGAACCTGTTGGAGTAAATTCAAAATCATTTACATTATTCTGGTGTATTGTATCGAAAAAGTTTTCCTGATTGTAGAAGGCTGCACAAGCCATCTGAACTTTCACTTTATTGCTGGTCTGTGATGCTTGCGGATCAGTTGTTCCGGAAGTCAATACCAAAATTGGGAATAAAAGGATTGGAATAAAAATAGATTTTCGCATACTGATATTTTTGATATAAAAATGAATATATATTTATTGACAACAAAAGTGAGAAAAAAAAGTGAAAGAAAAAAATGAAGTTAAATACGAATTGTTCTATCCTTTAACTTACAAATTGTAAGCAGTTCGTCATGGTTAATAATGTAATTCTCATTTTAAATATATATTTTGCCAACTGTATGATTATCAAAACATAGCTTTATAAGGACTTGAATTGATTAACTAAATCTAATTGATTATCGTGCTGAATCTAAATGTAAAAAAGAAATTTTTACTGTATATTTATGTGATATATTGAAATTTTGTAGTAAATTGCGTGCCTTTTAGCCCAAAATATAGGGAGAAATATTAATAAGTATTTAATAATAAATTGTATAAAACAAGTTAGAATCAATCGTATGAGAAAACTATCGCTGATACTTTTTGTATCAATGCTGAGCTCTTTTACACTTATGGCACAAACAACAGCCAAAGGAGTGATAAAAGCTGCCGGAACAGGAAATCCGTTATCCGGAGTAACTATAACATTATTACAACAAAACATTTCAACACAAACAAATGCAAAGGGAGAATTTACCCTAAGCTACCTTCAACCGGGTGATGAAGAACTAAGTATATCCCTTGAAGGTTATTTTACTCAGATTAAACTTGTAAAACTGAATACCAAAACAGTTAATGATTTTGGTGTAATCGAACTGAAAGCCGATGCGCAAGAAGAAACTAAACAGGAAACTACCCTTCAATTGAGTGAAAAAGAATTGACTGAAGAAGAAGGTCGTGTTTCGCAAAACACTTCAACCGCATTATCATCAAAAGGTGATATTTATAATTCACAGGCAAGTTATTCGTTCAGCCCAATGCGTTTTAATGTCAGAGGATATGATAACGATTATGAATCAACCTATATTAACGGTGTCCATTTTAACGGAATGGAACGTGGTGGATTTAACTACTCAGCCTTTGGAGGTTTAAATGATGCCATGAGAAATCAGGACAATGCCGATAATTTAAGTGCAAGTTCATTTACCTTTGGAAATCTGGGCGGTGCAACTAATATAAACACAAAAGCTTCTGGTTATGCTGCAGGTTCAAAAGGTGGGGTTGCATATTCAAACAGATCATACAAAGTTCGCGGGTCTTTTTTACATGCTACCGGTTTACAATCAGACGGTTGGGCTTATGCTGCTTCAGCAGCTGTTAGATGGGCTGATGAAGGAATTACAGAAGGTACATTTTACAAATCGTTTGGTTACTTCCTTTCTGCCGAAAAAATATTAAATAAACAGCAGAGCATATCAATTGTAACTTTTGGATCACCAACCGAACGTGGACAAAGCTCTTCGGCTACCGATGAAGTTTATTCATTAGCAAAATCAACTTATTACAACTCTTACTGGGGATTTCAGAACGGAGTGAAAAGAAATTCACGCATCGTCAAAAGCTTCGACCCAACTATTATTCTGTCTCACGAGTTTAAAATTGATGATAAACAAATGTTGAGAACCGGTTTAGCTTATCATTATAGTTTTTACAGCAACTCTGCACTGAACTTCTTTAATGCACCCGACCCACGTCCAGATTATTACCGTAATTTACCCAGTTATAAATACGATGGTCAGGTTGCTCTGGATGGTAGTATAAATGGATTTCCAAACAACGAAATTGCAAATGAAGAGATAAAAAACTGGAATGATAGAAACCCCGTAATAACTCAAATTGACTGGAATACACTTTATCAGGCAAACTATAGAAATAATGAGAAGAATCCAACTGCTAATGCAAAATATGCATTAGAACGCCGTCATAACGACTTAATGGAAACAACCTTCAATTCTACCTATACCAATCAGTTAAATAAAAAATTAAAAATCACAGCCGGTGTTGAAGCTAAATCATCCAAAGGAATACATTATAAAACCATGGACGATTTAATGGGAGCTAATCAATGGATTGATATTGACCAATTTGCCGAACGTGATTTGACAGGTTTGTTATTGGGAAAAGATCCGAGTATATCTCAAAATGACTTACGCAATCCAAACAGAATTATTAAAAACGGTGATAAATTTGGATATGATTATGACATTGATATACTTACAGCTAATGCATTTTTGCAAAACCAATGGACTTTATACAGTGTAGATTTATATTATGCTGCTAAAGTAACATATACTGAATTTAGCAGATACGGACGTATGGAGAATGGCCGTGCAACTGCAGATAGTGCACAGTCTTATGACAGAGGAGCAACCTGGTCGAAAGTTACTCCATCTGTAAAAGGAGGTCTTACTTATAAAATAAATAGTAGAAACAGGATAGAATTAAATGCATTGGCTGAATATAAAGCACCAATTCCAAACAATGCTTATGTATCTCCTCGTATAAAAGATGGTTTTGTCCCCGGGATTTCTCAGGAAAAGATTTTATCATACGACATGACATATTCATTTACCTATCCGGGTATCAGAGGTAGAATTTCCTATTTCCAAACCTACTCCCGCGATGGAATTGAATTGTCCTCCTACTATGATGATAGTTATCAAACATTTATTAATCACTCATTATCTGGCGTAAACAAAATGTACAGCGGCCTAGAACTTGGTATGGAAGTGAAATTAAACAGTAATTTCAAATTGGTACTTGCAGGAACAATATCCGACCATCATTATACAGATAGCGTACAAGGTGTTTTAAGTCCTGAAAATGGAGCTTTTGCCGATGAAAAAGATGTAGTTTATTTGAAGGGTGTTAAACTTGCTAGCGGACCTCAAACTGCCGGAAGCATAGCATTGGATTATTTCAATCCTAAAATGTGGTTTGCAACTTTGACACTTAATTATTTCGACAATAATTACCTGGATGTAGCACCATTGCGTTTCACTAAGAAGTATTATACTATGTATCAATCTCAAATACAGAGAGATGTACTGGGAGCCCAGGAAAGATTGAAAGGTGGATTTATGTTGGATGCATCGATAGGAAAAGTTATTTACCTTAAAAATCGTCAATCATTGAATTTTAATTTAAGTGCCAATAATTTACTGGATGCAAAAATGAAAACCGGTGGTTTCCAGCAGGCTCGTGTTGATTTAGACCATAAAGTTTTAACTGGTAATGTTTATAAATTCCCACCAAAGTATTATTATGCCTTAGGAATTAATTTCTTTGCAACTATATCCTATAAATTTTGATCAACCTAAAAATTAAAAAAATAAAATATGAAACCATACAGTATTATAACACTCATTATTTCAACTGCTACTTTTCTTCTTTGTAGTTGTAATGACAATTTTAAACCGATTAACCCATCAGACGAATTAGTGGATTCAGTACAAACCAGTTCATCCATATCTAAATTAATATCAGATTATTCATCAGATATTGGCGATCTACCAACCCGAATACCATCACTATTTTCGGTAGATACCATTCCTTCAAACAAAGATGTTACAATAAGTGGTATTGTGATTTCGGATGATAATGAGGGGAATATCTATAAAAACATCGAAATTTATGATGTAAAAGCAAAAAGAGCAATGAAAATATCGGTAGATGCTGGTAACTTAAGTGCCATATTTCCTGTAGGAACACTTATTACAGTTAACTGTAGTGGATTGGCAATAGGTAAATATGCTCAAATGCTTCAACTTGGCATTGTGTATTACAATACTACTTCTGGAAAAACTGGTTTTGAAATAGGAAGAATACCTTACACCACTTTTTTAACAAGAGTAAAAGTATATAAAACAACTGTTGCTCCATCAGCATTAATAGATACAATGACTATAGCTGACATACGTAAATCTGGTTCTGAACTGCACAACAGACTGGTATGTATAAAGAATGCCTATTTTACACAATATGGTGCTGATTATGGCGCACCCGTTAAGTTGACAACAGTAGGTGATTCAATTTTCGCACCTTCTACCAATGGTATAGGTTATCCGCAATCGCGTGAAATAAAGGATGCTACGGGTTCAATTTTTATTGCAACAAGTGAATATTCCAAATTTGCGAGAATTCATTTACCAAATGATACCATAAAGGGTAATATTACTGCCATTGTTGGCTGGTATAATGATAAAGATGCTGTTATATCCTCTTCTAAAATTTATCATCAACTTACCTTGCGTTCACTAGGTGATTTGGGCAAAGGTTTTGAAGGATTCCACCAATTATATTACTAATATTCAACTATTTTAAGATTATGAAGACTAATAAAATAATATACTTCACATCATTTGTTCTTGTATTTTTGATTACATCGTGTAATAGTATTATTGAAACTCCACCCGCTCCATTTATAAAACCGGTTACAGAAATTAGTATTTATGCCGAAACATTTCAGGATGGATTAGGGCAGTTTACTCAATACAGCGATACAGGTAAGCAAGTTTGGACATCTAGCAAATATCAATACGCAACGATTTCAGGAAGCGTTGATAATGTACCTTATACAAATTCACACTGGTTAATCTCACCAGCAATTACCCTACCAGACAGTGGTGCGGTTACATCAGTTTTTACATTTGATTATGTAACACGTGGATTTTCTAATTTGACCAGCGATGCATCTATTTGGATTACGACCAACTTTAATGTAGATTCAATGCCTACAAAAGTAAAATGGACACGTTTATATACTGTTGATCCAATGATAAATTCTACGGGCTGGACTATGTCAAATGCAGGCGATATTTCATTAAAAGCATTCGCAGGCAAAAAAGTAAAAATTGCATTTAATTATACTTCGAGCAATATTCAGGCTGGAACCTGGCAAATCAAAAATTTTGCTGTTAAAGAAAGAAAACCGGTAACTTTACCTTATTCAGAACCTTTTGCATCAACGAAAGGTAAGTTTACTGCAATGAATGTTTCAGGTGCTCAGGTATGGGGAGTTGATTCACATGGTTACGCAACCATATCGGGCTATGTAAGTTCCGTTAATAATGCTAATGAAGATTGGCTTATTTCACCAAAGATTGATTTAACTACTGTGTCGCATGCTAAACTCACATTTGATCATGTTGCCCGCTATTTTACAAATTATAAAACTGATGCAACTCTTTGGTATTCTGAGAAATATGATGAAGGACTACCTGGAACAGTGACAGACTGGAAACAATTAAAAACTTATCCATTCAGTGATCCCGGAAACTGGACATTATCAACATCACATGAGATTACATTGGACTCGTGTGTTGGTAAAAAAGTATCTATTGCCTTCAAATATGTATCTACTGCTGCAAAAGCCGGTACATGGGAATTAAAGAACTTCCTTGTACAAGAAGGTGTTCCATCAGATATTTATTTTTATGAAGGATTTAATGAGAGTTTAGGTGGTTTTACTCAAGTTAATATAAAGGGAACCACAAAATGGACATTCTCGAGCAGCTATGGTGCTGTTATGTCAGGAACAGCAAAACTTGAAAATGAAAGTTGGCTTATTTCACCAACAATTAATTTTACAGGGAAAACTTCGGCAAAAATATCATTCGACAATGCTATAAATTTTGGTGTAGTAGCAAATATGAAAACAAATCAAAGCATGTGGCTGTCGGCTGATAATGGCACAACCTGGGAGCAGGTAGTAATTCCTATTTATCCGGCTGGGAATAGCTGGACATTTGTAAATTCCGGGGATATCGTTATTCCTGATAAATATTTGGGGGTATCTGCTTTTAAATTCGCATTCAAATACCTAAGTACTACTACTGACGCAGCTACCTGGGAAATAAAAAATGTGGTTGTGAAGCCATAGAATTTCTTCGATAACCATAGTAGAATAGTAAACCTCCCGACAGAAAATAAGTCGGGAGGTTTATTATTTGTAGGGTACTTTCAATAGTTGACTGATTAAGAAATTTACGCGAAAGCAGAATAAATAAGTATTCCCGCCAGACTGAGCATTAATACCCCGGTTGGAATGATTTTTTGAGTTTTTTCTACAGTGTTGTCTTGATTTTGTAGAATATTCGGGCGTATGCGGATAAGTAGCCAAAAGCTGAAAATTGCTGCAAGTGTTCCAACCAATATTCCTCCCAGAATATCACCCGGATAATGTACACCCAAATAAATGCGTGAATACGAAACCAATAATGCCCAACACAGTAACAAAAGGGAATAGAATCTGTCGGAAAGTATCAGGGAAGTTAGTAGTGCGAAACCAACAGAATTAGCTGCATGCGACGAAGCAAATCCGTACAAACCACCTTCGTAGCCTTTTACCAGATGAATAACTGATTTCAGGCTTTCAACATGCGACGGACGCAGGCGTTTGAAAAACTCTTTCAGCATTCCCGAAGCTGTCTGATCGGAAATAACGATACAAAATACAACCGTTAGAATTATCCAGACTGATTCTTTTTTATAGGTGCGGATAAGGAGATATAAAACAGACAGATAGAGTGGAATCCAGGTCAGTTTAGCACTGACAATCCACATGAAATTGTCGAAAAAAGGAGAGTGTAACCCATTAATGAGGAGAAAAAAACTGGTATCCAGCCCTTTAATTAATTCAATAATATGCATAAAGGTTGGAAATGTTATATTAGTTAGTTGCTTCCCTCTCCCTCTCCTTTTGGAGAGGGAAGGGGTGAGGTGATTTATATCCGTTCAATATTTTCCTGTTCCACCCAGCCAACATTACCGTTGCCAAGTTTGATTTCAACCCATGTACCAAGTGTACTTTTTACCGATACTTTTGTTCCTTCGTGAAGTTGAAAAAGGTCTGTTCCGCTTTTATCGGGCGATCCTTTTACACTTACTGTTCCGGTCATTACAATGGCTTCACGATGATTCAACAATTGATCTTTGCGGATTCCGGCAAAAAACACGGTCAGTAAACTTATTGCTAACAGTACAGTTCCAACATAAAAGGATGATTTACGTACCGCACGCGAAGAGCCAAAAATAAACAGAAATATACAACCTAAACACATCAAAAAGAAAAGGAGACTGGTCCAAAACCACTGATTGGAATTCAAATCCTTTATAAGTGAATCAATCCATTTACCAATGAAAAATGACTGATTCTGGGAAACATTATCAACAACCTTTAGTTGTGCTATCTCCAGGTTATATCGGGCATCTTCGTATGTTGGCGACAAACGTAAGGCACGTTCGTAATTTAATATACACTTTCCAGTTTCGTTCGATTTATAGTATGCATTTCCAAGATTGAGATATAATTCGGGAGCTACACCTTCTGTTGACAAGATTTTTTCATATTGTTTGGCTGCTTCTGTATAATCACCTTTGGTGTACAAGATATTGGCTTGTTTCAGAGCATTGCTCTGTGCCATAAGTAAAGTGCCAAAACTCAACATAAGTGATATAAATACTATATTCCGCTTCATAATAATTTTGCTTTGATTGAGTTCTTTATTTCTTGAATTTCTCTTCCAGGTTACTAATTACCTGAATGGTATCTTCATACAGATTACCCATTTCCTGCTGACCGGTATTCGGAGCAAATCGTGCAAACTCACAGGTATTCAGAATACTAACAAACTGTTTGATAATTTCAGTATCTACCTTGTATGCGTTCAATTCATCTTCAACCCGTTCTTTAGTCAGTGAAGCTACCGGAATAGATAATTTATCGCTCAGGTAAGTCCAGGTAGCTTTCATAACTTCCTCGTAAAAAGCATCTTTATTTCCTTCATGCAACAGTTTTTGTGCCAGTTTCAACCGTTTTTGAGCAAGTTTGTTTGCTTTTCTGTTTTTTACAAGTACTAAATTTGCATTTTCTTTTGCCTGTTTGCGGAAGAAAATAAACAGAACCAGCGAAATAGATAATGGAATGAGGTATAACAACCAGCAAGTGAGCGTACCAAAAACCGGCTCTTCCTCTTTTGAGATTTCAAATTTATTGGTTTGTATAAATCGAATATCCTTGCCTAATTGCTTCACATCCTGCTTATCAACATAATTTCCGCCCGCTACCACCGGTGCTTCGGTTCCATCACCTTTGGCAACCTGAAGTTTATAGGCAGGTGTTCTCAGGGTTTTATATGTTTTTTCCTGTGTATCAAAATAAGAAATTTCAGTCGACGGTATTTCAAAATTGCCTGAATGACGCGGAATAAACAGATACTCAATGGTTTTTGTACCGGATACACCTGCTATTGAGGTTTTGAAATTATTGATTACTTTCGGGTCGTACAGCTCAAATCCATCAGGAAATTTAAGTGCCGGATTCTTAATCAACTTCATATTTCCCGATCCTGAAATATTCAGTTTCAACGTCACAGCATCATTTGCTTTTACTTGTGTAGATGTTATGTTGCTGTTTAACGTAAAATGTCCAACAGTACCATTAAATGAAGCTGGTTTATTAGCTGAAGGAAGTGCATTTACGGTAATTTTTACAGCAGGAGCTGAAATTAATTTAGAAACGTTGGTATACGAATCGAAGAAATCGTCAAATATACTGCGAACCTGAGCTCTGTTTTGAACCCGGATAACCGCTTCAAAGTTCCATTTATCAATCTGAATTACACCCGAATGTTGTGGATAAAGCAATGTTTTATAAAGCACAAAAGTGCCATAATTTCGTCCGTTATAATTTTCCAGAGCCAATTGTTTATTACCCTGTTGTTGATCAAAATCCTGTTTCAGGAAACCATTAAAATCAGGCGAACCTTTCGGGTTGCATTGTACCACATCTACCAGAGTATAGAGTTTATAGGTAACCAGAATTGCTTCCTGTTCATACACATTAGTTTTAGATACTTCGGCACGTATAAAGATATTATCGCCCGAAACAGAAGCCTGTCCCCCACCCGACTGATTTCCCTGCGATTTGGAAGCAGGTGGAGTTGCATCAGCAGGAAGAACTTTGATTGAAAGTCCGTTCGATGTAACCTTTTTACCATCAACAGTCAAACTTGCTGATCCAATTGTAAAAGTACCTGTTTTCTGTGCCTGAATAGTATAGGTATACGAAACTGAAACTGAAGAAGTACTTTTACCATTTACATACTGAATACTCTGACTGTGTGACTCGAATGGACCGGCCAACACATCAAAATTATTTAATTCAGGAACACGTAAATCCTTTGCATTAGCATTGACTGTATAAACCAATTGAAAAGGTTTATCTAAAATTACTGTTGACGGTGCTGAAGCCACAAACCGAACCGGTTCGTCGGCTCGCACTATCATTGTAGCTAATATAATGAGCAATAACGATATATAAAGTTTTTTGCGTTCCATATCTATATCAATTCAATTGTAAATCGTAAATGAATAAATTGTAAATACACATTACCAGTCTTTATCTGCTTTTTTAGTAGCTCTTACAGGTATTTTCTTGGCTTTATCCTGAGCATTCTTTTCATCCTGCGAAAGTGCATCCAATATTTGTTGAGCATTTTCCTTAGTCATTTTAGGCTGCTGATTCTGTGCCTGTTGAGGTTGCTCTTTTGGTTGCTGCGGCTGAGGTTGATTTTGCTGATTCTGATCCTTATTTTGTTCCTTGTTCTGATCTTTTTTATCCTTATTTTTATCTTTTTTCTGATTTTTAAGCATTGCCTGAGCATAAGCCAGGTTGTAACGGGTCTCGTTATCAGAAGGATTATTTTTCAAAGCTGTTTTGTAAGCTTTAATACTTTCTTCAATTTTATCACTCACCAAAAGCGAATTTCCGGCATTGTGAAATGCAGCTGCCAATTTTGTTTTTTCTTTTGAATTGGTTGCCAATGCCAGGTTATATTGTTCCAAAGCATCATTATACTTCTTTTGACGGAACAACGCATTACCCAGGTTATAATTTGCTTCGAACGATGATTTATTCTTAAGCAAAGCTTTTCGGTAAGCAATTTCTGCTTCAGTGAATTTGGAATCTTTGTAAAATTTATTTCCGGTACGGATGTCTGCACTTTCTTTTTGTGCCGATAAATTTATTGCCAACACACTCATCATCACTATGTAAACTATTCTTCTCATAGATACATTATTTTCAGTTTTGGATAACTTTTTCCTTCAAATCAAAAATTTTAATTTTGCTCAAACGTTTATTTCTACGATCAAACACAAAGAAATCAACCAATAAAAGTACCAGTGCTAAAATAGCAAACGACTGAAATTGTTCGTTATATTCCGAAAAAACGGTTGATTTAATGTCCGATTTAGCCATCTTATCCAGTTGTTTAGTAATAATCCGATAAGCACTGTTGCTGTTATCGGCATGTACATACAAACCTTTTCCAGCAATTGCCAGTTCTTTACACATTTGTTCGTTAAGTTTGGATACTACCACATTACCATCCTTATCTTTCCAAAAACTCATCGTTCCGGGAACCGGAATCGGAGAACCATCGGGTTTACCCATTCCAATTACATGCACAACAATATCATTTTCGGCAGCCAGTTTGGCAGCACCAACCGCATCGTCTTCATGATTTTCACCATCGGTAATCACTATAATGGCACGTCCTACTTTCTCTTTTTGACCAAAAGATTTTATCGACAAATCAATGGCACTTCCTATTGCTGTGCCCTGACGTTGAACCATTTGTGTAGAAATTGAGGATAAAAACATTTTAGCCGAAACATAATCAGCAGTTATTGGCAGCTGAGTATATGCGTCACCGGCAAATACCACCAACCCTATTTTATCATCGTTCATGTCGTCAATCAATTGTGATAAAACAAGTTTGGCTTTCTCAAGTCTGCTGGGCTGAACATCCTGTGCCAGCATGGAGTTGGACACGTCAAGAGCTATCATCACTTCAATACCTTTTCTCTTCGAATTCTCCACTTTTGTACCGAACTGAGGCTGAGCTAACACAATAACCAAAAGCAAAATAGCAATAAGTTGCAGGTAGAACTTCACTTTAGGTCTGATAAACGAAACATTGGGCATCAACTGATTTATAATTTCAGGATTTCCAAACTTCTTAATCTTGCGATTTTTTATGATGTTGGAATAAATGAATACTCCTGCTAATAAAGGTATAAGCAGTAGTAAAAACAAAAATTCGGGATGAGCAAATCTAAACATTTCTTCTTTCGTTACGGTATTTTTCTAAAAATAGTATTCCTGAAAAGTATTTCCAAACTCAAAAATATTAATGCCAACAAAGCAAACAAATAGAATTGTTCTTCCTTTTTACTGTATTGCTGCACACTTATTTTAGTTTTTTCGAGCTTATCAATATCCTGATAAATTCGACGAAGCTTTGTATTATCGGTTGCGTTATAATACTTACCACCAGTCATATTAGCAATCTGTTGCAATGATTTAGAATCAAATTCGGATTGCATTTGCTGGTATTGAACTCCCATGGGAGTAGGTACAGGAATATTTACAATTCCGGTTGTACCAACACCAATAGTGTAAATTCTAACACCGAAAGTTTTGGCAATTTCAGCTGCTGTTATTGGAGCAATATCACCACAGTTGTTTGAGCCATCAGTTAAGAGAATTATTATTTTCGATTTAGCTTTACTTTCTTTTATGCGGTTTACGGCATTTGCAAGCCCTAAACCAATGGCAGTACCATCTTCAATCAAGCCAAATTTCACACCGTTGAATAAATTTATCAAAACAGCATGGTCAATTGTCAAAGGACATTGAGTAAAACTCTCGCGGGCAAAAACCACCAAACCAATGTTATCTGTGGGGCGTGAAAGTATAAATTCTGAAGCAACAGCTTTTGCAGCTTCCAGCCGGTTTGGTTTTAAATCTTCAGCCATCATGGTTCCTGACAAATCGAGTGTCATCATAATGTCAATTCCTTCGGCATTCTGAGTTCTCCAGCTATTCGAAGCCTGTGGACGTGCAAGGGCAATGATTATGCAAACAAGTGCCAATGCTCTCATTACAAACAAACTGTGTCTGAATTTAATTTTTTTGCTTGACGGAAAATGCAATAAACTCCGGTACGAAGAGATTTGCATACTTGCATCGGATTTCTGCATTTCCCATATGTACCAAAAGATTACCGGTATAAGCAGCAACAACAAAAACAGGTATTCAGGATTATGAAAAGTCATCTTAATTTTTAATTTAGAACTGAAATTTATTGTCAGCTTGATTAAACTTCAGTTGTTTCCTCTTTTTTTAATTCATCAATTGGTTTTACCTCTTCTATTTTTGTCTGATTTACAAACAAATAGGCATTTATCAGACTTAATTCGTGTTCATCGGGTGCAGCATTCCATTTGGCAAACTTCACTAAATCAGCAAGTTTAAGAATTTGTTGCAGGCTCTGATAAGTCGATTTCTGATCCATACGCAGCGAACGTAAATGATCCATAATTTCTTCAGAAGTCATTTCCATGCCATTAATATTGAAAATACGTTCAATATATTCTCTTAACACGTCGGTCAATTCGGTATGATATTCTTTCGACCGACCTTGTTGCCAGAGTTTTTCCTGTTTGATTTTATCAAGTTGGTTCAATGCTACCACATGAGCAGGCTGTAACAATTTGATTTGGTCCTCTGTTAATACAGGTTTCTTTTTGAAGAATCGTTGGAATAGATAAATCAAAGCACCTATTAATATCAGGATAACCAGAATCAAAAGAACTGTTTTCAAAAAATCACGCCAGTCGAAACGCATGTCATATACAGGTTTGATATCAGCTATTTTTTTTGATGCAGTATCAATTTTAAATGGTTGAACAACCTTTAACGATAATGATTTTGACCAAATTGTATCTCCGTTCAACACGAAAGGAAAAGCCGGAATATATAAAAGTGAATCTTTAAAAGCAGTTACCAGATAATGTTGACTTACAACCAAATGTCCATCGGGCGATTTTGAAGTATCCATTTTTCCAGGTTCAACAAGTTCAAGTCCACCGGGAATAGAATCTGTAAAAATCGGCATTATGACCTTCTGATTAGGTTGTTGTGAAACCTCATAAGTCAAATGTGCTTGATTTCCAATCCATATCATGGTAGAATCAATCTTTGCATTGACAGTTATTTTTTGAGCAAATAAGCTAATACTTGCAAATGAAGTTATTGAAAAAATCAAAAGCAATACAGTTTTTCTCATACAATCAAATTCATCTTTAGCAATTGTAAATTGTAAATCTTGAAATAGTAAATTAATCAGGCTCTCATTTTGAATAATTTCATCAAAGCACGGACATAATCTTCGGAAGTACTCATCGAAACCATTTCAACACCCGATTTTGTGAAGGTTTTCTGGAGTTCAAGTTGATTTTGACCCCAGGCATGTTTATAACTTATTCTCAAACGTTTATCAGAAGTATCTACCCAAATTCGCTCGCCGGATTCAGCATCTTTCAATTTTATCAAACCAACATCAGGCAATTCTGTTTCGCGAATATCGTAAACCTGCAAAGCTACCAAATCGTGTTTACGAGCAACAATATTCAGTTCTTTATCGAAATTCTTGTCAATCATATCCGAAATTAAGAATGCTGTAGAACTTTTTTTGATGGCGTTTGTCAGATAGCGTAATGCTCCGCCAATATCCGTTTGTTTGCTTTCAGGCTGAAAATCAATCAATTCACGAATAATATGTAAAACGTGCTTCTTTCCTTTTTTGGGTGGAATGAATTTTTCAATTTTATCCGAAAAGAAAATAACACCAATTTTATCGTTATTCTGAATGGTTGAAAATGCAAGCGTGGCTGCCACTTCGGTGAAAATATCCTTTTTAAGTTGCGACACAGTTCCGAATTCACGACTGCCCGAAACGTCAATCAGCAAAACCACCGTCAGTTCACGTTCTTCTTCAAAAACCTTTATATAAGGATGTCCGAAACGCGCTGTCACGTTCCAGTCGATGGAACGTATATCGTCGCCATACTGATACTCACGCACTTCGGCAAAAGTCATACCACGTCCCTTGAACGCTGAATGATACTCACCTGCGAAAATATTCTTCGACAACCCGCGGGTTTTGATTTCTATTTTCCTTACTTTCTGTATTAATTCGCTGGTTTCCACAAATTCAATATATAATTATTAATTATGAATTCTTAATTATTAATTGATTAAGGTACTTCAACTGTATTTAGAATTTCAGTGATTATTTCGTCCGAAGTCATGTTGTTGGCCTCAGCTTCATAGCTCAAACCAATACGGTGACGCAATACATCGTAACATACTGCACGAACATCTTCCGGAATAACATAACCACGACGTTTGATAAAAGCATAGGCACGTGAAGCTAGTGCAAGGTTGATAGAAGCACGAGGTGAAGCACCAAACGAAATCATTTCTTTCAGTGAATCCAGCCCGTAATCCTGCGGGAAACGTGTAGCAAAAACAATATCAACAATATAGCGTTCAATTTTTTCGTCAATATAAACCAAACGAACAACATCGCGAGCTTCAACAATATCTTTTGGGGTAAGAACTGGTAATACCACCGGTTTTTCTTTCAGTAAATTTTGACGGATAATCAATTTTTCCTCTTCTTTTTTCGGATAATTGATAATCACTTTCAGCATAAAACGGTCAACCTGAGCTTCGGGTAACGGATAGGTTCCTTCTTGTTCAATTGGGTTCTGAGTAGCCATAACCAAAAACGGTTCATCCAATTTGTAGGTATTTTCTCCAATAGTCACCTGACGTTCCTGCATAGCTTCAAGTAAAGCACTTTGAACTTTTGCCGGAGCACGGTTAATTTCATCAGCTAAAACCAAATTTGCAAAAATAGGTCCTTTTTTAATGCTGAACTCTTCTTTTTTCTGACTGTAAATCATTGTTCCGATTACATCAGCAGGCAATAAATCAGGTGTAAACTGAATTCGGCTGAAATCACCTTTAATCAAATCGGACAAGGTTTTAATAGCTAATGTTTTAGCTAAACCAGGTACCCCTTCAAGAAGTATATGTCCATCAGACAATAATCCAATTAACAAAGACTCTACAAGGTGTTTTTGACCTATAATTACTTTGTCCATTCCCATGGTTAGCGCATCAACAAACGAACTTTGTTTTTCGATGCGTTCGTTAAGTTCCCTAATATCAACAGATTGAATCATATTATTTTATGTTTGATTATTTATTTTTTTGCAGAGCAAATATAGTGTTATTCTAAACTGCTAACTACTTGATTTAATATCTATTAACCTGAATTTAGATTATTATGGAATGGAGGTTCATTAATGAAAAAAACAACTGCTTTTTTAATTATTTTGAATTAAAAAAGTTCTGCAATTTGTGAAAATTTACAGAACTTCTTTAAAAATTTAATTCAGGACCTATATTTGAGTTGTTATTCCTCTTTCTGAATTTTCTTTACATACAAATCATGCAATTCCTTTGCTTTATCAATACAACGCTGATTTTCTTTATCAATCAATCGTGAATCAAGTTTGGGGATATAAATAATAGTACCTGAAGGAATTTTATTTGGATCGGAAACTTTTTCACGGTTTGCTTCGTAAATATACACCCAAAAATCTTTCAATCCATAATATTTTTTGGCTAAATTGGTCAACCGACTTCCTGAATGGGTGGTTTCAGTCGCAATTATTTCGGTGTAATTTCGCGGACTATCAAACAACAATTGCAAACTATCAACTGGTGGAATGTCTTCCTCTTCAATTGTATCCACAGCTGAAGTATCTTTAGGAATTACCACTGTTACAGGCACATCCAGTTTCTTTGGTTTGGCAACAAACAATTGTGATACTGATTTGGTCAAATCAGTAGTTGAATTTGACACATTATTACCAAAAGATATTATCATTCTCTTTGCCGGAGGATAAAGATAAAATATACTTGTACCAGCTCCTAACAGTACTATTATGCAGATTATTAAAACCAACCAACCTGTTTTTTTCTTATTCTTACGTGGTACGAAAGTTGGAACAAAAGTTTCTTCTGTATTTAATTCTTCAACTGTTTCTTCAATAACTATAACGGGAATTTCGACATGTTCTTCTTTTTGCTCTTCAACTACGGATTTTGGAGAAAAAACTTCTGATTTTGGTTCTTCTTTTATCTCAACTTCTTCAACTTGAAATTCATAATCAGGAATCTGAATTTTTTCTTCATGCACTTGATGCGGAATTTCTTCTGATGTTTCGTTGATATTTTCCACAACAACTTCCTGAATATCATTCTGTAATTCAGCAGTTTGATGATTCGACTGCAAATTCATTATTTCAGCCAAAATATCTTTTATTTCACTTGCCTGTTCGTTCAGTGTTCTGAGCGGATCCATTGTTTCAGTTTCCTTTTGTATAGGCTCTATCTGCACAGGAGTATCTCTACCAATCTGTACAGCTTCCAAATGACCAAAAGGTTCATTAATTAAATCCCGTAAATTGTTATCAGGCGTAAAGTTAACCTTATAGTAACCTGCCAAAATAATATCTTCACCTGTCTGTACATTTACACTTTTTCGTGGTTCGTTCCAATGTAGTTTAAACGTACCAAAGTTTTTAATTTTCACTGAATCACCCGACATTAAAGCTTCCTCGATGGTGCTAATCATCACTTTCAGAAATTCTTCTGAAGCTCGTTTGCTTACCGATGCTTTTAAGGCAACGATATCAATAATCTCCTGCGATGAAAGTTTTTCCTTACTCATTGTGTGGCAGTTCTTTAAGTTTATCTTTCAGAATATTGCTTTGTTTGAAATTCACAACTAATTTTGGGGGAACAAGTGTTCGGATTTGAGTGGCAGGATGAACCGATAGCCGTTCTTCCTTTTTACGCACTTCAAAATTTCCAAAACTCTGAAAACCAATAGTTTTACCTTCCACCAGCAATTCATTGCAGGTAGAAACCGTTTTCTCCAGTAAATCCTCCACGAGCGATTTCGGGGCATTCATCTTGGCTGCCATTGCGGCAATTAATTCTTTGTGATTCATAATATAATTGTTTGAAAGTTCATAAAGTCAAAAGTTCATAAAGTTAGAATAAAAGTTGAATGCTAAAAAAGTTACTTTATAAACTTTCAACTTTAAATACTTTGAAACTTATTCCCCGTACAAATCAAAATCCGTAGCATCGGTAATTTTTGCCTGATAGAACTCACCCACCTTCACTCCTATAGTAGAAACTGGAATCAACACTTCAGGGTCAACTTCAGGTGAATCAAACTCAGTCCGTCCCACAAAATAATCATCTTCTTTCCTGTCAATAATCACTTTCAACGTTTGTCCAATCTTTTTGCGGTTTATCTCATCCGAAATTTTCTGTTGAATAGCCATCACTTCAGCCACGCGCTGTTCCTTAACATCCTGTGGTATATTGTCTTCGTAGTAATTGTAAGCATAAGTACTCTCTTCATTCGAAAACGCAAAAGCTCCCAGGCGCTCAAAGCGCATATCCCGGATAAATTCTTTCAACTCTTCAACATCAGCCTCCGTTTCACCCGGATGCCCGAGCAGCATGGTGGTACGCAGGTGAATTCCGGGTACTTTTTCCCTTATTTTTTTCAGCAAATCAATGGTCTTTCCTTTGGTTATTTCGCGTCGCATTTTCCGCAACATTGGGTTTGAAATATGCTGCAGGGCAATATCAAGGTAATTACACACATTTTCTCTTTCGCGCATCACCTGCAGAATTCCATCCGGAAAATGCGAAGGATAAGCATAATGCAACCTCAACCATTCCACTCCGTTGATATCCGACAAACGGCTTATCAGTTCCGGCAATTTCTGTGTTTTATATTTATCAAGGCCGTAGGAAGATAAATCCTGCGCCACGACCTGAAACTCCTTCACACCCTGAGCAACCAGCCCTTTTACCTCATTTTCAATATCATCCATCGAACGGGAACGATGCTTGCCCGTAATTACCGGTATGGCACAATACGAACAGGTGCGGTTACAACCTTCAGAAATTTTGAGATAAGCATAATGTCCCGGAGTAGTTAGCGTACGCTCCAATCGTAAATCAGCGCGGTATTCCTGTCCAATTTCTTTCAGAATGTCGGTATAATTGAATTTTCCGTAAAACTTATCCACTTCCGGAATTTCAACGCTCAAGTCTTTCATGTAACGTTCTGATAAGCAGCCCATCACAAAAAGTTTCTGTATCTTTTCTTGTTTACGCAAATCGGCAAATTGCAAGATAGTGTTGATGCTTTCCTCTTTCGCATCACCAATAAATCCGCAGGTATTTACTATTACTATCTCACCATCGGGATTTGCCGCATCGTGCCTTACTTTGTAACCCAACGCATCAAACTGACGCATCAACTGCTCAGAATCAACCAGATTTTTGGAACAACCCATTGTCACTACATCAACCGTTCCCTTTATATTTTTCTTAGCCATTAATCAACTAAACAATGATTCAACAAATTCTTTCCGGTCGAAAACCTGCAAGTGTTCAATTCCTTCACCCAGTCCGATATATTTTACCGGAATTTTGAATTGATCGGAAATTCCTATCACAACCCCGCCTTTAGCCGTTCCGTCTAGTTTGGTAATTGCCAATGCTGTAACTTCGGTAGCTATGGTAAACTGTTTAGCCTGTTCAAATGCATTTTGTCCGGTAGAACCATCGAGCACGAGTAATACTTCGTGAGGTGCATCCGATACAACCTTCTGCATCACATTTTTAATCTTGGTCAACTCGTTCATCAGATTTATTTTGTTGTGAAGTCGACCGGCTGTATCAATAATCACCACATCAGCATCATTTGCTTTTCCTGAAGCAATGGCATCGTAAGCCACTGAAGCCGGATCAGAACCCATTTTTTGTTTGATAACCGGCACACCTGCGCGCTCACCCCATATAACCAACTGATCGACAGCAGCTGCCCGGAAAGTATCGGCTGCACCCAGATAAACTTTCTTACCGGCTTTGGTAAACTGGTGGGCAAGCTTTCCGATGGTAGTGGTTTTTCCAACACCATTCACACCCACCACCATGATTACGTATGGTTTGGAAGGTAAAGGTGCATCAAAATCGGCAAGTGAATCGGAATTATTCTCAGCCAGCAGAGAAGCAATTTCATCTTTCAGAATTACATTCAGTTCAGTTGTATTTACATATTTATCCTGAGCCACTCGTTTTTCAATGCGCTCAATAATCCGCAGGGTGGTTTCAACACCCACATCAGAAGTTATCAGTACTTCTTCGAGGTTATCAAGCACTTCATCATCTACCTTCGACTTTCCGGCTACAGCACGCGAAAGTTTCGAAAATACACTTTCCTTGGTTTTTGATAATCCCTGATCAAGAGTTTCCTTTTTTTCCTTACTAAAAAAATTAAATAGTCCCATTTATTTCAATTCACAATTTACAATTAATAATTCATAATTAGCACATTATAAATTAGCTTACAAAATTAAACCTTTTTTTTGAGCAAACCGCAAAAAAATTCCTTTCATTTAGGAAAATGAAAGGATTCTTTGAAAACTTACTTTTAAAAAATCATGAAATCAACAAATTTAAGAATTTATCCTTTCAAATATTCAACCTGTAATTTTTAAGAAATTACCTTTTTAGAAATAGAAAATGAAAATTGAATTCAAAAAGAAATCTTATCTTACTATATGCAAAGTGATGCAAGATTTCTTTGTTTTCTAAATTTTTGATAAATGGTTGTGAATACTTTTATTATTTAACTCCATGCATCAATTTCTGCAATCGTTTTGACAACAAGAACAAAATAACCGAAGCTACTCCGGCAATCACTACAAAAAGCATAAAGAAATCGTAGAGCGAAACAATCTGAATTCCAAAAATGAATTTGGGTTTTCCTGCTTCGGGATATAATCCGCTAAGCATTCCGGCAAATTTATTGGCTGTTGCCATCGACATATACCAAACACCCATCAATAATGATGCAAACCGCACAGGAGCAAGCTTATTTACCATCGAAAGTCCGATAGGTGATAGCATTAATTCGCCCATGGTATGAATGAAATACAAACCTGTAAGCCACAGAATACTTACTTTCATGCCCGGAGCTACATTTTTTACCCCGAAAGCAATGACCAGATAACCCAACGCAAGGAAAAATAATCCCATAGCCTGTTTCACGGGCGAAGCAGGGTCCATATTCTTTTTTCCAAGCCATATCCACAGGTTCGAAAACAGCATACCCAGCAATACGATAAAAACCGGATTAAACGACTGGAAGTAACTTGCAGGCATTATCCAACCAAGAATGTTACGGTCTGTTTGCTCGTCAGCAAAATAAGTGAGCGAAGCACCCGCCTGTTCGAACGCCGACCAAAAGAAAATAACGAAAAAGGCAATAATATAGATAACCCATATACGTTCACGCTCTATTTTTGTGAGCGATTTATCCGAAATAACGAAGGCCGGAATAATAATACACACAGAGAAAATCAATGCGCCAATCATATCAAAGTGGAAACCAAATAAGAAAATGCTGAACAAAGCTGCTGCTCCGGCTATCCATGCCACTAATTCTGTAACTTTTTGATTAAAACTCTTTGGCTCGACTGCCGTATTTTCATTTACATGATTTCCTTTCTTTCCGGTAGGTTCAACTCCCAATTGTTCACCATCAGGGCCAATCAGGAACTTACTTTTCCAACCCACAAATAAAATCAGACTGAGCATCATTCCAATAGCTGCTGCCAGAAAACCGTATTTGAAATCAGCAGGATTGCCTGTATCACCAAAAAAACCGCAAAGCAATGGCGCAATAAATGCTCCCACGTTTACACCCATATAAAAAATGGTATAGGCCGAGTCCAGTCTTTTGTCCCCTTTTTCGTATAAACTACCAACGATGGTGGTAATATTCGGTTTGAAAAATCCGTTTCCAAAAATCAGTGCAGCCAATCCGGTGTACATAAACCAGCGCGCAAATTCAGCATTTTGATAATACAAAGCACTGGTAAACATAAATAATTGTCCGATAATCATCAGCACTGCTCCCCACAGAATGGAACGTCGCATCCCGAGATAACGGTCGGCCACATAGCCACCAATAAGCGGTGTAAGGTAAACCAGTCCGGTGTAGTTACCATAAATGGCTGAAGCTAATTGCTTATCCATCAGTAATGCTTTAATCAGGTAAAGCGTGAAAATAGCCCGCATACCGTAATAGCTGAAACGCTCGGACATGGCAGTAGCAAAAACGAAATAAAGTCCTTTTGGATGTTTTGAAGTGGATTGATTTGAACTCATAACTGAATAATTTTATACATAAAGTCTGCAAAAATATACTTTTTAAGCGGATTTTGGGCAAAAAATATGAATTCTAATCAAAAAAACTGACTGATAATTTTTGCAGTATTGCAAATTTGATTACTTTTGCATTCGCTTTCAAAAGGAGAAATCCTGACGAAATCCGGGCCTATAGCTCAGTTGGTTAGTAGCACCTGACTCATAATCAGGGGGTCACTGGTTCAAGCCCAGTTGGGCCCACCCTTGAAAAGAGGTTTCACAGCAATGTGAAACCTCTTTTTTTGTTATTCAATGATAGATTGTTATTTTAAATTCAATTGCCTACCGGCTTTAGCCGGAGTATATTGAATGATAGATAAAAATGGCTTTAGCCAAATTAGTATCTTTGAGCTAAAGCCATTATTTGATTATATTATATTATATATGAATGGGCTTAAGCCCAATCCAATAGATCTATTTCATACCATTTCTACTTTTAAACCTATTCCTCGGTTCAGTTTAGCCCCAGTATTACACCATGTTAGAAATAAGGCTTTGCCTTAAAACACAATTTTCACATCTTCTTTGTAATGTTGTAATGTACCGTTCAAACTTGCTGTCCAACCGTCGATAAAAACTTTCCCGTTTTTAATGGCGTTTGAGAAATCCTCGCTATTTATTTTCTCTGAACTCGTTATGTAATAGTTTGTACCGATTTTGTAAATGCAAGCTTCTACAACCGTTTCTGGAACTTGTGTGGGTTCGTCTAAACCAATAGTAAAAATCATATTATAAATGCGAGATAATGCATCAATCTCATTTTCTGTAATTGAAATTTGTTTGGTTGTTTCATCCACTTTTAGTCTGGGTATTTCTACACTATCAAATACTTTGAAACCAACATCTGGAACTTGCTTTTTATCTTCTTCAAACATTCCGGCTTTGCTGTTTTCTTCTTCTATCTCTTTGGTGATTTTTTCTCCTGCACGTCTCAAACGCTCTATTGTAATGCTTGAAATTACTGGTGATAAGTTATTGTCTAAACAAAATTTATAAGCAGTTTTATCTTTTTTTATTGGCTCGTCTATTTGACACAAAATAAATTTACGATTGCCTCCGTCTTCAGCATTGAGTTGCATAACTGCGTGACCTGTTGTTCCGCTTCCTGCAAAGAAATCAAGGATAATGGAATTTTCGTCTGTTGCTAATTGTAATGTCCGCTTTATTGTTCCTAATGGTTTAGGCTTGGGAAAAACTTCTTTTTCAAAACCCAATTCCATAAATTGCTCTGTACCTCGTTCGCTATTTACATCTTTAAATTCCCAAGCTGTTGTTGCCTTAATCGCTTCACGACCCTCTAAATAATCTTTTTCAAATACACCCCATATTTTTCTATTAGGCATATATCTTGCAATTAATTTTGTAATGTCTTTTTTTACTGTTTCAATACCCCATCTCCAATTACCTTCAATTTCATCATCTTTTAAAGGAATAATTTCTCTATATCCATCTAAATTCTGCTTTTCACGAGAAGGAATTAAATCTTTGTTTTTTTCGTTGTAGTAGAAATAATAGAAGAGATTTTCACGGTCAATTCTCCTATCATTATCTCCAGTTTTTCTCAAATCAATTTCACGATATAGCTTTCCAAATTCATCAACTTTATTATATCTCTTTGTGATTTTATCTGTTGGTTGAAAACCAAACCACTTAAGATTTGATTTATTTTTTGCATAAACCAGTAAATATTCGTGTGCTGTAGCTAAATATTTATCATCAGATCGTCCTTTAGGATTATTTATGTTTGCTATTTGACCTACAAAATTCTCTTCCCCAAAAATATCATCACAAAGTAATTTCAAATTAGCTTGTTCGTTGTCGTCTATACTGATAAAAATAACTCCCTCTTTGCTCAATAAATCTCTTGCAAGCAAAAGTCGTGGATACATAAACGAAAGCCAACCATTGTGGCTCTTTTTGCTTTTAAAGCTAAATTCCATTCGTTCAAAATCACTATTGCTCAGGTTTGCCAAGCCCAACACTTCAGCTTCTTCTTTGTCGAACTTGTCAGGATATACAAATTCGTCATTGGTGGTATTATACGGTGGATCAATATAAATGCATTTAATCAAGCCACTGTAATAGTTCTTTAACATTTTAAGACTATCCAGGTTGTCACCTTTTAATACCAGATTTTGGGTTGTATCAATATCCTTGCTCAACGTGGTGTTCCGTTGGAGTTCTTTTTCTGTTTTTTGAGCATATTTTGCCCTTGCCACGTTTCTGCCCACAAAGTTGAGTCCGTAACCGTTTACTTTTTCGTCAACTGGTAAACCCAGAACGGCTTTTAGCTCGTCTAATTTAAGTTCATAATCAGTGATTACAGACGGGTAGTTTTCTTTTAGAAAATTCAACAAGTTGTTTTCGTTGTTTTCTGTGTCAACCACAGCATATCCTGCATTTATAAAATCGATTGTATTTGCCATTGTATCTATGCGTTAGTAATCAAACTTGCCAGTTGCGTGGTGTTGATACGTTCTTTAAATGAAACTGTTATATTTTTTTCTTTGTAATATTCGTTCAGAGCCTCAAAGTATTTTTTTGCAAAATCAATCTTTGCTTTTTCGTCTGGAGGTATAGCAGTAGAAGTTTTGTAACCTTTGCTCTCTACAACAAGAAAAATTTTGTTTCCTTCGGTGCTTTTAATAGCATAGCAAAAGTCAGGATTGTATTCGCCCAAAGGTGTTTTGATTTTGAGACGGGGCAATTTGCCAAATATTTCTATTTCATCCATGTCTTTATCACCCTCTATTATGTTAAGTTCAAAATCACTATCGTATTCAATCACTTCATCAAATACCCATCGACTTTTCAAATTAAAATCGCCGGTAATATCTTTTTGAAATTTACCCACACTTCCGGTATCTAAATAGGTTTTTCCGTTTTCGGTTTTGAATACGTTGGGTAAAATTATTCCATTAATTCCATCGTATTTCACGTTGGCTTTAATCATAGCCACTAAATGTTTACGAATTATTTCGGTTATTTCCCGTTGCGCCTGAGCAGGATTGTTGCACAGCATTTTGGTTTTAAATTCAGTGCTTAATGCGTTGAAAATCTTTACGACAAAAGCAATTGGCGTTTTGGTATTATTTGATAAATTGCGAACTAATTCCAAATAATCCACTTTGCTTTTATACGAAACCGTGTCGGTTAAACTTTCGGTAATTGCGCCCTGTTCGCCTATTCTATTTACGTTGAGTTCGGCACGAATAGTTTGCAATAAAATTTCGTCAATGTTCAAATCTTCAATATCGCTTTTTATGTTTTGAATCAGTTGCTTTTCTTTTTCTTCGGTTAAGCTGTCGAGTATGTAAAAAGCATTTTTGTTTATCGTGTTCCATAAATCCTGAAACGCTGATAAATGAGATGCTTTAATGAAAACTTTCTTTTTCTCCTTTTTCTTTTCAGCTTTCTGAACGTATTGGTTTGCATCAGTCGCAAACAAATTTTCTAAGGCTTTTTGTTGTTCTTCAGGCAGATTTTGTTCTTTAAGAAGTTTTGAAAAGTCGGGCGATTTCTCGTATATTTTTTGTCCGTCAACAATTGCTTTCCGAACAATCATTTTGTTTTCCTTTAGCACATCGTCAATCAACGAAACAACCGTATCATCGTCAAAACCCGATTTTTCTTTCAGTATTTTGGTGATTTCTTGTTCAGTAAATGTTTCGGCAACAAAAAATGAGTTGCTTAAAATTTCATTTTGAATGGCTTCCACAAAACCGTGTTCTTTACTTGAAACCACTACATCGAGGTTATTGATTTTCCAAAATTCTTCCTGATCCCCGTTTAAAGCGTTCAGCGTGTTGCGTTGTAAATTTTGGTTTACGCAAATACGCAAACCACGCCCTATCTGTTGCAATTTTGAAATTTCGCTTCCTTGATTGGAAAGTTTGCATATAGTAAACACATTCGGGTTGTCCCAACCTTCTTGTAAAGCCCAAATTGAAAATATGAAACGTGAAGGACTTTCAAACGATAACAATTTCTTCTTATCTTTTAAAATCTCGTCAACGCCTTCCTTTACTTTTTCATCGGCATTACCTTTATCGCCGGAAAAATAACCTTTGTGAACTTGCAACATTCCATTTTCGTCAAAATCGTTTTCTAAATACTTCTTATAGGAATCGTTATCTGATAACTGTTCACTGATAACTGACCACTGTTTAAGGTATTCTTCTTCAAATATATTTTTGACTTTCGGATTTGCACCACGAAACAAACTTGTGTCACTTTCGATAAAAAACAAGCTAAGGGCTTTTATTCCCTGCTCAAACAATGCTTTCTCTTTCTGAAAATGTATTTTAATAGTTTCACGAATCATGGCTCGCAACGATTCGTCCGACAATGAATAATCAACCTTTTCA
>CAIKVR010000106.1 GCA_903830915.1 uncultured Bacteroidales bacterium
GTTTATTCAATGCCTCATTTCTTCATTTTAAACAAAGGAAATAACAGCGGAAAACCGCTTTTAGCTCCCTGTCCTAATTGCTTCGTTATTCAGTTTCAATGCGAAGAAGAAAAAGAAAAAACCTACTGGCTGTCGTATAGCTTGTGGCAGTCTAAAGCCTTTTATCCCTTTTTGCGTGGGTCGGTCATTCCGTTTGTAGTGTTGCGGGATGTAAAATCCTGCCTTTTGGATGGTTTAAATAAAGCCAATGATAATCCGGCTCAGTTCGAAAAAGCTGTTTCTACGCTCCGCAGTTTGGAAGCCCTGGAAAAAAACTACAGACAAAATCTGCTTTTAATTTCTAAAGCCAGGCGGATGCTGTTTTATAAGTACCTTTCATAGGTGCTTCACGTTCGCTTTGGTTAGTATTGGCGAAAAACGAGAATAACTTTTTTCGGGTTCGATGGAACGGCCCCAAAAGTTATTTCCCGTTTTTCGTGTGATGGCTGCAAATAATGTTTACATAAAAAAACCTCCCTTATTGAGGGAGGCCATACTACTACAAAAGGTTACCACACCGGAAAGTAGTAGTTTTTAGCTATTTTTACGCCTGAAAAAATTCTTCAAAACCAATGAAACCACAAAACTCACTACAGCACCTACAACGGCAAGAATAGCTGTTCTAACCAGATCTTCTACAAATACATTGCTGAATACGGATAACAACATTCCGCCGAAAGTTCCGACATACACATTGCCGTCATAGCTTGTTTCAAGGAGTTTCATTTTCTGAAGTTTTTAAATCGGTAGTATCAACTGCCGTTTGACTTACTGCTGAAACGACTCCACCTGCCAGTGCAATATATCCGGCTGCTGCTACAAGTCCGGCAGGAAGTGCTACTGGGGAAGCTAAAATAGCTCCTCCAATGGCCGCCAATGCTAAACCAATTGTCCGTAAGGTTCTGAAAAACTTCGGAGTTGGAGCTTTTAGCCGCTGAACAACACTCATGTTGTTTGGATTAATCGTTGTTTGATTGTTCTCTGTTGCCATAAATCTTGAATTAATTTTAGATTTTGTTCTTAAAGTCCCCTTTCGGGGGATTTAGGGGGCTTCTTACTCAACTGCAACAATCGCCAACACGTTGTACGAGTTGTTATTCAAAGAATAATCGGCATTGTTCACTTCCTGAACAAAGTCAATCGAAAGCAGAATAAAGTGTGTGCCTTCTACTACTGGAACAGTAGCAGGTTTCAAAGATACAGCCTGAGCAGCACCATTCACTGCCAGTCGAACAGGAGCAGAGACAATCATTTCTGATTCACCGGTCAAAAAATTGATGCTGGCAAATCCACTTTTCAAAATAATATGCGAAGCCCCACCTGGTAGGTTAATATCATTTTGAGGACTCAGCCCTGCAATTTTAATTTCACCGGTTTCCGTATCCACGTCAAACGGTTTGTACATCACAGCCCCAAGAACTGCATTCACATTGAAGTTAAACCCAAGCAACAGGGCTTTGGCTTCATCTTTTGACATGCCTTCTGCTGCACTTCGTTCACCACGGGCATTGGCTTCATCCATGTTTTTAATTTGAGCCATAACCTGAGTTAATCTGGAGGTAACTCTTCCGTCCGATGCATCTTTTCCTAATGCCCGGACAGCATCACGCAACAATTTACCGGAAGAAGCCGCATTAGCAAACTCAGCACCATTTTCACGGGTTCGTGCAAATCCCGGATCATTTGCGATTCGGGAAGCGTCCACACCACCCTTTTCGCGTGCAAGATAACCATCTTTCGACTTGTAGAATGAAATTCCACCAATGGTACCACGCAATTTTAAAATACTTTTTTGTTGTGCCATAAAATTAAATTTTTAAAATTATACGGACAAAAGTATACTCTCTAAAACCTTTTTTGAGCACTCGCACATCCGGCAATGTACATATCTGCCGTTATTGCCAGAAAAGGCTTTAATAATCGCATTTTTATTTGTAAATTTGCATTGAAATTAATGACACAATGGAAGTCAAACGTATTTGCATATACCCGAAGGATGTGCAACGCATTACTGGCAAAAGCGAACGTTACGGCAGGTCGTTGCTTGCACAAATTAAGAATCACTATCAAAAGCAGGAACACCAATTCGTCAGCATAGACGAATTTTGCCAATACACCGGACTAAAAGCCGAACAGGTACATCCCTTCATTAAAGGATAACAGACAGAAACACCATACCAAAAGTTAGTTATCTTCCCACATAATTGCCATATACTATACTAAAAAATAGTCCTGTTAGTATTGAAATACTAAATAAAATTCGTATCTTTGTTTCATAAAAATTCCGCATTTTTAGTCCATTCTTTCGAGGTGGAAAAATCGGTGGACATTCAAATTTAGCAGGTGTAACGTGCTGAAATTCATAACATAACTGAGAGAATACAAGTTCCTTTCTCTCCGCAAATAATGCTGATTATCAGTAATATAAATTCAATACGGACTAAAGTATGGACTAAAAACCACTTTGGTCCGTATTTTTTGCGCAAATGATGACGGCTCATACTGGCTTTGATAGAATGAAAAGGTATCTCCCCATATAATTTAATACAAAAGCGTTGCGGTTGCGGTAGGAAATATTTGACTGAATTAATCAAAATTTGAATACCAAGTTGATTGAGCCGTCAGAATTTTTCGATGGAGGGTAGGGCTATAAAATGCGAAAGGTAGCTTTACCTCACGGTAATCTACCAATCTTTTTGTTAACCTTAAATCTAATACTATGAAAAAATCACGATGCAAAAGTACAACATTTATAAATACCAACCAAATGTTTTGATGAAAATGTGCAGAAGAAATATGTTTTATAACATAATTTTAATTTTGGTCGACCATTTTAATGAATCTAAACTTTTTTTCTCTCAATTTTCTGAACTTTTCCCTCTTATTTTATGTAAAAGTAAATTTTATAAGTAATCCATAATTCTTGTCTTACAAAATTTTTAGTTCTAATTGCATGCGATTTTTAGGGTTTAAAATAAAATTAACGCATTGTTTTTGTAAATAATAAACTAAAAGCTGAGGCTTTAAATTCAGTAATGATATGAAAATTACCACTCCTTTACCCTGAAAATTTATGTGATATTCAAATTAGTTAAAGTTGAAGTAATAAAAAATTTATTCATGTAGTACATAATACCACATATTTTGTAGTTAAATACACTGATAACCAATAAGTTTATGTATTTAAGTGAAAAGTGTAATTTATTGGTGCTTTAGCATCTAATTAAGGCAAATTGGGTAATATTTACAAAATAATTATGCTTATATTTGCCCTAAAAAATTCGAGAATATCCTATTTATTTGATAAAACATGAAAATTTCTGACAGCGGAATGTATCAATTTAAACGAATTAATTCTATGAAAAAATCAACCACCACCCGGGATACTGTATTCAACAAAAGTAATATTCCTGAGCAACTTGAAACCACAATTGGATATAACGAACAGGAAAGAATGCAGCTAATTCGTCAGTCGTATATTGACATTATCAATATTGTTTCTGATGCCATTTATGTATTGGACGAAAGCTTTTCATTTATAGAGGTGAATAAGGGTGCAGAAAAGATGTATCAGTTCACAAGAGAGGAACTTATTGGTCAAACTCCCGATTCGGTTGCAGCTCCAGGAATGAATGATATGCCGGTTATTTTGAGCAAAATGAAATCGGTGTTGGAAACATCTAAAGAAGTTCAGTTTGATTTTTGGGCTAAACGGAAGAATGGAGAAATTTTTCCAAAATCAGTGATTATCAATAAAGGAAAATTCTTTGAGCAGAATGTACTGATAGCCACAGCTCGAGATATTACAGAACAAAAAAAGGTTGAACAAGAACTGAATGAACTAAAATCTAAATACAATAATTTGCCGGAAGCCATTTCTAAGCAGTTAAAGTCAAGCGAAAATCTTCATCAAAGTATTCTGCAAACTGCCATGGATGGCTATTGGATGGTGAACAAGAAAGGTAAAATACTGGAGGTGAACGATAGCTATTGTCAAATGATTGGTTATACTAATGAAGAATTATTGAAAATGTGGGTTGCTGATATTGAATATAATGAGAGTCAGGCAGATGTTGAAGCTCATATTCAGTATGTTTTAAAAAATGGCTCCGGTAGATTTGAAACTCGCCATCAACGAAAAGATAAAACTATTATTAATTTAGACGTGAGTATCCAACAACAAATTGGAACTGAAGATGTTATAGCCTTTTTTAGAGATATAACTGAACGTAAACTTATTGAAAATGAATTATTTGAAAGCGAAAAGAAATATAAGATTCTATTTTCCGGAAATCCACAATCAATGTTTATTTATGATTTAGAAACGCTAGCCATTCTAGAAGTAAATCAAACTGCAGTTGATTTTTATGGATATTCAAGAGATGAATTCTTATCGATGACAGTAAAAGAACTTCACCCGGCAGAAGAAATTCCGGCTTTCCTAAAGTCTATTGAGGATACCCGAATGGGGAAAAATACGGATGGAATTTCGTTGCACCAAAAGAAAAATGCGGATAAAGTTTATGTGAAAATATCAGCAACTTCAGCACCTATTTTTGGCGAGAATGCAAGGCATTTATTAGTAGAGGATACAACGCAACGATTATTAGCCGAACAAAAACTTATTGAAAGCGAAATGTTTTTCAGACAATCGCAGCAGGCTGCCAACATTGGTTCGTACCATCTTGATCTGACAACCGGTTTGTGGGGCTCATCGGATGTATTGGATGATATTTTTGGTATCGACAAGGAGTATGTCAGAAGTGTCCATGGTTGGCTAGAACTGGTATCAGAAGAAGACCAAGAGATGATGAATGATTATTTTACCAATTATGTTTTGGGTCAGAAAAAATCGTTTAATAAAGAATTTAGAATTTCCCGAAAATCGGATGCTAAAGTTCTATGGGTATTAGGCCTGGGTGAGTTGACAATTGAAAACGGGGTTGTTAAGGCCATGAAAGGTACAATTCAGGTTATAAACGACCGTAAACTAGCCGAAACAACACTTAAAGAGAAAATGACTGAACTAATGCGTTTCCATAATCTTACTGTTGATCGCGAACTAAATATGATTCAACTAAAAAAAGAGATAAATGATTTACGTTTAAAGATAGGACTTGAATCAAAGTATAAGATTGTGGAATAGACTTTATTCCATTTCTCGTATATCTAATTAAAAATACAAACAAAAATTCCAATTTTATGGAAACAAAGAAAATAAAAATACTTGCTATTGATGATAATCCTGAAAACCTGATTATTATTGAGGCACTGGTTATTGATGCCTTTCACAATGTTGACGTATTATTGGCAAAAAATGCCACTGATGGTCTAGCATTAGCTGCTTCAGAAAATCCGGATGTTATTTTGCTAGATATTGTTTTGCCCGATATGGATGGGTTTGAGGTGTGTGAAAAACTAAAATCGGATGATTCACTTGCTGATATACCTGTTGTATTTATTACAGCCTATCTTAACGATAAACAGAGTAGGATAAAAGGTTTTGAAGTTGGAGGTGAAGCTTTTCTGGTAAGACCGTTTGACAAAGATGAATTGCTAACGTTGATTCGTGCCATGTTGAAGAGAAAAACTGCTACAGAACATCGAATTAACGAAAGTTTACATCTTTCTACACAGATAAATGAACAGGCGTTGAGGCTTGATTCCACCTATAAAGCCACTTTAAATCTAATGGAAGATTTAAAAGCCGAAAATGAAGTCCGCCGTAACACAGAAGATGCGCTAAAGGCCAGTGAGGCATTGTATCACTCCATATTAGATGCTTCGCCTGATAATATTACTGTTACAGGTTTGGATGGAAAAATACAAATGATATCTTCAAATGGGCTGAAATTAATAGGTTGTAGCGATAATGAAGTTATTGGAAGATATTTAGGTGAATTTTTGGTATCGGAGGACAATGAAAGAGCCATAAAAAACATTGAAGGAATGTTCAATGGTATTTTCAATGGCCCTGAAGAATATAGAATAATTCAAGCAAATGGCAATATTATTGAAACTGAGATAAATGCTGAATTTGTAACTGACGAATTTGGGAATCCAACCCGTATTGTTTTTGCTGTTCGTGATATTACTGAACGGATACGAAATCAGCGAGCACTACGGGAAAGTGAGGAGAAATACCGAACTTTAGTTCAGTATTCAAGCGATCCAATTTTTAGCTATAATCCGGATTATACGTATCGGTATGTAAATGAGAAATTTGCGAAAACTTTTGGATACACCCCAGATGAAATTATTGGCAAAACCCCCGATTTCCTTTTCGACAAAATTGAAGCAGAAAAAAGAAAACAGTCTGTTAAGATAGTTTTTGAAACTGGTTTGAAAAATGAACTGGAAGTTAAAGTCACGGCTGTAAACGGAAAAGATATATATATGATTACCATGCTTGATCCGATAACTGACTTGGACGGTAATATAATGTATGTTTCATGTATTTCGAAAGATATAACCCAGCGTAAGGAGATGGAAATATCTTTACGCCAAAGTGAGGAAAAATACCGTCTGATTACCGAAAAAATTAGTGATGTGGTCTGGCTTATGGATTTGAATGGTAAAAGTATGTACGTTTCCCAATCTATTCAGAACTTTACAGGATATACAGTTGATGAATATTTACAACAATCAATTTCTGATAGATTTGCTCCAGAATCGGCTGCAATGGCACTTATAATGTTAAGCGAAGAGATTGACCTAAATAACAAATCAAACGTTATAAAAAAGGACTTTAAAAAAATAATAATGCTTGATTATCGTTGCAAAGACGGCAAGATAAAAACGGGCGAACTATTAATAACTCCTTATTTTGATAATAATGATGACTTAATAGGAATACATGGAGTAACGAGAGATATTACCAAACGTATTGAGGCCGAGAATGCTTTACGCGAGAGTGAATCAAAATACTATAATTTGTATTCATTATTGCGTTCGATGAGCGATACAATGCCTGATATGATTTGGGCAAAAGATCTGGAAGGCAAATTTCTTTTTGCTAATAAAGCAATTTGTACCAACCTTTTAATTGCTATAGATACTGACGAACCAATTGGTAAAGATGATTTCTATTTTGTGAACCGTCAACGAAACGAACATCCCGATAATCCTGATTGGCATACATTTGGTGAATCATGCGTTAATTCAGATGAAATTACCAGACAAGCAATGCAAAAAATGCAGTTTGATGAGTTTGGTAATGTGAAAGGCGAATTTATATATCTCGATGTACATAAAGCACCACTGTATAATGATAATAATGAACTAATCGGATTGGTTGGATCTGCTCGTGATGTCACTGCCAAAAAAGTGATAGAAGAACAACTTGAGCAAACCAAACAAAACTATGAAACATTCTTTAATACCATTGACGAATTTCTATTTGTGCTTGACGAACAGGGAAATATAATTCATACCAATAGTACTGTAAGAGAACGACTTGAATATAATGAAGATGAATTATTAGGTAAATCAGTGCTGGAAGTTCATCCCGCTGATCGCAGGGAGGAAGCCGGCAGAATTGTTGGAGAAATGTTAATGGGAATTACAGAAATGTGTCCGGTACCTCTAATAACTAAATCAGGTAATCAAATTCCGGTTGAAACAAGGGTTTCGAGAGGATTTTGGGATGGAAAACCTGTAATTTTCGGAGTCACAAAGGATATTACCAATTTAGTATTTTCTGAAGAAAAATTTTCCAAATTATTTCATCTTAATCCTTCTGCTGCGGGTCTGAGCGATATCAAAACAGGACAATACATTGAAGTAAATCAGGCATTTTACAATTTGCTTGGATTTGACGAAAATGAAGTTATAGGTAAAACTGCAAGTTATTTAGGAATTTTTGATGAAAAGAATAAATCGCTGTTATATAGTAAGTTGGATAGTGATGGAAATGTATCAAATGCAGAAATTGATTTGATTGCTAAAAATGGAGATATTAAAAATGTTTCTATATCTGGCCAAAATATTATGGTTCAGAATCAGATTTATCGTTTTACGGTTGTCAATGATTTGACCGAACAGAAGAAAAGCCAAAAGGCATTACTTCAAAGCGAAGAAAAATATCGATCATTGGTTGAAAATTCGCCTAATGGAATTGCGATATATCAGGATGGAAAGTTTGTATATGTAAATGCGACCGGATTAAAATTATTTGGAACCGCAAAAGCTGAAGAAATAATTGGTAAACCGGTAATGTCAATAGTTCATCCCGATAGTATAGATGCTGTTGTTAAAAGAATGAGTCAGGTATCAAGTGGTGGTCAGGTTCCTCCGCTAGAAGAAAAGTTAATACGAAATGATGGAAGTATTTTTTATGCTGAAGTAACAGCATTGGGAACTACTTTTAATGGTAAACTTGCCGTACAGGTCATTGTTAATGATATTTCTGAACGAAAATTGGCCGATGAAAGACTGAGTGAAAGTGAAGAAAAATTCCGTGATATGGCCAATCTTCTTCCACAGGTTGTTTTCGAGATTGATTTGGATGGAACAATAACCTATGTAAATCAACAGGCACAGAATCTCTTCGGTTACGAAATGGATGAACTTATTGGCAAAAACTCTATTTTAGTGCATGTTCCTGAAGAATACGAAAGAGTAAAAAATGGTATCCTTAATAGGGTTGCGGGTAATTCAGTCGATAACAGGGAATTTAGTATGGTACGAAAAGATGGAACAGAATTTCCGGCCCTGGTTTTTATTAATCCAATTATTAAAAACAATCTTCCTGTCGGAATAAGAGGAGTTATTGTTGATATAACCGAACAAAAGAAATCAGAAAAGAATATAACTCATATCGCCCGTTTATATGCTTTGCAGAGTCAGATAAATCAGGCAATTGTAACTTCAAAAAATGAAAAAATCCTATTCGAAACAATTTGTAAAGTAGCAATCCAATATGGTCAGTTTAAAATGAGCTGGATTGGTGTATACGATAAAGATAAAGATAAATTAATGCCTCTTTATCATGCAGGGTACAATAATGGATATCTTGAATCTTTGAATATTATTCCCGGTAATTTAAATACAGGAAGGGGTCCGACAGGATTGGCTTATTATGAAGATAGAGTTGTTTTTTGCAATGACATTGCCAACGATGAAATGATGATTCCCTGGAGGGATGAAGCCTTAAAACGTGGTTATAAATCATCATTTGCGACTCCTGTTTCGAAAAAAAGAAAACGGTATGCAACTTTCACACTGTATGCAACTGAAAAAGACTTTTTCCAGGAGGATGAACAAAAACTTTTGTTCGAAATAGGCGAAAACATTTCTTTTGCATTGGATGCTTTTGATTCTGAGAATGAGCGAAAATTGGCAGAGATAGCATTAGTTGAAAGCGAATCAAAATATCGAAACCTAATGGATAACTCGCCAGAAGGAATAACTATTTATGTCGAAGGTAAAGTTGCCTATATCAATAAAGAAGCATTGAAATTGATGAGGGCAAAAGATAAAAGCGAGATGTTGGGCAAAACTATTGTTGATTTTATTCATCCCGATAATATTGAATTAGTACTCGAAAGAATGAAAATGGTAGCATTAGCTCCAATAAATTCTATTTTTCCGGCTGTTGAAGAAATATATATTCGCTTGGATGGTACAGAAGTTTTTGTTGAAATTAAAGTTATGCCAATCTTCTTTGATGGAAAACCGGCAATTCAATTAGTGGGGCATGATATCAGTGACCGTAAATCAGTGGAACAAGCATTAGAACAAAGCAGATTAGAACTTAAAACAATTTACGACAATGCACCGGTAATGATGTGTGTTGTAGATGAAGATAGAAAAATTCAGTTTGCTAATAATGCATTTTCAACATTGACCGGTATAACTGAAGACATAATGAAAGGTGCATCAATTGGTAATGGCATAGGTTGTATAAATTCGCTAAATAATACACGTGGTTGTGGGTTTGGGTATTCTTGCAGATCCTGTTCACTTAATGCTACAATACAAAAAACTTTTAAAACTGGTATTGGTCAAAGTAATGTGGAATATCAATCAATTCTCGAGTTTGGTGGTGAAAGGCGATTAGTTTCTCTGTTGGGATCAACTGCATTAATTCGCACAGGTGTTTCAAAGAATCTACTTTTATGTTTGATTGACATTAGCGATAGAAAGCGTACCGAAGATGCATTACAAAAAAGCGAGTCGTTGCTTCGTACATTTATTGATAATTCTCCATTTGAGATATGGGCAAGAGATGTTAATAGTATCGGAATCCTCGAGAATAAGAAACTCACCGACCACTACGGTTCAATCATTGGACATTCAACTAAATCTGACCCCAGAGTTAGTGCAGATATTTTGGCGCTTTGGGAAAGAAATAATTCACGAGCATTTGCAGGTGAAATACTGGATGAAGAATTTGAATTAGCAGTGAATGGCGAACCTCGCATTTTCCAGCAAATAGAGTTTCCGATTATTAGTAATGAAAATATAATAGGTATAGCCGGTTTTAATATAGATATAGATATAACAGAAAAGAAATTAGCTGAAGAGAAAATTCGTGAAAACAATACCCGGTTGGAACTCGCCATGCAAATATCAAATATGGCATGGTGGGAAATGGACTTTGAAACTGGTTTGGTAAGATTTGGAAGGCATAAATCAGATATGTTAGGATTTCCTTCAGATAAATTCAATACTTATATTGATTTTATGGATTTGGTACATCCCGATGACTATGAAAATGTCATGAATGCCATGAATATTCATATTCACGGTGAGAAAGAAAAGTATGAAATTGAATACCGTATATTGACCTCAAAAGGTACTTACAAATGGTTTTATGACATAGGTTCTATTTCGAAAAGAGATATAAATGGAAAACCATTGACAGTTTCCGGATTAGTTGTTGATATTTCTTACAGAAAGGATGCTGAAAAGGAATTGGCTGATCAAAAGCAATTTTTCGAACAAATGTTTATGCAGTCATCTTTAAGTACTCAAATACTTGATAATGATGGTTGGTGTGAAAGAATAAATCCAAAATTAAGTCAGTTGTTTGGTGTAGAAGCAAAATATATGGAAGGCAAAGTTTACAATATCTTTAAAGATGCGGAGATTTTGCGAAATGGTATAGATTCTAAGCTGAAGAAAGTTTTTGAAGAAGCACAAACAGTAGAATGGGAAGTACTTTTTGATATAGGAGAAGCTGCAGATTCCCAGAGTGTTAAATTAAATGAAAGAAAAAAGGCTTGGTTTAGTAATTGGGCTTATCCAATTTTAGATAATAACAATAATGTTTCACATGTAATTATTCAACACAGCGATATTACAGATAGAAAGTCAGCCGAGCAAGCTTTATCTGAATCTCAGGAACAGTTAAAGAAATTTGCTGCTCATCTTCAAAATGTGAGGGAAGAGGAAAGAAGTAATCTGGCAAGAGAAATTCATGATGATTTGGGTCAGATACTTATTGCGATGAAGATTGATTTGGGGCTTTTGAAGCAAAGTACCCTGAAAAAACTATCACAACATGAAAGCAAAAATCTCGAAACTAATTTTTTAGAATTACAAAAACTTGTTGATAACACACTTAAATCTGCCCGTCGGATAATGACTGATTTAAGACCTGAAGTACTTGATTTACTTGGGTTTATAGATACAGTAACTCAATACCTTAAAAGCTTTCAGGAGCGAAACAAAATTACCTGTATTTTTACAAATAACACATCAGATATTCAATTAACTTCGCAACAGTCAGTTGCTTTATACCGCATAGTTCAGGAATCACTTAATAATATATCCAAACATGCCAAAGCAACGGTAGTAAATATAATTTTAGATCAGCATGGTGATAATTTGTCGATTGAAATTACAGATAATGGAATTGGATTTGATATGAGCGATCCAAAGAAAACAGATTCTTATGGATTGTTAGGAATGAAAGAAAGGGTATTTCTTTTGAATGGTGAACTTATAATTAATTCAGAACTTACTAAGGGAACCACTATCAAAGTTGTTATGCCCAAAAATTAATAAACGAATACACTAACTACAAAGCAGTGATATACTATCAAGCAATAGATTTTCAATAAGAAAAGCAAAATCAAAACGCAGATTTAGATAATATTTTTTGCGAAGTACAAGACGTTTGCAGAATCATGACCTATGGTATTTATACTGTATTAATGTTCGTTTTATAGTTGTAAATTTCAGCATTGAGATTAAATTCTCAGTGCTGATTTCATTTTAAGCCACATAGGTTAATAAAATATAATAAATCATATTTTAATCGATTTTTCAAGATCCGAAAAGTAGTTCAGAATCAATGAAATTCATAGAGTAATCGGATTTTTATTCAAATTATTGTGGTAATAATTATGACAATTTCTGATTTTGGTTTAGTTGGTTGTTTTAAATTTCTCACAAATCAACAACTATGATTGTAGAAATCAGACTTGCAAAAAATATAATGTTTCTTGAATCGATACGCTGCTAATTTATATTAGTTGATCCGATATTTTGATTGTAGTAATTATTATAATTAAATAAAAAAAATACTACAAATAACTGTATGTCAGCATTTTAAAAATAAATTATTACATTTGAACTCAATTTTATGATTATCTGGATTTTCCATTTAAAAAATTGTTTATGTATATCTAAAATCAGTTTATAAAGATTTATTTTTCAGTGCTGTTGAAAAAAATAACTTTATAAGTAATGTCTGAATTTAATTGTTTGAAAAATGAAAAACAATACCGACATTTTATATAACAAAACGCAAATAGAAGGGCATAATATTCTGTTTACAGATATTTTTAATATTGATGAAATTCAAAAGATGCAGGATATATTTTCGTATGCAACAGGTGTAGCTTCGTTAATAACATATCCTGATGGAACTCCGATAACACATGCAAGCAATTTTTGTAACCTGTGTAAATTGGTTCGCTTGACGGAACAAGGTACTAATAATTGTATAAAATCTGATGCTCATATAGGTTCGGTAAATCCTACAGGAATTGTTATTCAACAGTGTCTTAGTGCCGGTTTATGGGATGCAAGTGTAGGTATACATGTCGATGGAAAACATATAGCCAGTTGGTTGGTTGGTCAGGTAAGAACTGTGGGAGTTGATGTTCTAAAAATAATAAATTATGCCGACGAAATAGGTGTAAGTCATGATAATTACAATAAGGCATTGAATGAAGTTCCATTATTGTCTTTCGAAAGATTTGAAAGTATAGTGAATATGCTAGCAAATTTTGCTAATGAATTGACAGAAAAGGCATATCGAAATTATGAACTAAAGCAAAACATTGAGGAACAAGAAAGAATAAACGACCTTTTGCATAAAAGCGAAGAATCGTTATCAATAACATTGAATTCAATAGGAGATGCTGTAATAACAACTGACGCTGATGGATTAATAATTAGTATGAATCCAATTGCTGAAGCCATGTGTGGTTGGAGTAAGACTGAAACTATAGGGAAACCATTAACGGATATTTTTAGGCTATTAAACCAGAAAACCAATAAGCCAATTGAAAATCCCGTTGAGAAGGTGATGAGAACAGGAAAAATTATTGGGTTAGCAAATAATACGGTTCTAATTACCAAAACCGGGGACATGCTAAATATATCTGATAGTGCAGCACCAATAAAAAGTAAAACGGGAGAGATATGTGGTGTTGTTTTGGTTTTTTCGGATGTAACCCAAAAATATATTAATGAAGAGGCTATACGACTAAGTGAAATAAAGTATCGTGGATTATTAAATAATTTAAATTCAGGCGTTGTAGTTCATGCTGCTGATACATCAATAATTCTCAGTAATCCTAAAGCAAGTGTTTTATTGGGTTTAAGTGCTGAGAAATTATATGGTTTACAAGCCAATGACCCGAATTGGAGGTTTGTTGACGAGAATGATAATCTATTGTCTTTTCATGATTACCCAGTAAGCCGTATACTCAAATCTAAAGAGCCAATAAAGGATAAGGTATTAGGAATTAAAAAAGTAGGAAAGAATGAAATTGATTGGGTTAACATAAATGGTTTCCCAATTTTTGATATATCTAACGAAATAAGTCAGATTGTTATCAGTTTTGATGATATTTCTAATCAGAAAAAAAATGCTGATATGCTAAAGGATAAAGAGAGATTCCTTCGGCAAACACAAATAATTGCCAGATTAGGTTCTTACAGTTTGGATATTAAGACCGGCAAATGGGAAAGTTCTGAAATGTTGGATGAAATTCTGGGTATTGATGATAACTATGATAAATCTGTTTCGGGATGGCTGGAAACGATACATCCCGAATGGCAGGAAAAAATGGATGACTATTTTGCAAATGAGGTAATTGCAAAAAGAAAACGTTTCGATAAAGAATATAAAATAGAAAGGAAAAAGGATTTGATAGAACGGTGGGTGCATGGTTTAGGTGAATTATTGCTCGATTCAGATGGAAATCCTGTGAAAATGATTGGTACAATTCAGGATATAACAGAAAGAAAAATTACAGAAGAAAATATAAGGAAAAACGAAGAGAAATACCGAAATATATTCGAAAATATACAGGACGTTTTTTACCAGGTTGATTTGTCAGGACATATTTTTGAAGTTAGCCCATCAGTAGTTTTATATAGAGATTTCTTTGATTTCACATCACCAAACCCTAATGTAAATAATCTATATAACAGCATAGAAGATAGAAGAAAGTTTTTGGAATTAATGTACAAAGATGGAGAAGTCAGGGATTTTGAATTAGATATAAAAGGGAAAAATGAAGCAATTAAACATGTATCAATTAATGCTAAATTAATCAGAGATGCATTGGGAAATCCTACTCATATTAACGGTGCATTGAGAGATATTACTAAGCGAAAGAATGCTCAGGATGCATTGTTGAAAAGCGAGAAGTATCTCAAAGAAATTCAAACCATTGCAAATATTGGTGACTGGACAATTGATTTTTCAAACAAAACATGGACGAGTTCGGAAATCTTAGATCAAATTTTGGGAATTGATGTAAAAGGGAAAAAAAATCTTCAGACATTAGGTGCTGTTATTCATCCAGAGTGGATAAACTTATTGCACGATTATTTCCTGAATACAATAATGCCAAATAAACTTAAATTTGATAAAAAGTTTAAAATCATACGTTTAAATGATAGAATGGAACGGTGGGTTCATGCCATTGGAGAAATAAAATACGATGAGAATGACCAACCGAAATTAATGATAGGAACTGTTCAGGATATCACAAAAAGAAAAAGGGATAAAGAAGCATTAAGGCAATCACAAGAAGAACTGAAAAAATTTGCTGCTCACCTTCAAAATGTGCGCGAAGAAGAAAGGAACATTTTAGCACGGGAAATACACGATGATTTAGGTCAAATACTTATTGCGATGAAAATTGATTTAGGTCTTTTAAAGCAAAATGTATTGAAAACTGTAGGAACAACGGATTATGATGATTTACAAAATCAGTTTAATGATTTAAGTAAAATGGTTGATAATACACTTATTTCAGCGCGTAGAATTATGACTGATTTAAGACCTGAAGTTCTTGATATGATTGGTTTTACAGAAACAGTTAAGCAGCATCTTAATCATTTTCAACAGCGACATAAGATAGAATGTAATTTTGAAAACCATACTAAAATATTGAAATTAAACTCTGACCAGTCTGTTGCCTTATTCAGAATCGTACAAGAAGCGTTAAATAATGTAGCAAAACATTCTCGTGCAAGTCATGTTAATGTTTTGCTAAATCACACAAACGATAAATTATCCTTAGACATTGTAGATAATGGAATTGGTTTTGACCCAAACGAGAATATTAATACCGATTCATACGGACTTATTGGAATCCGAGAGCGCGTTCTTCTACTCGATGGGGAACTTATTATCGATTCAACAAAAGGTAAAGGAACTACAATACATATAATTATGCCCTATTTGAAAAATTAAACTAATACTAACTTTCCAAATAAAAATGAAATGATTAAAGTATTTATTGTGGATGATCACGAAATATTACGTGAAGGTCTGAAACGAATTCTCAATGACGAAATCGACATGGAAGTTGTAGCTGAAGCCGAAAATGGAACAGAAGCTCTAAAAATGATTTCAGAAATTGATTGTGATTTAATATTACTGGACTTAAATCTTCCCGGACGAAGTGGCACAGAACTAATTGCAGAAATAAAGAAGAAGAAACCTAAAGCTCAGATTTTAATTCTAAGCATAAGTCCGGAAAAGAGATTTGCTTTACCAGCATTTAAAGCTGGTGCATCTGGGTATTTGAACAAAGACTCAGCATTAACAGAGTTAGTTGTTGCAATTCGGAAGGTACAGTCAAAAAAAAGATACATGAGTATGACTTTGGCGGAACAACTGGCTTTTGAATCAGTTGTTGAAGAAGCAACAGAACAAAGAAAACTGACTAATCTGGAAAATTGCATTATGTTAATGCTGGCAAAAGGAAAAGAAAACAAAGAAATTTCTAAAGAGCTAGCCTTAAGCATTAATTCGGTAGCACAAAACAGAAGAAAAGTCTTGGAAAAGCTACATTTAAAAAATAATGTTCAACTAACTCATTATGTCATGGAAAAC
>CAIKVR010000107.1 GCA_903830915.1 uncultured Bacteroidales bacterium
ATAAGAACATTTTAGTCAAAATATAAATATTTGAATGCGAAGCGCGAATGTTAAAAAAAGTTAAAAACATGTAGGTAAAATGAATATGATATAACCTGAATTATTTACAAAAAAAATAAATCGTTGAAAATTTGAAGATCCAAGCCCCAAATATCAAGTTCCAAGCTCCAAGAGATCAAAGAAAAAATATATTTTCAAGGACTATTTCCTTTCCTTGGAACCTGCCTGCCGCCTGCCTGTCAGGTAGCTACCGTGTGGACACAAATATTATTAGCTTTGGCACAAAAAAGATATGAATAAAATAAGCCATACACCAAATTTTGAAGGAATATTTTCTGACAAACGTTTAAATAAGCGCGGGAATAATATCGGCTCCATACTTATAAACAGCAGGAGTAGTAGTATCAAAGGCATTACAAATAATGAAGCCGACCAAAAAGGATTTTATCGTTTTTTGGATAACAAACAAGTTGACGAATCACAACTCATACAGGAGCTAACGCAACGCTGTGGATTAAATGTTAAGGGACGTAATATACTAGTCATTCAAGACACTTCAAGCATTGGACTAAGCAAACATAGTAATCATTTAAAAACCAATAGTGGAATAGGACTTGTTGGCAATAAAGTTGGTGTTGGTTTTTTAGCGCATTGTAGTTTGGTTATAGATGCGGATGATGGAACTATGTTAGGATTTTCGGATGTTCACCTTTGGCATCGAGAGGAAGATAAATCCAATAATACAACAAGGGCATATAAAAAACAACCCATTGAAGACAAGGAATCATTTAGATGGATTCAATCTGGTAATGATAGCAAAAAAATACTGGAATCTGCAAAAAGTGTCACGATAATAGAAGACAGAGAAGGCGATATTTATGAACAGTTTTGCTTAATACCAGATGACAAAACACACTTGCTAATCAGAAGTAGAGACAACAGAAGATTGGCAGATGGCACTCGTTTGTATGATACACTTGCTTTAGAGCCATTGGCAGGAACTTATACCTTTCGAGTTGATGCTGATAAAAGGAAAAAGAAGGAGGGACGGATAGCAACTATAGAAGTACGGTATAAAAAAGTCTTGATAAAAAAACCTTCGGGAAAAATATCAAAAAATCTTCCCGATCAATTAGAATTATATGCAGTAGAGGCAAAAGAAATTAACGGGCCGAAGAAAGACGCTGTAAAATGGCGATTATTAACCACACACATTGTAACAACTTTCGATGATGCTATAGCGGTTATTAATGATTATAGGCAACGTTGGTATATTGAGCAAGTATTTAGATTGTTAAAGAAGCAAGGGTTTAAAATTGAAGATAGCGAACTAACATCAGGATGGGCAATCAGAAAACTAACGATCCTTTTGCTAAATAATGTTTTAAGAGTAATGCAATTGCTTTTGGCATATGGTAATGAAGAAAGCCAACCAATTAAAGAAGTGTTCAGTAGTGAAGAGATAACTTGTTTGAAGGTACTGGCAAATAAAATGGAACAAAAGAAAACACAAAATAAAAATAATTATCCAAAAGATAAATTATCTTGGGCTTCGTGGGTAATAGCTAGGTTAGGTGGTTGGAAAGGTTATACAAAACAAAGACCGCCCGGTCCTATAACAATGAAAAGGGGATTGGACAAGTTTGATTTGATTTATCAAGGTTGGATATTAGCTAAACAAATTGAAAAAGATGTGTCCACACGGTAGCTACCGGACAGGCAGGTGATAAGTTTGAATACGACTGCCTCGTTTATGTTGCCAACTGGGCTGAATCAAGAAGATATGCGTGGATATCCTTACTTATTGCACGCGCTATAGAAAACCAGGCTTATGTTATTGCAGTTAATCGTGTAGGAACAGATGGAAAGGGAACTACATTTTCCGGCGACTCAATGATTATCGACCCGAAAGGAAATATTATTGTTCAAATTCCTGCACATAAAGAAGCTATTGAATTTGCTGTACTTTCCTGTTCCGAACTGCAATCCTGCCGCGAACATTTTCGTGTAGCGATAGATTGGGATAAGTTTAGAATTGAAGAGTAGTG
>CAIKVR010000108.1 GCA_903830915.1 uncultured Bacteroidales bacterium
CAATCATTATTATTGCCGTTGAATGCCAGATTTAAAGAAATATCTGCCGGATTAATTTTTACGGCTTGCTTTTTATTGTAGTCAAATAACTCCTGTTGCCGGTTTTTAAAGATTACGGCGGAGGTCAAAGGCTGTAATGTCATGCGCTGTACGATTTCTTTGGTTCTTATTAAGGTGATGTCGTCCCAGTATACTTCCCCATTTGGAACGGTTTCCCCGACCCTGAAATATACAGCAAGCGCTTCGGTTCCGTCGGGAGTTTTAAAGGTCATCGCGTACCGTGTCCATTCACTAATATTATTGCTGACGACTTTCCACTTAAAACCGACGGTTTCGGGTTGTTGTTGTTTGAATTTTATGAAGCGGATTCCCAATAACACATCCCCGGTTGTCACGGTATTGCGGTTCCATTGGGAGAAATGACACATTTCTCTTCTATAATTTTCTGAAAATCAAATACGCTGGGTGCACATCTCAATAAGAAATGGTGTCGATATACATTTTCGCTAAAAGTTATTCTGGTCTTATAACTGTATTTTAGTTTTATCATTTTCGAATGCTAAGCACTGAACAAACCATTGACAAGTTGTAGTACTTCCGGATTTTTATAATTGTCGAAATTCAGTTGATTTTTCAACATCAACAGAGTCATTTCGTTACAAATATAGCATTCTTTTTCTATTGAGTGGAGCATCCGATTAAATATTTCTTCAATGCGGTTGAATCGGTAATCAAAACGAATATGCAAATCCAGACTTTCGAGGTGTTTTCCAAATTTAATGGAATGCCGAATTTGATTATCAACAATGCGCTCGTCAATAGAACCCCAAAAAGCCAATATATAATCGGTAATGCGTTGCAATCCTTCTATTCCGCAGCTTTGCACTTCAGGTTTATTCATGTGGGCAATGCTAAGCTCAATGTAGCAAAGCGTTTCAGTCATTATTTCTTCGCGTAGCATCATGGCGTTATCTTTCACACCTTCAAGCATATTTATCACCGATTCAGGGTTTGAACTGTCGAACAAATAGCGTTTCGTGAAATCTTCTGCCGAAGAATACTTATTTTCAACTCCCATTTTGCTACAAAAAGTGATATAAGCATCTTTATCTTCATCAATCATCAAATCAAAATGTTTGCGAAGCATGTGTAAAGTAAGGTATACACGTTCGGCATATCTGCCCAACCAATAAAGTCGATTTGCCTTGGCAGTCGAAACTACGGAATTTAGTTTTGTTTTAGTAAGTGTTTGCATAATCTGTTAGTTTTTATTGTTAGTTACGAGTTACAAGGATTCTGTTACAAGTGTCTCGTAACGTCCAAATAAACCCTTGTAACTATATTATTTTTTCATTATCCAGGTATCTTTAAATCCGCCACCTTGCGACGAATTTACAATAAACGAAGTTGGACTTCGGGTGTATCGCGTCAGGCCACTGTGCCAAACTTTCGTTTCAGCTTCGCTAATCACAAAGGCGCGTAAATCTGCTTTTCGGTAAATCCGTTCTTCGCCATCCATAATTTCCAAATCGATAAAATCAATCAC
>CAIKVR010000109.1 GCA_903830915.1 uncultured Bacteroidales bacterium
CCCAAATTGATTTTCTAAAGAGTTATTCGAAAGAAAATCGAAACATATTCGAAACTTGTATTACTGTCACTTATTATTTCCTGAAATACGAATTGTAAGGTTTACAATAGCTTTTAATGCGAAATTCTATTTTGATTATAAATCAACTTGATTATTAACCAGAAACTTGATTGAAGATTTATGCATATAATCGATCTAATAACCTACAACTGCCATCTAAAAACAACAAAATATTGTTGTGCAAATAATGTACCGTCTCGGTTATTGATAATGTAGCAAACTAGAACAAATACTATTTTAAACAATTAAATATCAGGTCTTTTTAAAACTTAAGCTATAAATAGTTCAAGTAAACTATTTATAGTCTATTTAATTGAAATTTCATCGACAAATAGCCAAGCATTCTGACCTTCAAGTGGGTGGCCTTTAGGAATTTTCTCTAAATTTTGTGCCAATACTTTTACAAATTTTGCTTTTATAGGAGTAACAGAAACTGAAAAATCCTTCACCTGCTTTACAGTTGAGAGAGTATCTATATCATTAAGCATTTCACCAACTTTTTGAAATTTCACACCATCAGTTGAAATGAAGAATTCCACCTTAGGAGGCATGAACATCCAAGTGCCTGTATCCTGAAGTACACCAACTGAAATGTTATGGATTTCAGCAGTCTGTTGCAAATCTACAACCACTTCCATATTATTTGCGTTCCAACCTTGCCACTCTTCATCATTATAATGTATACTTCCACGAATACCATTGACAAGCGATATTTTACCACGGCCTTTAAATCCTTCATTATAAGGAGTGATATATTTGACAGGCTTGCCCGTTGCTAAATTAATTTCGAAGTTTTCACCAACTGACTTCGTGCTAAAATCTTTATCAGAAAAAGTTGCCGCTTTCACTGTTGTGGTTTTGTCGAGTAATAGCGGTTTTGAATATATCGGTGACATAATAGTTGGGTCTGAACCATTTACGGTATAATGAATATCAACACCCGGAAATTCTCTATCTAAAATGACTTTAAGTTTATTTATCGTAGTATCGAACTCTGAATGAATATTTACTTGAAAAGCACTTTTCGCATAATTAATTTTTAGCTGATCATATCTTTTCATAAGTATTTGTATACGACGTGAAAAATCATCCCAATTTCTAAGTTCTTTCGAACTCCAAAGGGTTTCAGCCAAAGCTGCAACACGCGGAAAAGTCATATATTCTGCATGATTCATCTTTGGAACATATTCAGCCCACAAGTTAGCCTGTCCGCCAAGAATATGTTTTGAAGCTATTGAGTCTAATTCAGGAGGAATTGGATTAAAATTATAAACTTTTTTCAACGGCAGATATCCACCCATCGCCGTAGGCTCTTGCGACATCGGACCCTGGTAACCATCGAAATAACAAAATGAACCCGGAGTCATTATCACATCATGGTTTTTTTTTGAAGCATCAATTCCTCCCTCAACTCCCCGCCAACTCATAACGGTAGCACTTGGTGGTAATCCACCCTCAAGAATTTCGTCCCAACCGAGCAAAATGCGGTCTTTCGAATGAATAAATTTCTCAATTCTTTTTATAAAATAGCTTTGAAGTTCTCCCGTATTTTTCAATCCTTCGTCTTTAATACGTTTTTGACATTTAGGACACTTTTCCCACTCAGCTTTATTGGCTTCATCTCCACCAATATGAATGTATTTTGAAGGAAACAATTCCATAACCTCACTCAGTACATCTTCCAGAAAAAGAAACGTAGAATCATTTCCGGCGCAATAAAGATCAGTAATTGGCCAGAAACCTCCCGGAAGAACTGTAAATGGACCACCCGAACAAGAAAATTGAGGATAAGCTGCTAAAGCAGAAGTAACATGCGCAGGCATTTCAATTTCCGGAACAATAGTTATAAAATGCTTTTGTGCGTAGGTAACCAGTTCTTTAACATCCTCTTGAGTATAAAACCCGCCATACGTAGCTTTTTCATCTTTTTGCTGCTTGAAAGTAGAATTCCATGACGTATTTCCTCTATCGACACGCCAGGCACCCACTTCGGTCAGTTTGGGATATTTCTTAATCTCAATTCGCCACCCTTGCTGATCGACAAGGTGCAATTGAAGTACATTGATTTTATGAAGTGCCAGATTATCAATCATACGAAGAATATCTTCTTTAGGGAAAAAGTGACGCGAAACATCAAGCATAAAACCACGCCATTTGAATGCCGGACTATCTGAGATATTGGTTGTTGGAACAAGCCAATCTATATTTTTCTTAATTTGTTTCGATTCGATTTCAGGTGGAAGTAATTGGCGAAGGGTCTGTATGGCATAAAAAAATCCAGCCGGTTGTGAAGCCTTTATTTCAATTCTATTTTTTTTAATTTCAAGCGAATATGCTTCGGCATCAATTAATTTGTCAGTTCTAAAACACATTTGATTAGAACCTTCGTTTCCGCCTACTACAATCGGAAGTCTCCATCCCATTGCTTTTTCAAACATACTAGCAAACTGAATGGCAATTGTTTTCTGATTAGCATTCTCAACGACCAGCTTAGTTTTTTTATCAAATCTAAAGGATGAATTTCCCAAAGTCATTTCTTTGACCTGAGGTATAATTGAAATTTCACTTTTTGTCAAGTTTCTAGCCGGCTTACAGCTAAATACTATGCTGCAGCATAGTAAAATTAATATTCCACTGAGGATTTTTTTCACGAGAATTTATTTTTTGAAATGTGTAAAGATAGAATGATTTTCTGTAACAAATTATATCGTACTTTTTGACTATATAATAATGCTTTAAATACTATAAATCATTCATTTTTAAGATACAATTCACCAAAGTAGTCAGGTTGATGAAAATCAGGAAATTTTGACTGAATTTGACTCCAACTCAAATAATGTGGAACATCTGTACCGTCGGCACATTTATAAAAATTAGCCAAAAGTCTCTCAGGTAGATTTTCTGTTTGAATATCCATTACTTCGAAAGGTATTTCAACAGTAAGTTTCCATTCAAAATTTCCAGTCTTTTCATCAAATGTTTTGTTTCCTAAAGAAGCAAATCGTTTAATAGAATTCATTTTTGAAGTTGAAAGTGTTTGCACATCTATATCTCGTCCTTTTCTTTTGGTCGCAAGACAAGTGCCAATGCAATTAAATTCAAAATTAAAGTAGTAATCATGTTTGGGTGATTTGCAGAAGAACTCAACACAACTATCTTCCCAAACCGACTCCTGATCAGTTGAATATAGTGCCCGGATACTCTGTTCTATCGTTTTGAAGTAGATAAACAGACTTTTAGAGGATCGTGCTAACTTAAACTGAGAAATAGGTTTATATGGAAATTGCGTAGGCCAGTTAAGCATATCAATATATTCAAATACTTGGTTGCGTTCAAAATATCTCGCAGTTTCCAGTAAGTCAATATTTTCAAGCTTTGAAACATAATTAATTGTTAGCGATTTCATTTGCTTTATTCTAATTATGGTCAGTTTATTGTTCTAATTTATATTCAACAAATGCTTCTATAGCTTCATAAGACGCAAGTCCTAAGTTATTGTACAGTTTGGCAGTAGCCAAGTTACGATCTTCGGCTCGCTGCCAAAAAAGACGCTCGTCATTTCCCAAGAACGGTGCACTTTCCATTTGCGATTGGTGTTTGAGAATGGAGTTTCGTTTTCGTCTTAGCTGTTCAGGACTAATCGGCACTGCCATTTCAATGTGGTCAATTTCCCATTCTGCCCATGCTCCACGGTACATCCAGATACGACAATCTTTCATCCATACAGTAGCTTTCAGTTCGTGAATTGCTGCTAGTGCAGCGTCTAAACAAACTTTATGAGTTCCGTGTGGATCAGACAAATCACCTGCAACAAAAATTTGTTGAGGTTTTACTGATTGAAGCAAATCTATCACCGTTTGTATGTCTGTATCAGTAAGTTTTCCCTTCTGAACTTTCCCTGTTTCGTAAAATGGTAAATCTAAGAAATGTATATTTTCCGGCTTTAAACCGATAAAACGGCAGGCTGCACGAGCCTCCTCTCTACGGATTTGTGCTTTAAGGTAAAGAACATCGGTTACATCAGAATCACCAGTTTGTTTTTCCTCTGACAAAAAGTGAAGAACATTTTGATATTTTATTTTGATTTGCTCATTCGTGCTATCGAAATGATCGATTACATTGAGCATCAGCGAAACATACCTGATTACTTCTTCATCCCCTACTGCTATATTGCCCGAGGTTTGGTAAGCTACATGCACATCGTGGTTCTGATCTACCAAACGTTGCAGGGTTCCACCCATCGAAATCACATCATCGTCAGGATGTGGACTAAATACCATAACCCGTTTAGGATATGGGGTTGCACGTTCCGGACGATTAGTATCGTCTGCATCAGGTTTGCCACCCGGCCACCCGGTTATTGTATGCTGCAGGTCATTGAATATTTTTATATTCACATTGTAAGCTGAACCATACTGAGCTAATAATTCATCAAGTCCGTGCTGGTTGTAATCTTTGTTGGTGAGTTTCAGAATGGGTTTATCGGTTTCGTTACAAAGCCATACAATGGCTCGGCGAATAAGTTTATCTGTCCACTCACATGGACCCACTAACCAGGGGTGACTTATACGGGTGAGTTGTTGAGCAGCATTCAGGTCGATGGCTACCATGGCATTTTTATGTAACTGTAAAAATGAAGCAGGCACATTGTCATCTACCTTTCCCTCAATTACTTCTTTCAAAATTCCTGATTTATTCTCACCCCAAGCCAATAAAATAAGTTGTTTTGCATTGAGTAGGGTAGAAAGCCCCATAGTGATGGCACTAGCAGGTACTTCAGAAATTGAACTGTAATAGCGTTTCAAGTCTCGTTGTGATTCATTGTCGAGCAACATAAGACGTGTCAGCGTACTTATCTGTGAACCAGGTTCATTATAGGCAATATTACCGACTAAGCCTACGCTTACCAGTACTAAATCGAGCCCTTCAAATTGTTCTATCAGTTCTTCGTAATGCCGACAAAATTCGTAAATGTTGGAACGGTTTACCTTAATGTCTGGTGTATAAAAATTTTCTTTACGAAAATCAACTTTATCTAGCAAATGTGTTCGAAGCAGTTTGGCATTGGAATGACGTTCTTTGTCGTATACAGGAAAGAATTCGGTAACATTAAATACAATCACATCAGCAAAACTAAGACCTTCATTTTCATGCAACTTCACTAGCTCTTCATAGACTCCTATAGGTGAAAAACCACCCGAGAGACCGAGTATACATCGTTCTCCTTCTTTTTCTTTTTCATGAATAAGGTTGGCTATGGATTGAGCTATGGATTTTGCCCCTTCGTTTGCATCAGAATATATTTTTGTACGTAGCTTTTCAAAGCGGGTCTGGCGTAAACTTTCAATCATATCACCGGAACGATAGTATCGCTCAGGGATTCGTTCGAGTGTTATTTTGGAGCTCAGGTCGTAATGCATTTTTTTAGATTTTAAAATCAAGACAAAAGACCCTAAATTCAGAATCTTTTTCTTGATTCTTGTTAGTTTTTCTCAATTTCTTTGAAGTAGCGATAAGTACCAACTTTTAGTTCTGTGGTGGCTGATTCATCGCAAACTATAATGCCTTTAGGGTGAAGTTGCAGTGCTGTAATCGTCCATAAATGATTTACAGAGCCTTCTACTGCTTGATGTAAAGCCTGGGCTTTGTTGTGACCATTTACAATAATCAGTACTTCCTTGGCGTCCATTACAGTTCCTACCCCTACAGTAAGCGCGGTTTTTGGAACAAGGTTTATGTCATTGTTAAAAAAACGAGAGTTAGCAATTATCGTGTCTTGAGTCAAGGTTTTAATGCGTGTTCGTGAGTGAAGCGATGAACCAGGTTCGTTAAATGCAATATGTCCATCGGCACCGATACCACCTAAAAACAAATGAATGCCACCTAAAGATTTTATTTTAGCTTCGTAAGCCTCACATTCGGCATCTAAATCAGATGCGTTACCGTTTAATATATTGGCATTTTCAGGCAAAATATTTATATGAGCAAAAAAGTTATCCCACATAAAACTGTAATAACTTTGAAGATGATTTTTTGGAATTCCCACATATTCATCCATATTGAAAGTAATCACATGAATGAATGAAACTTTTCCCTCTTTACATAATTCTATCAGCTTTTTATAAACTCCCATTGGTGTTGAGCCCGTGGGCAAGCCCAACACGAAAGGGCGATCAATAGTTGGTGAAAATTGATTGATTTTTGAGGCAATATAATCAGCGACCCAGAAGGAAATTCCTGAGTAATCGGGTTGTATTATTAAGCGCATAAATTTGTTTTTGAATTTAAAATCAACTAAAGTTGGTTTTAAACGGATTATTATTGAAATACTCAGGAGCCTGTAAGTGTGCTTCTCCAGGTGCTTTTGGAGGAGTTGATTCCAATTGCAAAGCAATTTCATTATCAAGAACTATACGTTCTACTTTGGGTAAGAGGTATTGTTTTTTAGTTGTGCTCATAATATTTTATATTAATTGTTTTTGATTCTGAATTTTTATTCCCCTTTCCCGCCAACTCCAAAAAGGAGAAGGCGGTTCAAGAGGTTGCAAACAATTTAACGTTAAGGATATATTAAAATCATCAATCAATAATTATTTTTCTTGTTATAGTTTTTCCTGCATTAGTTACAGCAACTGTATATACGCCCGAAACAAGATTATTATTCAATACTTTGGTTGTATTTGTCAGATTTGAAGAAGCAATTTTTTGACCAATAGCATTATAAACTGTTACTTTAGTTTCTCCGCTTGCTCCGTTTACCACAATCTGTTTGTTTCCATTTAATGAAATCCAAACATTAGTATCTGAGTTATGGTTGATTCCTGTTGCTACCGAAGGTGCTTTGAATAGAACTGTAAAACGAGTTTCATTATTTACTGTTACATCAGAGTAGAAGTTGTAATCACTAAGAGTCAAATCTTGTTCATTGTTCAACAAATTATCACGAAGTAATATTTGTGTCCCTGACGCAAAGTTTACAAACTGAGATGCTTTAATTGTAAAATTATTAGCTTCGCGTGTAGTGAAACCTAATGTCAATTGTGTCATGTCTTTCACCCCATTAATTACTACTTGTTCTGTACCTGCCAGTGTGTAAATTTCAGGTGTGGAAGCTATCTCATTTGGCATCTTTGGAGAGTCATAGTTATCATAGCTATTCGATGCACTTGCATTGAAGTAAACCAAAGCCTGATCGATGCTTATTCCGTTCGATACTTCCAGGCGTAATACAGGTTGACTACTTGCTAAACTTGATTTTGACTTGAAAGTATTCGAACCATTGTCAGCATGTGCACGATGACTGTTGGTAACAGAGAAAGTCCCTGAAGTTTGACCCTGATCTACACGTACCCAAAATGCTTGCAATGGTGGTATCAGGTTGGTAACAGCTTTAGCACCTAATGAAGTACCAATTCCTCCACTTGCATTATAAGTATCAAATACATAGGCATTAGCGACTGATTTGGTACGATACCACATGGTGGTTAATAGGTTGGTTTTTGTAACATTACTCCAATCCAAATAAGATGGATATGGATTACCAACCAGATTAAATCCTTCTTTGGTTTGACCTGCTGTGCGAGAAACAATAATTGATTTAGCACCGGTATTTAATGCACCACTGAAAGTAACTATTCCATTCGAAACCAGATTAGCTACATAACCCTGCATTACATTAAGGTCACTAGTTGTATTCGTAATCGTTGACCAGGGAGCAGATGTTCCATGTACTTCATCATACCAATAAACTGGATTTTGAGCAGTTGCTGAAAGTACATCACTTTTTGCTCCTGTTACCGGACTTGAAATATACCAGTTTCGACCAGATGTTAGGTATTGATTTACATTGGCAGTTGTAATGTTTGATGTTCCTGTTTCTACATAAGTTCCTGTACCATTTGAGCCATCGCTGTTAATAATTAAAGACGAAGCTGTAAGTGAATTAGTATTTGTCACCTGACCACCAGCTGAAATAAATAAATTATTAATAGTCGTTGGGATGTCAATTGTCAATAATGCTCCATTACCAACAGCAATATCGCTGGCTGATGTCAACGGGATTGAACTTATTGAGGTTGAGGTTGGAACATTAATTGGTGTCCAGACTTTTATTTCATATAATCTTGTATTAGAATTATCAGTAGAACCATTTATAACATTTAATCTGATTTTTGTTGTAGTAACAAGTGTAGAAAAGTGTAGCGTTAAACTTGGATTTGTATTTCCCGTAATACTGGTTCCGGGAATCGTTATCCATGAGCTTCCATTCCAGTATTGTATCGTAAAGTTACTTAGAGTGCTTGAGGCTTCATAGTTTGCTCCACCATCTGATGTATATCCACTGTTAATATAGATTGAACTTAAGGTTTGACTCGTACCAAAGTCAATATCGACCGTACAAGTATTATCTCCTCTCCAACGGCTGTTATTATCATTTAATATTCCATCAACTAAATTGGAAGGTGCTCCACTTGCAGTTCCTCCACTTACAGTTACCGTTTTTCCTAAAGCAACATTAGTCGCAGGAGTAAAAGAAGGAATAGAAGGTGTTACAGAATTCGAAGCACTACTTGCAGAACTGTTTCCAACTGAGTTTGTGGCAACAACAGTAAATGTATAAGCAGTTCCATTAGTTAAGCCTGTAACTGTAATCGGACTTGAAGCTCCTGATTGTGAAATACTTCCGGGATTTGATGTTACTGTATATCCGGTAATTGCAGCACCCCCATTATTGGACGGTGGAGTAAATGAAATTGTTGCTTGTGCATTGCTGGAAACTGCAGAAATACTGGTTGGTGCATCTGGCACTGTGATACTTGGTGCTCCGATATCATCTACAACACTACCAAATCCAGTCCAACCCGCTGATACATAAGCTGCAGCTGTTCCAAAAGGAATATGAAGTGTTACCTTACTTCTATCAGTAGCATAAAATATACCTGCTGCATTGATTGCTACAGGAGTTGTCATAGCACTATTGATAGATGTTAAGTGATCCATAACTTCAAATGCATTCGTTCCAATTGAAGTTACAGTACTCGGAATATTAAAGGTTGTTACTTTTGTGAAAAACATAAAAGCAACATCTCCAATTGCACTAATTCCTTCCTGCAACTGAACAGATGTAATATCAGCACCAGGATAATTATTCACACATTTATCTCCAAAATCGTGTCTTATTCCCGTAACGGTATATGTTGTTCCAGAAATTGTTGCCGAACTAGGTACAACAATTGCACCCTTGTCTTGTGTACCCCAAGCGAGGACACCGCCAGTACCATCATTTGAAAAGCCCCAAGTACCTACAAACCCCATATCTTGAGCAATTGTAGCACCAATTGACAGCATTAATGCCATCGTAAAAAATGTAATTCGTTTCATAAATTTTGTTTTTTAAATGATTAAAGGAAACTCATTAATTGATTATTATTGTTGTAAATTAAAATTACATATTGTCTTTTCTTTAACAGTACATTAAACATAGTCGAAGTATTGTTTAACTTCCATATCACATGATGTATATATCCTAAAATACTGAATTATTGCTATCAGTTTTTTCAAATTTAATAGCATTTGCCCTTACATTATAACCTACAGTCATAAGCGTTAAACTAATAAATCCGCTTGTTCCTGTAGAAAAATCATAAGTTCCTAAATCAACCCAACCATCATTTCCGGTATTAAAATTTATAGTCTTAGTATCTACAAAGCCACTATGTGCAATGTTAACTTTAGTGTTAGGATCAGCATCATTTGCGATATTGTAAATTGAAACTTTATACGTTCCTGCATTCAGACTTGGATTCCATTTTATAGAAGCACCCAAATCCCGACAATATCTTGAAGCAGTTCCATTATATCCTTTTCGAGTACTAGAGAACCAAATTCCGCTTTCGGCATAACCTTCATCAAAAACAGAATAAATTCCGCCGTCGCTTGGTGTTGGGATTGTGGTTTTTACCAGCACAGGAAGATTTTTATAAATTCGATTTTTAAATAGTTTTTCCAAACCGGCGTTTGCAACTATTGCATCGCGATTTGCAGGAGTTTGGTCTTTCGCAGAATTATTGGTATATGTGTTGTTTTTTTGAATTCCGTTTACTCTTATCCAACCTTCATCGATAGAATTGTAAGTGTGATTTCCTTCCAAAACATTGTCATGAATATTAAAATCGTGGGTGTATTCATCGTTAAAAATTCCAACATCATTGACTGTATTTGTAATGAAATTGCTTGCAATTTCCGAAGAATCACTTGCATTATCGGTATAAATTCCACCTACATCAAATAATTTTTCACAGGCGTAATCAATCCGATTATTATTGATTTTATTGTTTTTTGGTGCATGTGGAGTTAAATTGGGATGTCCGTTATCCACATCCGACCAACCCCAACCGAGTGAAATTCCACCATAAGAAACATGACTGATTTCGTTGTGAGAAATAATACAATTGTCAGTGTAATAAGCTGTTATTGCGTTTGCTCCATAATATTCCTGCCCAATGTATGAAATATAATTATTGCAAACTGAATCATTCATCGGACGCATCCTGCTATCTACCGGTTCTCTTGCATCATTTCCAATTTCAACAGCTCCACCCGACATATCAAAAAAGACATTTCCTACGACAGAATTATTTTTACCACCAGCATCAAAATTAACGGCATTTCCTCCCAGACTAATAAAATGATTGTTCAATACTTTGATATTGCTTGCCGAATAAGCATTTATTGCCGCAGCAACCCTGTCTTTCTTTTGATTGTGACGGTATTGAGAGTCTTTAGCTACTTGTAAATTTGCAGGAATTAGTGAGTTAGCTTGCACATCAATCAGACCGTAATTGTTTGGTCTGCTCCAATTGGTATATCGAATTTCCAAGCCTGAAATTTCAATATTATGTACCGGCAAATCAAAAGTCCCAGTTAAATTAAATAATGTTTGAACATAAGGAATTACTATTTCAGATGAATTGATATCTTTACCGTTTTCTGGCCAATAATACAAATATCCTGTAAGTTTATTATAATACCATTCACCTGTTTTATCGAGAAATTCTTTTGCATTTTCCAACCAATATTGTCGGTTGTTGTAATCTGTACTTCCTTGCGGTTCTTTGGTTATTGCCTCCCACTCAATCGGGTTGATGGTAGCACGAGTATTAGTAAGCGTATCTTTAGTTGCACTAATACGGGCTCTTTTATGCATCCATAAAATATTTATTGCCATTTCCACATTTTGCAAATTGCTTACTCCAGTAAGTAAACCTTTGTCGATATTAAATCCATCGTATGCCATTGATGAAATTGTTCTGTAACCAGAATTTGGAGTTCTTGCTCTTACTTCTCGTCGGCCATTTACATGCATCTGACGGAAATCAACTCCTGTTCCAATAAAAGTTTTGTATATATTTCCTTCATCCAACGACCATTTTGTAACTTTTATTCCACAAGAAATAACAGGTTTTTCATTTGGATAATTTGTGTATTTCACAAAATATCCATTTGTGCCAGAGTCGATAAATCCTAAATCTATTCGAGAAGTTGCTGTGTAATTTCCACCTCTTAAATAAACCATTATATCACCAGTCATATTGTTATTGATTGCTGCAACAGCTTTTTGAGCTTTAGTAATAGTAGCAAAAGGATGTGCTTTACTTCCAACATTGGCATCATTACCTTTGGGCGAAACAAAAAAAGTAGCTTGCACCGAAGCATTCAGTTTTTGCGTATCAACGCCAATTAACAGCAATAAAAACATTACTGAAATGAATGAGTTGATCCTATGTTTCTTTAAAAATTCCATAAAACTGATTGTAACCTTTTTACTTGTTTTTCAAACTAAATTCTTCACTTTCAGTGGTTTTCCCATCTACTCCCACAGAAATCCATTTGAAAGTCAGTTGTTGATTTGTTGATTTTAACGGAATACTGAATTCATAAGGATAGATGGCATCCGATTTTTCCAGCCAATCGCCATCATCAATTTTATATTTCAAAATGGCTTTGCGTATTTTTGTTTCATTAGTATTTGAATAGATATAAGCATCTGTTTCCTTATCCGATAAATTGATAAGCATTCCGGTAATACTTCCAATAGTTGTCGTTTTGGTATCTTTTCTGATAAAACTGTTATTTGATGAGATTGCATCTACATCCTTTATTTCTGTATTTATCTTTTTAATTATCAGATTATTAATCTTCACTACTACCAACGACTGAGCAGGAATTTTTGCGGAAATTTGACCGTTTAGCATTACTAGACCCGGTTGAACTTTTCCATCTGCCGTATATAGGAGTGTTGAGTAGTTTTTTTCTGAATCAAAGGGAATAATGTCTTGATTTAAAATAATATCCGAATTTTGTTCAAGATTAGAAGTATTCATAAGTACCAAATAAAGCCCATCATGACCAATCCCAAATAAATGATTGATGGCGACATTGCAAGTTTTCATCGATTTCAGAGGCATCCAAAGTTGAATGTTATCGTTTCCGAAAATTTTACCGTTTTTTGCACCGTAAACCTTGCTCGTTAAAAATGCATATCCGGGTGCATAAACCGATGGAAAATCAATTTGTTTAGATGAACGATAATATGCATCACTAACGATAAAATCATTTACCAAAGCTATATGTGGCCATAAATGATTATAAAAAATAGCGTTATATTTAATGTCGTAGTAGTCTTTTAGAGGATAATCCTGAAATTGATATACATTTGTGTGTAGTGATGTAAAATAATACCCGGGAAAATTAGCATAACGACCAATTATGGCATTGTAAGCCGCATCGGCTAATAATTTGTCATTTGTTAGTGCCGCAATTCGCAAAAACCATGCAGCGTGATGCGCCAACATAATCGGTCCCCAAATGTAAGTCAAGGGAGTTTCGGGAAAAGTCCCGACCATTGAAGTATTCCATGCCGGTATTTTTTGTTCAGCGATATGACTTGTATAATTGCCCGGTACAAATTCACTGTTATTTATTCCTTCGCGGCGTCCATAAAACACACCCGAAACCGTATCGCCTTTATTTACTGTAATACTCGAATCGGGAGCCATTGGATTGCTTCTGCACCACAACAATAATTGTCGAGCCCCTTTGTGTGAAGCATCCAGATATTTTTGATTATTCGTAATTTCGTATAATTCAAATAAATCGTAAATATTCGTTGTAAATTCTATCTGGAAAAAAGGTTCAGTATCAGTTGGATCTAGACTGGAAACAAAATGGTCAGAATATTTTTGCAACATTTTATCTATATAAGCATTAGCCCCCTTTTCGGCTTGTTCCAAATCAACTATATTGCCTGAAATTCTATATTTTGCAATATAATTCTGCCAGGAAGCGCCACTTGATATAGTCTGCAAATTCAATTGGCGTGCCTTGCCAAAAATTCGATTTGATTCTTTCAAAAATGCAGGTGTATTTTTACCTGTCAACAAATACAATCCTGATAATTCACCAACTTCGCAAGCCGGACCATCAATTTCGTGTGAAGGAAACTGCATGTGTTGAAGCGTATCAATTGCAAAGAGGAATTTCTTGTGTGACATTTCATACTCAATAAGCGGCAGTGCCCTTCTCTTATATATTTCATTATCGCCAGTTACAAGAGCAATCCCCAAGGCATGCAATGCCGAAACCATTTTTACAGTTCCGGGTGCATCAAAACGATAGTCAAATGCTTTGAATTCCTCTTTCCAACCACTCAAACGGTCGTTCATGCCAAAATCAATCATGTTCTCCAAGGTCTCGTTAAGCGAGCAAGTTCCATTCTGACGTTCGTTTTTGTAGTTTGCAATATCCCTTAGTAAAAAATCAGTCCCGGTTAACCAATCCCCCGAAGTTAAAAGGTATTTGCAAGTAAAACTGAATGTCTGTCCCTGTTTCATTTGCGAGTTAACACCTCCGAACAGCGGTGCAAACAATGTTGGCTGAGCTTTTCCATTAGTGTTTCGAACACTCAATCCAAATAGGCTATTCCCTTTTCGTTTAGAGTATTCAAAACCTTCACCTATTTTATTGCCTTTTTTGTTGTTCCAATTAGTGGCTAATGCAAATCTATAAGGTATCATTTCGGACGCTGGAGCAATGCCTTCAGTAAAATTATTGGTATTAATAAAAGTGGCTGCAGTTGTGCAAAAAGCTTCTTCCGTCTGACAACTTTCAGTCGGAAATCTTCTCCATGACCAAACGAGTGGTTGATACAGAAAATCAAGTTTTTCAGGATTTGTTTCAGCAATTCCTATAAAACCGAGTGAGAAATATCCATTTTTTACCGGGTTCATTTTCATAACAATCGAAGGCGATGCAGTTCCGCTTTGAGGTAATTCTACTTCAAGGCTTACCAAAGCATATTTTCCATTATTAAAATTGAAAATCAACTTATTACCAACTAAAGAATAACTTCTTGCCATTAAGTTTTCGCCATTGATTTTGAAAATATCAGTAATCTCTCCTTTAGGCGTATTCCACGCGATTACTCCGTCGTATTTATCAACTTTAGTGGGTATTAATTTTGGATCTGAAACGGAAAAAGCAACTCGAACTTTTGGACACAATTCACGACTTAAATTTGTAGCTTTTTGTGTTATAACGAAATGGGGATTTTTGTTGAAATCATTTGGAATACTGATTTTATAGGCATTATTCTCTATTACAGGCAGAGGTTTCACAGCAAAAGCCGTTAACCCAAACCAGAATAATAGTTGTATAGTCAATATTCTTTTCATAAAAATCACCTTACAATAAGTTGGAAAATAGATGCCGACACTTTATCTGAAGGATGTTCACAAATCACTTTCAGGCTTTTAGTAGTTAAAGGTTTATCTAGTATTATTTTGTTAATAACCTGATAGTTATCCGTTATTTCGTAAACAATATTTTCTTTATCGTCCACAATTTTGTAATTTTTCAACATAAAAGGCACAACATACTCTTTATGATCCCAATTCACATTTTCCATCGGGTGATCGTAATCAGCATCTAAGAATAAGGTGATTGAACTTATGATTTTTTCTGTATCCCATTCCAAACTTAACGTTGGATTATTGTCTTCAAAGTCAGCCACCCAGGCATTTGGATGAATATAAGGTCGAACTAAACCGTTAATCACATTATCAGCCTTATAATCATTTAATGAAGGAGTAATATTCATGGCGAAATTCTTCCCAGCCGGACGACGTTCGGGTGTCCAGAATTCAAAACTATCGAATCCACTATTTTCCGGTGGAGTTTGCATTCCGTAATTATTTACTGCTTTATTTATTTTATTGTAAGCAGTCATAATGCCGGTAATTCTTTGTTCGCTTGTGCGAATACTAACATTCTCATTTTGACGAAAAATGATAAATCCATATTGATCGTAAGGGAACGTTTTTGAAAACTCGATAGTAAGTTTTTGAATACCCTTATTTAATTTAATCAGTTGTTTTTCAATTAGTAAGTCGGGGGTAAAATTCTGAATTTTTATACTTCCCTGCAATTCAACTTCAAACTCCGTAGCTTTTAAAACATCAATTTCAATGTCAAAACTGTATTTTGTGTCAGCTTTAATCGGTAATAATTGTGCAGATGAATAAATCAAAGGATACCATAAACCGTCAAAATCAATCTGTTTTAGCTCTAAAGAACTTGAACACTGAATCTTAGCTTCGGCAGCCAGGTTTCCATCTTTTGAAATTGGAATAGCTTGAATACTTTGACCAATTAGATTTAATTCTTGTTGCAACTCTTTTATTTTTTCGTCATCAATATAATCAGCAGGTTCAAGGTCTTTCTGAACACAAAGTGCTGCTGCCATTCCCACAACCTGACCACCGTGTGCAGTAGTTGCCATAACGCGGGTACTTCCAAAAGCAACGTGCGAAGCCGAAATCAAACGGCCTGCTACGAAAAGATTTTTGATATTTTTACTGACAAAAACCCGATAAGGAATGTCATATATACCCTTTGAATGATATTGATTACAGCCGTCTTTTGCTGAATAAATACCTTCGGCAGGATGCAAATCAATAGCCCAACCACCATACGAAACGGCATCGTAAAACTGACGTTGTTCAACAATATCATGCTGTGTTAGCATATAATGACCTTCAAAGCGACGGCTTTCACGTTTTCCCGGTATAGTTCCAACCCATTCTAAAGTCATATTTTCGACTTCGGGAAAATTTCCGGAGTTTTTAATATAATCCCAAACTCCATAAACAATACTCCACAATTCCCACTTAATTTCTTCGGTTTGATGAATTGTATCCATTCTCCCTCCGTACTCAAACCACCAAAATTCATTTCCATGATCTGTTGAGCCGATGTTTCCAAAACGCGGAATTTTAGTTGGTATATCTTTTAAAGCAAATTTAGGAGCAACATATTTAATTGGTTTTCCTGCATCTTTGCTGAAAAAATATATAGTATGCCCGAGTAAGCCTCCATATTCTTCAGTTGGAGTAAATAACTCGCCAAACTCCTCTTTCGATTCAGCTCCCATTCGGAAATGTGCACCAGCCTGATAACCAAGTATGCCATCTCCGGATGCATCGCAAAATATTTTTCCTGTAATACTATATTCTGTGGAATTTTGAGAATTGAAAGCTCTTACTGAATTTATATTCTCTTTGTCTTTCATTTCAACTTCAAACACCATTGTATTGAGTAACAAGGTTATATTTGGTTCATCTGTCACTTTTTCAAGCAAAATTGTATCAAATATTATCGAATTGCCTTCTTTATTCCGATACAAATTATCAAGTAGAATCTCATTGAACAAACCACCCTCACGTGACCAACGGTTATTGTTTCCCCCGTGTGAAGTTGCACCCATAATCCACATACGAACTTCACTAGATGCATTACCACCTAAAACAGGACGATCCTGAACTAAAATAACTTTTGTTCCTTTTCGAGCAGCAACAACAGCAGCGCAGACACCGGCTAACCCACCTCCGACAACAACAAACTCACTTTTTAAAATATCTTGTTTGTTCTTTCTTGTATTTTTATCTAACCTTTGAATCATTACTTCTTGTTTTTTTATAAGAATAATAAAAAATAGCCAAACCTATTATTATCAGGAATGATCCGGAAATAACGCCATAAATTTGATCTTTTAAAGCTAAAATTCCGATAGTCAAAATAATAAGTCCTGTTAAGCCAATTCCAATACCAATCTTTCTTATACCTAATTTATTTTCCAAATCTGCTTCTACACTATAATCAGAAGTTTCAACAACCATATTTTTTTGATATACCATATAATCGTTATATTCTTTATTATCATAGTGTTTCACTCTTAGCCAGATTTCGGAAATTGCAATTAATAAAGTTGGTATAATAACTCCCCATACCATTTCCGGACCAGTTTCCAGTTTGAAATTAGTTATCATTGGAAGAATGAATTTCAATAAAAATAATGATATCAATGAGAGAAATGTAACTGTAATTGCACTTTTCCCATTTTGTCTTTTTGAAAATAATGACCATAAAATTGGTATAAACATGGGACCTCCGGTAAGTGCCCCAATTGAAATTACCACCTTAGTTACTCCCCCCATTTGAGGGATTAACAATGCCAATCCGGTCATTACAAACCCAAAGAAAATGTTAGCGAGCTTGGCAATAAACAAAAGTCGTTTTTCGCTTGATTTGGGAAAGAAAAGTTTGTATAAATCGTTTGTAATTACACCTGAAGAAATATTAAGAACCCCTTGTAAATTACTTGTTGAAGCCATAATTAAAGCAATTACCATTAATCCTAACATTCCCTGAGGGAGTACTGATTTACTCATTTCCAAATAAGCATTCTCATTTTCGGCACCAATTAATCCTGGATTAGTAAACCTAAAAATCATAGGTGGTAACATCCAAATTATAGGAACAATAACATATAAAGCACCAAACATAAAACCTACTTTACTTGCATCTTTTGGTGTTTTAACGCTGGTATAACGTTGTACAAAACCAAATTGTCCGCTTAGAAATAAGAAATTGTAAAAACCAAATGCAATCAAAAATGGCCAAGTGTATTCTTGATTAGATAAATTCAAGAATCCGGTTGGATGTGGTGTGTGGAGAAAATTCTCAAATCCACCAATTTTCTTTAATGATAGAATGAAAACAATAATAGTAACTGCCATTAATATAACAAATTGAAGAACATCTGTTACTACAACTGACCATAAACCACCTAAAGTGGTGTATAAAACAATAATAATCCCAAGCAGAATAATACTATGGTACAAGGTAAATCCTGTAACTCCTTGCATAATAACGCCTATAGCATACAAAGCAACTCCGGTAGAGAATACCATAACTGCCAAATAAATATAGGAATATGATTTCTGAACATTTGACCCTAATCTGTTTGTGATATATTCTGCTGCTGTTAGGGATTTGGTTTTGTTCCATTTTGGTGCTGTAATTATAGCTAACAAAACACCTGCAATTACCATTGTCCACTGAATTGTAATAGCCACCCAACCCGAAGTATAGGCAATTGAACCCCAAACTACAAATGTTGCAGCAGAATGAAATCCCATGAACAAAGAAAGAGAGTTAATCCACCATGGAACCTCACCACCAGCAGCAAAGAATGATTTTATATCTTTGCCCGAAGTTTTGGAAAAGGAAACCCCAATAACCAAAACTAATAATGTAAAAGCACCAATGACCCAATAATCTGTAACTGTCATTTAAATTCGTATATTTGATTGATTTGTTATTAATTCTATTCAGCAATAAATATATTTTTAATTTCGATTTGCGAAACTAACCATTTTGTATTTTTCAATTAAAAGATTTTTGACCGCTTGGGTTGCTACTGGAAATACTTTTCTTAAATCAATTTCATCAAAATTATTTACTCTGTATTTTAAAGAACTCATAAAGCAGTCTTTAATCTCGGTTGCCAAATTTACTTTTGAAATTCCGTTTCGAATAGCCTCCTGAACCATTTGATGTGGAATTCCTGAACTGCCATGCAACACAAGAATCGTTGGTATTTTTTCGTGAATCTCTTTTAAACGAGTTATATTCAAGTGTGGAGCTGATTTATAAAATCCATGAGCTGAACCAATAGCAATTGCCAACGCATCAATTCCAGTTTCTGAAACAAATCTAGAAGCATCTTCGACAGTTGTATAGGCACCCTCTTGATTTTGACCAAGTTTTGCAATAAAACCTAATTCAGATTCAACAATTGCACCATATTTTTTAGCCAACTCAACGACTTTAAATGTGGTTGAGATATTTTCTTCCAACGGTTTTTCGCTGGAATCAATCATTACCGAATCAAAACCTGCATCCAGACAGCGTTGCACTAAATCTATGGAGTTACCATGATCCAAATGAATCCAACCTGTTAAATTATAATCGGTCAAACCTTGACGAGCCATTGATACTGCCATTTCCAATCCCATGTATTCAATTGACGATTTAGTAAGTTGAAGCAATACAGGTGAATTTCCGTCTGATGCTGCTGACAAAACCGCTTGTAATGTCTCAAAATTATAAAAATTTGTAGCCAAAATTGCAGTTTTATTCTGCTGACACTGTTTTAATTTTTCCTGCAATGTCATAATTTGATATTTTGACCAAACTTTTCTTTGCAAACTTTTTCTATATTCATTTTAGACGAAAAAGCCCCAGTTCCTCCAGCTGAAGTTGTATTGATAGCTCCCATTAGATTGCCAAAATATTGGCATTCCTTAGGATTGCCCCCTTTTGTAAACTGAAAAATAAATCCAGAATTAAAACTATCACCGGCACCAATAGCATCAACGACTTCTGAATTTAAAAATGAATTTAAAAAATGGGTTGTTCCATCTTTTTGTAGAAGTAAAGAACCTTTGTTACCTTGTTTAATTGCACAAATATTAATTAATGGTTTAACCTTTTCTATTGCTTCTTCTAAAGTTTTAGAATGGGTTAGAAGGGTAATCTCCGTCTCATTAGGTATAAAGACTGTCACCCAAGGTAGAATTGCTTTATAGTCAAAATCCCATTCTTCACTTGGATCCCATTGTACATCAAGTGAAGTAGTAATCCCTTTTTCGGTAGCATATTTGAGTATTTTTACTAAATCATTTTTCAATCCTGCTTGAAAAAATACAGATGAAATGTGAATGTGTTTGGTTGACTCAAAAACCGATAAATCTATATCATCAAAAGTCATCACATCCATTGGACCCTGATGAGTTACCATTGCCCTTTCCTCCCCATAATTCATTCCAACAGTAACGCCGGTAGCATATTTATCTGTTTCAATAATAAAATCAGTGCTAACCCCTTTGCTTATCAGACTGTCTTTCACTAATTGTCCAAAACTGTCTTTTCCAATCATTCCGACAAAACCAACTTTGGCTCCCAACGAAGATGTATTCGCTGCAAAAATTGCAGTAGAACTACCTAATGTCAGTAACATATCTTTAGCAAATATTTCTTTGCCTATTTCAATATCTCTTTCAATTCCATTTAAAATTAAATCTACATTTAATTCGCCAATTGCTATTACATCATACTGCTTCATACTAAATAATCATTAAAGTTTACGAGATTAAATGCATAAAAATATTTATCCATATCGTGTTCAATTCTCCCTAATACTACCGATTCAGCATCAATTCCGAATCTTTTCAAATTTTCATAAAGCCTATAGCGGGCAACTAAAGCTTCGGGGTGTTGCCAAATATAGCGACAACCTGTTTGTACTAACCATTTTTTTTTATTTTCAGATAGTTCCTCAAATTCTTTTCCGATTTCATCTTTTTGTAACCATTTTTTCCAACGATTTGAAGTTTTTACCAACGACCATAATGTGGACTTTATTTCTGATAATTGGGCAATTTCACCTTTTTTGTAGTATTCTTGTTCTGTTTTCTCTAATTCTACAAGTGCTTCATATTCGCTTATTGTAAACTCAGGTCCAATATTGGCTGCACCCATTCCACATATGGGGTAATCTTCCGGATTTACTACTCCATCAGTATAATGACCTTTGATATAACTGCCTAAAGGTCTCACCTTATCTGTGAGCGTTTTAGCTACTTCCTTATCAAAAGTGGTCGTATGCAAATCAGTTCCAACCTTACCAACAATAAAACAAGGCCAAACATCTGAAAGACCTGATTTTATTAAACCTTCCTTTAATTGAAGAATAAAGGTATCAAAAACTAATTCATCAGCCAAACCACCGTGTACTTCTTCAGTCCCAACTTCATAAGAAATTGGTGATATATTATTTTTTTTACGATATTCTTCTGCGTGTTTAATAAGTTCAACTGTTCGTGCTGCAACTACATTAATATCAATTGTTTCTCCTTGATTAAGAAATATATCGACTGTAGGATCAACATGTATTAAATCATAGCCTGCAAATATAGCATCTTCAAATGATTTTTTAATAGCACTCATTGCTTTCAGAGTATCCCATTTTTCGATATTCTGAATATCTTTCAACCACGGGCCTCCATGATCAATAGCTACAATATATTTTCCTGTATAATTAATTGTTTTTGCCTCATTTCGAAGCATTTTTGTAAATTCAAGTTGTGTTAACCCAGTGTATCCACCATCCCCATCGATTTGATTTAATGTAGCGGCAAACTTAATAGGTGCATTATTCCTTTTAGCAGAACGAAATGCAGCTTTAATAACCGAGATGGAATTGGGACATACTGCTAGTAATGTACGTTTTATTCCTGTTTGAGATTCTAAGTCAGCGATTTTTTGTAAAATATCTTCAGTTTTAGCCATATTACTCTTCAATTATATTATCTGTTTTTGATGTTTGTTTTTATATATTGTCACACCTTCGACAACTCTCGAAATATTACCTGAAACTGAAGGATTATCCGGGTTTAATCCCAATGAGATTGATTTATAATACCCGAGTAATTGACCTATAATAACATATGGAATAAACCCGTATTCATTTGTTTCGTCAAGATTATTTTTTATTATAACTTCTAAATCAAATTTTATACTTAGAAATTCAACTTTTGATTGGGATACTGCTATTTGTGCAACTACTTGATTGTTTGAATTTATTTGTTCTACTAAATCTTTTTCATATTGAAATACGTATTCATTATCCGAAAATAAATAAATCAAGATGGTTCTATCATTAATTACAGCCTTAGGACCATGTCTGAAGCCCATAAAAGATTCAAATTTGCAAATTATATCACCATCTGTTAGTTCTTGTAATTTCAGGTGACACTCTTCAGCTATGCCTTTTAATTCGCCTGAACCAAGGAAAACCGCACGCTTAAATTGGCGATCTGCAATTTCTTTTAACAACAAAGAATAGTTATCTAAAATATTCAGTGCATTCTTACATAAATTTTCAATAAGAGGCAATTGTTTCTCAATATCATATATATTCAAAACAAGTAAACAAGCTAACATCATAGTTGAAAAGCTACTTGTCATTGCCAAACTCACATCATTCGTTTCAGGAGGTAAAAGAATCAATAAAGTATTTCCGGAATCGGCCATTTTTGCCAATTCTCCTTCCTCATTACATGTAATGAAAATATGCACTATATCTGAGCATATTTCATTTGCAATATTAACTGCTCCAATACTTTCCGGACTATTTCCTGAACGTGCAAATGAGATTAGAATAATTTTCTTTTTTGTAGATAAAAATACCTCGGGATGAGTAATTAGATCAGTTGTTGATACAGCTTTACAATTGTCAAATCCCTTTTTAGGCAGTATCAATGATAGTACATTGCCAATATAGGCAGATGTTCCTGCTCCTGTCAAAATAATTTCAAATTCATTTGAAACCATGTGTTTCGAAACGAATGATTTTATTTCTTCTTGTTCATTAACGACTAACTGAAATTCCTTCAGCCACATTTCTGGTTGTTGGTAAATTTCTTTATATGTGTGATAAAACTTATTAGTTTGCATTTCAAATAAATTAGTTTATATTGTTGTATCTGTTTTATGTCTTTTTTACTTTTGCAAAAGTAAGAACACATGAAACATTCGAAACAAATTTATTCTATGTTTTAGAACACATTTTTTTGAATTATATCTAATATACTGATTTACATGGCTTATTTCATATATTTGTGCTGAAAATAATGTTTCGATATGTTTCGAAACATTGTTTTTTTATTGATATTAAATTGTATAATCAAAATAATGTCATTACATTTGCATCATAAACTCAAAATAATTTTATTTTTCGAAATATATTCGAAACATATCGAAACTATTATTTAGTATTTTGCGATTATAAACACATTGAAATAATTTATTGAACAATTAAAATCAAATAAGATGGAAACTTTATCTTCAACAAGAGAAAGAAGAGCGTTTATTTTACAGGCGCTTAAAGAAAGTTCTGAAGTAACTGTTTCGGCGCTAAGTAAAGAAACGAATGTGTCTGAAGTTACAATTAGAAAAGACTTAACTGAACTTAAAAAGAGAAACTTACTTATGCGGGTTAGAGGTGGTGCAATTCGTTTACCTGAAATGAGATTGGGTGATGATACTGCAATCAAAGTAAAGCAAATGTTTAACACGAAAGAAAAAAGAGCTATTGGAGAAATGGCAGCAACATTAATAAAAGAGAATGACACAATCATTTTAGATTCTGGAACGACTACGTTAGAAATTGCAAAAAATCTACACAAGTTCAATAAATTAACAATAATAACAAATGCAATAAATATTGCTCTTGAATTATCTAATTATAACAAGTTCACAATTATTCTTTTAGGTGGACATTTGAGAGAATCTTCCACATCTACAGTTGGTCCAATTGCGGAATCAACTTTAAAACTATTCTACTGTGACAAACTTTTCTTGGGTGTGGACAGTTTTAATATGAAAGAAGGAGTTTCTACTCCTAATATTGAAGAAGC
>CAIKVR010000110.1 GCA_903830915.1 uncultured Bacteroidales bacterium
CTGTTTAAAATCAACGAAAGTGCAAAAGATTCTATGACTTTTTCGGCATGGAAAACTCGCTGGAACGACTATAACAAGGGTGAATTTTGTGATAAAAATAGCCAGACCATCAAAGATGTTAGCTATGAATTTGATGCCACGAACCTAAAACTGAAATTGAATATGCCACAAGCATTTTTTCAATCCAAAACAGTCAATTCTGTAGCGGTAAATACTGACTATCAAAACAATAAAATTCCTGCAGAAAATGCCATTCCAGGCTCGCTTCAAAATTTAAAAGCTGGGCTCAACGACCTGATACTCTGGAATGGTTTAAAACCTTTATCAGAAAATGAATTGCCATTTAAAAAATAACAAACTAAAAATTATAAATCTACAATCAATTTAATCAACAATTAAAATTTACATTATGAAAACAAAAATTACATTACTGGTTTTTATGACCATTTTTTCGTTGAGTCTTTTTTCGACGAACTTTACAGTAAGCAACAACGGAGATGCTGGTGCCGGATCTTTGCGACAAGCCATTATTGATGCCAATCTTGATCTTCTTACACCCCACACCATTACTTTTGATGCAAGTTACACCATTGCATTAAGTACTGTTTTACCAACAATAACTAAAACGTTGACTATTGATGGTGGCGCAAATGCTATTACAATCTCAGGTTATAGCGTGAGTGGAAACAGCTTGGTTTCAGGGGCAAATACCACGTTGACAAAACTTACATTCGACAAAGCGTTGGTTAGTTTAAGTTCGACAGCAATTTCAAACAATTGTACTTTTAAGAATGGTACTGCTGGTGCGCTTAAAGCTTCAGCATCATTTACTGCCAATAATTGTACTTTTGACAGTAATGCTCAAACAACAGCTACTTCAGGTTCTGCTGTTTGGGGAAACTCGAGCACCAATGTAATAACATTGAACAACTGTGTAGTTTCAAACAATACTTCTACAACAGGTCCGGCAATTTACGTAACAGGTAATAATGCAGTGAGTTCACTTACTATAAACAATTGTATAGTAAAAAACAATTCAAATACGGGTGCCAGTGCGTATGGTGGTGGTATTGCCAGTTCGGCTGTAATGAATATTACTAATTCTCAGATTTCAGGGAATACCTGTACTTATCGTGGTGGAGGAATAGCAGTATTGATTGGTACTGCCACACTAAAGAGTAAATTGACTATGAATAATTGTACAGTAAGTGGAAATACAGCTACCGGAGTTGATGGTGGAATCTGTATTCAAGGTACATCTACAAATGTTACTGATGTGATTTCTTTAACGAATTGTACAATTTCAGGAAATACATCAACTGGAGCTGGTGGCGGTGGCATCGGTTTTGGTCAAGGTGCATCTGGAACTGTCTGGACATGCAATATTGTAGTAACCAATTGTACAATTACTGGAAATACATCTTCTGGGAATACGGCAGCATCAGTAGGTGGTGGAATTAATAAAAATGGAGGAACAACGGTTTCTGTGAAACTTAACTACAGCATTGTAGCGGGTAACAATAGCAACAGTACAGTTGCAGGAAAAGACATAACCAGTGTAGCCGGTTTTATTTCCTCTGATACAGGTCGAAATTTATATGGTGGTACACCATCATGGGGTACTTCTGTTAAAACAGGGAATGTAGTTTTAACGGACGATATTTCAACTATTTTAAATACTACTTTAACTGACAATGGTGGTACAACAGCTTTGCCGGATGGTAGCTACGTAAAGACTCATGCTCTTGTGGCAGCTTGTGCAGCAGTAAATCCTGATGCAACAGGTGTCAGTGGAATGCCAACTACCGATCAACGTGGTTTGACTCGTGATGTCACTTCCGATATTGGGTCGTATGAAAGAGTTTTATTATCAACTCCAAATTTAGGAGCCGCATCCACAGCACCAACAGGAATTACTGCTAACTGGACTGCAGTAACTAATGCAATAAGTTATGATGTAAAAGTATATCAGAATGGTTCATTTGTGAAAACAGTGAATGTTATCGATCCTATTGCCACTTCTGTAACAATTAACGGATTGCAATACAATACAAGTTATACATTTACTGTAACAGCAATTGGTAATAATGTAAAATATTTTAGTTCCAATGAGTCAGCACAATCAGAAATAGTAACTACAGATTTGGGAACTTCAGTTGCAGAAACATCCAATAGAAGCCAAATTTCAGTAAAAGGAAATACTATTTATCTGACTGAAGCTGGAACTATAGAAGTATTTAATATACAGGGTTGCGAATTACTCAAAATAGAAAATGCTGATTATTTGAAGACTGAATTACCAACCGGTATTTATGTAATTAGAACCAAGATAAAAAATACAATATCCATCAAAAAAGTAATTTTATAAGAAAAATTTTGAGCCCCTTTTTTATCAGAAGGGGGCTTATTTTTAAACCATATAAAACAAAGTATTATGAAAACAAAAATTACATTACTTATTCTTTCTGCTATTTGGTCGATAACTATTTTTTCGACCAATATTACCGTTACTAACGGCAACGATACCGGTTTAGGTTCACTTCGTGCAGCTATTGATACGCTCAATAAATACCCTGGACCTCACAGTATTACGTTTGATAATTCGTATACCATCACATTGGCAACGGCTCTACCAGCAATTGCGCAGATTACAACTATTGATGGGCAAACCAACAAGGAAACGATTGTGGGTTTTAGCACATCTACCAACAGTATAACCAATGTCGCAGCTGGAATACTTACATTAAATAATCTGACATTCGATAAGCTTGTTTCAAGTTACTCTGGTACAACCACAGCTACGAATTGCATTTACAAAGGAGCTACAACTAGTGCTGTGAAGGTAAATGCAATTACCTATACAGCTAATAATTGTGTATTTGACAGTAATACAGGTTCAACTGTACAAGGTTCGGCAATCAATACATTATCGTCAGCCGCTGTAGTAATATTAACCGGTTGTAAGATTACGAATAACAGTTCTAGTGGGGGTGCCGCCATTTATCACAAAGGGTCGGGTATTGGTTCACTGACTATTACAAATTGTATTATTAGTGGAAACCAGAATACAAATGCAGCATCAGCTTATGGTGGAGGTATTGCCTCAGCTGCCCCTACCACCATTACTAATTGTGCAATCTACAATAATTCTGCTATCCGTGGTGGAGGTATTGCCTTGTTAGTTGGAAACTCAACAACAAAATGCAGCCTTACCATGACAGATTGTACAGTGAGCGGAAATACAACGACTACTTATGGTGGTGGATTATATATTCAAGGAGCATCTACTGATGTAACAGGGTTAACTTCATTGACCAATTGTACTTTTTCAGGAAATACAAACACACATGCTACCAACGGTGGTGGTGGAATTGGTTTTGGAGGTGGTGCTTCTGGAACTGTATGGATATGCAACTTCATAGTGAACAATTGTACAATCACAGGAAATACCACTTCAGGAAATACAGCCACATCAGTAGGTGGTGGTATCAGCAAGGATGGGGGAACAACAGTTTCGTTGAAAGTAAACTACAGTATTGTTGCAGGTAATAACACAAACAGTACAGTTGCAGGGAAAGATATAACCAGTGCAACAGGTTTTATGAGCTCAGATACAGGTAGAAACTTATATGGTGGAATGCCTTCTTGGGGAACACCTGCTCCAATTGGTGATGTAGCATTCTCGGGCGATATTTCTACTATTTTAAATACCACCTTAGTTGATAATGGCGGAAAAACAGCACTTCCCGATGGAAGTTATGTAAAAACTCATGCACTCATTATTGGAGGTGCAGCCATTAACCCAACAGCTGCAAGCACAAGTTTGCAAACCACTGACCAACGCGGATTTGTGCGAGATGCCACTCCCGATATGGGTGCTTATGAATATGGGGCTATTTCAGCTATTAATCAGGTTATTGACCAAAATCAATTGTTTGTTGTAAAAAACAAGGCTATTGAATTACTGGTAGATGGTACACTCGAAGTAATTACACTCAATGGAATGACATTGAAAAAGATAGCAGTAAAAAGCAATCAGACAGTTGCTGTTCCTTCCGGATTATATATTATCCGTTTACGCTCGAATAAAGGAAATTTTTCTCAAAAAGTTGTATTTTAAATGAATTATACTACTCATTTTTAGAACTTTATAATCAATGAAACATATTCTATTTGTTTTACTGGCATTTGTCAGTACAAGTTTGTATTGCCAAAAAGAAACCACTTTTTTCCAGAAAGATGACCGTGTTTGCTTTGTAGGTAACAGCATTACCAACCAGGGAGATTTTCATCACAACATTCTTCTTTATCATATTACACGATTCCCAAACGCACCCTTATTGTTTTTTAATTGCGGTATTTCAGGCAATAGAACCGAGCAGGTGCTGACCCGAATGGAGGATGATATAATGGTGAATAAACCAAACAAGGCAGTAATAATGATTGGTATGAACGACGTTAGCCGGTCATTATACAGCGCAAAACCAACCACCAATGCTGATACCTTAAAACTACGTGAAGATGCCATCAGTCTTTATAAAACCAATCTTGAAAAGATAGTATCCATTTTTTTAGAACGTAAAATCAAAGTCATACTACAAAAACCATCCATTTATGACCAAACGGCTGTGTTGCCAACCTCAAATGGTTTAGGGGTAAATGATGCATTAAAACGTTGTGCCGATTTTATGGGCGAGCTGGCTGCCAAGTATTCACTACAAACAGTTGATTACTGGACAATTATGACCAACCTGAATCAACAAATTCAGGAAAAAGATCCAAGTGCTACGCTAACAAGTAAAGATCGGGTACATCCAGGACCTACAGGTCATTTTGTGATGGCGTATCAATTTCTGAAAACAGAAAAAGCACCACGATATGTATCAAAAATGCTCGTCGAGAAAGATGTGAAGTCGTCAAATAAAAGCAGTTTAAATGTAGAATTTCAGTCAGTGAAGTGGCAAAAAGAGAAGGTTGAATTTGATGTGACGGAGAGTGCATTGCCTTTCCCAATAGCTGATACCCAAACGGAGGCAATCGGGTTGGTGCCATTTGTGGATGAGCTGAATGTGGAATTGCTTCAGGTGAAAGGCTTGAAAGAAGGAAACTACAGTTTACTGATTGACAATATAAAAGTAGGTGATTTCTCAAATTCAGAGTTTCAAAAGGGAATTAATCTCGCAACGAACACAAAAACGCCTCAATATCAACAAGCTCTCAAAGTGCGTTCTGTTTTGGCGGATTTATGGACGTTCGAGTCCAAACTGAGAGGATTGAAGTTTATTGAATACAATTACAATTACAGAACAGCACCCAATAAATCGAATGTTGATTCTTTAAAGAGTTACTTAACTCAAAAATTTGAGGCTCAATACAAAGGCAATAGCTATTTTAAGCTTCAGCTTAACAGTTACTTTGAAAATAAGCCTAGCGAAAAGGATTATACTACACAATTGGATTTGCTGAGAACAAAAGCTTATAAAGTAGCTCAACCAGTTGCTCATAGGTTTAAATTAGTTCGAAATTAGTAAAATATTAGCCACCGTCATTTTATGAAGAAAATTCTTTTCATAGTATTTACGCTGTTTTTGCCCATGCAAAACGCATTCCTTCAGGAAATAGAAAACCTCGTGGAGCTTAAAAACACATCTGAGAATATAATTTTCAGCAGTTTAAACAAAGCACCCAAAACCCCCGCTTTCGAAAGTGAAGGATACTGGTCGTGGTGCGGTTCGGCTGTGAAAGGCTATGATGGTAAATATCATATTTATGTTTCGCGTTTTCCCAAGAGCCTGCCTTTTCATCCAGGATGGATGGTAGCTTCGGAAGTGGTGCATGCCGTATCAGATGTGCCCACCGGACCCTATCGTTTCAGCGATGTGGCTTTGCCGGCACGTGGCGCACAATACTGGGATGGACGCATGACGCACAATCCAGCCATTCAGAAATACAAAGGAAAATATTACTTGTTTTATATTGGTTCAACGCATCCTTTTGCAGAACCAACTTACGATGAACTGACCCTTGCCAGCAAGTGGTGCATTGTGGCACGTTCTAATAAACGCATAGGAATTGCAGTTTCCGATAGTCCGTATGGGCCGTGGAAACGCATGATCAAGCCGATATTGGAGTCCAAGCCCAATACTTTTTACAGCTATCTGACTTCCAATCCTACACCTTTTATTCAACAAGATGGGTCGGTGATGATGGTTTTTAAAGGACGTGGATACAACAAAGACAATACTTTTTCATCAATGGCATTGGGTGTTGCTTATGCGCCAACTGTTATGGGACCTTACAAGGTATTGAACAATGACCAGCCCATTTTTGATGTAGAAAAGCAGGGAGAAGCAGAAGACCCATTTTTGTGGAAAGATAAAACGGCTTATCATTTGATTTTCAAAGATCAAGCAGGCAAATATACAGGCGAAAAAGGAGGTGGTGTATCGGCTCATTCGACAGATGCCATTCATTGGCAAATCGACAAATCTCCGAAAGCATACTCACGAACCATAGAGTGGGAGGATGGAACAGTTAGCACTCAAGGTCAGCTGGAAAGACCCTTTATGATTTTTGAAAATGAAAAACCAGCTTACCTGTTTTTTGCCACAATGGATGGTCCGGGTGGTTTTAATAATGCCACCAAATCGTGGAATATGGTTATTCCGTTGAAAAAGTAAGTAATATGTAAATTAATATTATTTACTAGAAGATAGATAATTCAAATAACAATACATACATGAAATTCAAAATCACCTTCGTTTTATTCGTATTAATATGTTTAACGCTGTTTTCACAGAATAACGATACTAAGAAAAATGACCCCAATGCTTTTAAATTGGAACATGCTCAAATTGGGTTTGTAGAAGACAATAAGGCGAGCTATAAACGAACCGAACATCCCGATGCACAGTGGTTTCCCGATGCGGGATTTGGTATGTTTATACATTTTGGTATCTGTTCGGTAAAACAGCTTGATTTGTCGTGGCCCATGATAGCAGGAATGAAGATTGCTCAGTTTAAATTGGATTCTGCCGAAGTAAAAAAGGTAATGGCTTCGGGCGATTATTTTATCAGAAACAATTGCAAAGATGATAACACTTGTGTTACTCCTATTGAATATTGGGAACAGGCAAAGTATTTTAATCCAACGAATTACAAACCTGAAGAATGGGCGAAAGCTGCCAAGGCCGCAGGTATGAAATATATGGTATTTACCACCCGTCATCACGATGGATTTGCATTGTGGCCAAGCAAGTACGGTAATTTCAACACTAAAAATTACATGGGCGGCAAAGATTTGATTAAACCTTATGTGGAAGCTTGTCGTAAATATGGATTGAAGGTGGGACTGTATTATTCCGGTCCAGATTGGTATTTTAATAAAGATTATCAGGACTTTATGTATTATAAGGTTCGAAAAATATATCCCAATATCCCCCGATTGGATGAAAACCTTCAGGTGCGCACTTCTGAAAAAAGCGAAGTAGAAAAACAAGCCCATTACGATGAAGTGGCTCTCTATATCAAGGGTCAAGTAACAGAACTCCTTTCCAATTACGGAAAAATAGATGTCATTTGGTTTGATGGTGCACCTGATATACCCAAAGGGAATAAGTCGTGGAAAAAATGTATTACCATGGATGAAATTCACACTTTGCAACCCGGTATTTTAGTAAGTCCACGTTTCTTTGGTTATGGTGATTTTAAAACGTTTGAAGCTAACCTGTCCAAACAAGTTAATAAACAAACCGGTTGGGCTGAATTCTGTAGCACAGTGGCACAATGGACATGGGCTATTACCAAAGTACCATTAAAAACTACTACTGCTCTTTTAGCTGAATTCATACAATCACGGTCGTTGAATATGAATTATTTGTTGAATTTTGGACCAACCAAAGAAGGGGTGATTAATACCGATATGACCAATCGTCTGACCGAAATTGCGAATTGGATGAAAGTGAACGGAGCTTCCCTGACCGATTGTACGGCTTTGAGTGATGCCGAAACTGCCACCGTATATGCCACAGCCAAAAAACAACATCGGTATTTATTTTTATTAGCCGATAAAAAATATGAAAATATACAGTTGACAGGCACAGAGGAAGTAAAGACTGTAACGCTTTTGGCTACAGGTAAGAATGTGAATTATAGTTTTGAAAATGGCAAACTAACAATTCTTGAAAAAGATGTAACAAGGACTGCTCTTGCAGATGTTATTGATGTGGAATTAAAATAATTGAAAGAACAATGGCTAAAAATAGTATTCTAATTTTTGTTTGTGTGTTTTTTTCTGTTCTTGCAACAGCAAAAAACTACTATGTCGCTTTAACCGGTAATGACTCAAATGCCGGCCTAACGCTATCTGCACCATGGAAAAGTATAGACAAGGTAAATGCTATGAATGGTAGTTTTGTTTCGGGTGATAGCATTCTGTTTAACCACGGTGATGTGTTTTATGGATGTTTAAATGTCAGCTGTTCGGGTGCAAGTTCACTAAAACCTATCGTCTTTTCGGGGTATGGAACTGCTGCAACCGTACCCATTATTACAGGTTCTTTGCCTGTAACCAATTGGGTGAATGTTAAAGGCAATATATGGCGTGCATATTTTAATAATAATTCTAACTATCGCATTAATGGACTGTATATAAACGGCAAACCTCAGGAAATAGGTCGTTACCCAAACAGATTAGACCTTAACAATGGAAACGGACTGAATGGTTGGCGTGTTATCAGCGGAAGAGTCGGTGATTCTATTCTGGTTGACAAAAATCTAACTAATACCGTTAATTTTTCGGGTGCAACAGTGGTGTTTAAACCCATTTTCTATGATATGACCAGTTTTAGCAATGTACAGCACAGCGGTACTCAAATCTATTTCAGAGGACATTCAACTTTCGATTTGGGAACAGGGTATATATTCACCAATCACATTAACACATTAGATACACAAGGGGAATGGTGTCATGATATTGCAAAAGACAGCATTTATATTTACAGTACAGTGAATCCCAATACGATGTCAATACGAGCACCAAGTCTAAACAGAATACTTATGGCCAATGCAGTTAAAAATCTGGTTTTCTCCAAAATGGGTTTTTACGAATCGAATGACACCGTTTCAGCAGCTTTCATTAATAAGGCAGGAGTGTGTTTTGTTAGCCCCAATAATGTTACGATGGATCAATGTGTTTTTCGCAATCATGGTGGTAGAACATTGTGTGTGAGCAGTGCCGCTGGTATGGGTTTTACCATTTCAAATTCACTTTTCGAGCAAAACAATGGAGCGTCAATCAGAGCACAATGGGGTTCAAATGTACTGATTAAAAACAATACTGTCAGACGATGTGCATTGTTTAGCACTTTAAATGTGTCAGATGATGCAGGAATTATTATTTCCACCTTATCCAATGCAACGGTTACCGGAAATTTAATCGATTCAGTAGGTCACAACGGCATGTATGCATATTCAACTACTAATTCAACGATAAACAGAAATATTATTAAGCATTATAACTTAGTGATTGGCGATGCTGGAGGCATTTATACCCATTATGCACACACCGCTTTGGATATTTCGGAGAATATAATTTCCGATGGCTGTGATGGTAATGAAGGAAGCAATCTTCAACCCAGACTTAAAACCAGATCCATCTATTTTGATGCTAAATCGGATGGTATGATATGCCATGATAATACAGTTTTCAACTCTGGCGATGCTGGTATTTTTCTCCAAACGGATACTAAAAATGTGAAAATTTATTGTAATACCATTTATGATTGTGATTATAACATCTATGGAATTTCAAAAACAAGCGTAACAAGTGATACAACTCTTCATTCCATAGACAGTATTTATAATAATATAATTGTAAATAAAAATGCTGGATACGCTATTCGAAACAAGAAAATCAATCAGTTAATGGGATATGTTGATTACAATTATTATTGTGCACCTTACAAAAAGCAACCGCTTTTTCTGAAGCTTGAGAAATCAATTCCTTATACACAATGGGTCGATTCGGGGCTTGATGTTCATTCTGTGGTAGCACCTTATCTGTTAGACTCAATCACACAACCAGCTATCGAATACATTCGGTTTTTGGTAAATACGAATAACACAGATCAGACTTTTAGTTTAGGGAATGTTTTGTATGGCGATGTAAAATTGAATACTTATAGTGGCTCAGTAACTCTGAAACCATATTCGTCACTGATATTAATAAAGAAAGGTATCGTAAATGGCTTCAATGAACCCGAAAAAGATAAATTAAAAATCTATCCCAACCCCAATGATGGTAATTTTAATATTTCAGCTCCTAATGGACAACATTATAAATTGGAAATTCTCAATATGTTGGGGCAGAGAATATGGAATTGTTATGAATTTTCAAGTCAAGTGGTTGATTTGAAGGGCAGAAGCAAGGGCGTTTATCTAGCCATACTTTCGGATGGTAGTACAAAGACGGAGAGTAAATTTTTAATGCGCTAATTATGAGCAATAACTAATCACAACAAACGAATTTATAGATATATTATTATGAGTTATTTGAAAAGGAGAACTTTAACTGGAATTGTATTATTAACGGTGTTTTTTACAGTCAATGCCCAATTGGCGAATCCCTATTACAGCGATAACGACAATGTGGCTTTTGTTGGGAATAGCATTACACGCAATGGCGAGTTTTACACTATCGTTTCACTTTATCAGGCAACTCGTTTTCCGCATCAAAAAGTAAAGATAAATAATTACGGATGTGGTGGTAATAAGGTTGTTGATGTGACGGAACGAATAAACGGTGATATTCTTGAATTTAATCCCAATTGCATTTCTATGATGTTGGGAATGAATGATGTAGGCGGAAATTACTATACTCCATCTTTGTTGGTAAACGGGGTTTACTCTGCCAGTACGCTTGCCAGTCAACAAGCAACGAAAAATACCTATTTCACTGGTATGAAAAATCTTGTAAATACATTTAAAGGGAAAGGAATAAAAGTACTTTTACAATCGCCTACCATGTTTGATGAAAAGCTGGTAAGTACTTCTGCATTAGACTATCGTAACAAACCATTGGGGGTTTTTCGCGATTCGGTAGAACGATGGTCAAAGCAATTCGGATTGCAATTTGTTGACTATTACACTATCCTGAATCGCATTGATTCTCTCGAAAAGTTGAAAGATCCTGCATTTACAATTGTTTCTTCCGATCGCATTCATCCACAAATCTTAGGTCATTTTGTAATGGCTTATGCTTATCTGAAAGCATTAGGTATGCCAGCAAAAGTGTCTGATGTGGAATTGAATGTCGCTGATAATAGTATTTCCAGAAACGATAATGCTACAATAAGTGCCGTTAATCTAAATAGTACATCGGGCGGAACTTTCAATGTATTGGCCAAAGCACTTCCCATGCCTACGATTATTGGTGCCGAAAAAGCACTTGAGTGGAAGCACTTTGACTTCTACAATGAATTAAACAATGAGCTACTTACCGTAAAAGGTCTTTTGCCTGATAAAACCTATTCGCTGACTATAACCACTAAATTTATTGGAAACTTTACTGGTGCGGAATTTTCGCAAGGGATTAATTTGGCAAAATACGCTACTCCTCAAAAAGATAAGGCGCAAGCTATTAGCAATTTACTGTATGCCAAACGCGACCTTGAAGCCAAACGGCGAGCTATGCGGTCTTGTGAATTTGCCGTGCTTACCGAACAACAGTTTGCAACTTTTACTCCTGAACAGAAAATACACAAAGTAGATAGTGCTTATGCTGTCAATCCATCTTCGTTGTTTTATTTTGGCACGTATGATACTGATAGACCCAACGAGGCGAACATCATTGCACAAATTCAGTCACTAGAACAACAAGTAATTAGCTATCAGCAACTAAAGGAATATACTTACACTATTGGAGAGAAGGTAACCATTATTCCGAGTACAATGGTTGAAGATTTTGAGACAAATCCTGTCAGTCATTGGAATACAAATCCTAGTTCCGGAGGATCAGTTGCCAAAGCGGTGGTTGCAAATCCACTTATCGACCAAGCCAATAGCAGTGCCAACGTATTAAAAATAACCAAAACTGGAAGTGCTACAGCTGCCACATGGAACAACGTATACTCCACCTACTACAAACCGGTATTAAACAAACAAAATAGCGTTGTAGAGTTTAAAGTGCTATTTCGGGCCTCCGAAAACACCCCAAAAAGCACTATGATTCAGTTCCGGGGTGGTGGTTCTGTAAGTCCAGCAACATTTTCACAAACCCTAAATGTGATGGATACATGGCAAACCCTTAGCTTCGATTTTGTAACTGCAAGTGCATTTTCCAGCAAGTTTAACCTCAATAAAGACAGTGTTATTTCGTACATCGGTTTTTTCCCACGTTTTGATGCTGATCAATTGAGTTCGGTGCTGATGTATATCGATGACATCAAGGTGTTATCTAAACCGATAACTTCGGTAACAAATCCAAACAGTAAAACTGCTATCAATCAGGTTTATTTCGATGCCGTAGAGTCTAATATTTACTTTAAAAATATGCCTTTTAATAATTTTAATGTCGTGATTTATTCCATGACCGGAAAAGTGTGTAAAAGGGTAAAAGTAAAAAGTGGAACTACCACATTAAATGTATCAGATTTGAAATCAGGTATGTACATAGTATCCTGTTTTGATAATTTCAGTAGGCGCATAAGCTTTAAATTTAACAAATCATAAAGTCTAAATAGTTCCATTATGAACTAACAATAATGATCTTTGCTTATCAACTTAATTTATATCAATACAATAGCTCAAAATGTAGGAGTGTAAGAACACTATCAGACACGAAAATTATTTTAATTATTTAATCAATTATTCATAAAGTATGAAAACACTAAAAACAACATTTTTATTTTCGATTATCCTTATTTCGTTTCAAATTATGGCGCAAAATTCCGATAATCTGGCACTTACTCCACCTATGGGTTGGAACAGTTGGAACTGTTTTCAAACAAAAATAGATGAAAAGCAAATCAAAGAAATTGCCGATGCGATGGTGTCATCAGGGCTCAAAGATGCAGGATATATTTATCTGAATCTAGATGATTGCTGGATGTCTAAAAAACGCGATGAGAATGGCCGTCTGCAATCGGACTCAGTACGATTTCCGAGTGGAATGAAAGCGCTGGCAGAGTATGTCCATTCCAAAGGCTTGAAATTTGGCATATATACGGCAGCAGGAAATTGCACATGTGCCAAAGGCAATTTCCCAGCTTCGTGGGGTAATGAAGATCTCGATATTCAAACTTTTGGTTCGTGGGGTGTTGATTATGTGAAGGTTGACAGATGTAAAGTTCCCAAGGGATTTGATGAAGTAAAGATTCAGCAATATGCTCTTTTTTCAAAAGCCATCTCAAAGTATAATAGACCCATGATTTACAGTGTTTGTTGTCCTGGTATTGATGCCTGTGATTGGGCTCCGAAATTTGCTCAACTTTGGCGTACAAATACGGATATAGGTCAATTTTGGTATACACCGGTACATGATAAAGCGAAGTGGTCGCACATCGGAGTTGATGAAATTATTGATATTAATACTGATTTACGTAAATACGCTAAGCCGGGGAGATGGAATGACCCAGATATGTTGCAGGTTGGAAATGGAAATCTTACCCCGGCCGAAAACCGTGCTCATTTCTCTATCTGGGCTATGTTGGCAGCTCCCCTGATTGCAGGAAATGATTTACGCAAGATGAAGGAAACCACAAAAGAGATATTGACCAATAAAATTGTTATTGCAGTCGATCAGGATTCGCTCGGTATTCAGGCATTAAAATACAAAACTATTGATAGTATAGACGTGTGGATAAAACCTTTACAGCATAAAAAATGGGCGATTTGTTTCCTCAATAGAGCAAGGACGGCCAAGATGCTGAAATACAATTGGAAAGAGCATATAATTTACGATGATTTGTCTAAACGAGAATTTAATACTCGAAAAACAGAATATAAATTGATTGATGTATGGACAAATAAACAATCGGGTACTACCAAAAAGAACCTCAATACTGAGCTGGTTTCGCACGATGTGTTAATGTTTTTATTGATTGAAAAATAAAAACATAACAATAATATTATGACCAATAGAATACTGATTTTTGTGCTGTCCATCATTTTTTAAATCAATATATTATGCTTACTAATAAAATCATCCGCTTATCTATTGCATTACTTTGGATTATATTCTCAACCAATCTTTTCGCTCAATCCATTTATCATCAGGGCTGGATAGACCTGAATAAAAATGGCAAAAAAGATATTTACGAAGACCCAACTCAGTCTGTAAATAAGCGCGTGGAGGATTTATTAAGTCAGATGACCGTGAATGAAAAAACCTGTCAGCTGGCTACCTTGTATGGTTACGGTCGGGTGCTAAAAGATTCACTGCCTACTGCCAATTGGAAAAATGAAATATGGAAAGATGGTATTGCCAATATCGACGAGCAACTGAATGGGGTAGGCAAAGGATATAAAAGATCTTATAATTTGATTTATCCCTTTAGCAATCATGTGGTTGCCATCAATAAAATACAGAAATGGTTTGTAGAGGAAACCCGATTAGGAATCCCTGTTGATTTCAGCAATGAGGGGATTCATGGTTTGAATCATACAAAAGCCACTCCGCTGCCAGCTCCAATAGCTGTAGGTTCAACATGGAATTCGCCACTGGTTCGAAAGGCTGGCGAAATTGCCGGCCGTGAAGCCAAAGCCTTGGGATATTCCAATGTGTATGCTCCTATTTTGGATGTGGTACGCGACCAACGCTGGGGACGAACCTTGGAATGTTACGGTGAAGACCCGTTCTTAATTGCCACACTTGGTACTCAAATGGTGAAAGGAATTCAATCGCAAGGAGTGGCATCAACCCTAAAACATTATGCTGTTTATAGTGTGCCAAAAGGCGGTCGCGATGGAAATTGTCGTACCGATCCGCATGTTGCACCACGCGAGCTGCATCAATTGCATTTATATCCTTTCAAAAAAGTGATTCAGGAAGCGCATCCTATGGGTGTGATGAGCAGTTACAACGATTGGGATGGTGTTCCGGTTTCTGCCAGTTATTATTTTATGACTGAATTGTTACGTCAGCAATATGGTTTTGATGGATTTGTGGTGAGCGACAGCGAAGCGGTAGAATATGTGAAAACAAAACATCATGTTGCCGATAGTTATGACGATGCTGTGCGTCAAGTACTTGAAGCCGGATTGAATGTACGTACGCACTTTACGCCTCCAAGCGACTTTATTCTTCCCATTCGCCGATTGATTGCCGAAAGTAAAATATCCATGCAAACCATTGATAAACGTGTGGCTGAAGTATTGAATGTGAAATTTCGATTGGGATTATTTGATAAACCATATACCGAAGACCCAAAAGCGGCTGACAAGATTGTGGGAGCTGATAAAAATCAAGACTTTGTAATGGAAATGCAACAGCAATCGTTGGTGCTGCTGAAAAATGACAAAAACCTGTTACCACTGGATAAAACGAAGATAAAACGCATTCTGGTAACTGGTCCTCTTGCCGATGAAGATAATTTTATGACCAGTAGGTACGGCCCCAATGGATTCAAAACAGTAACAGTTTTAAGCGGGATTAGAAACTATCTGGGTAACGCTGCAGAAGTAAGATATGCCAAAGGTTGCGAAGTGGTGGATGCAAACTGGCCTGAAAGCGAGTTAATGTCAACTGCATGGACAGAACAGGAACAAAACGACAAAAATAAAGCTGTAACCCTTGCGAATGAAAGTGATGTAATCATTGCCGTGCTGGGTGAAGATGATTTGCGCACAGGAGAAAGTCGCTCACGTTCTTCTCTCGAATTGCCTGGTCGTCAACAACTATTACTGGAAGCACTTTATGCTACCGGTAAACCGGTGATATTGGTTCTCATTAACGGTCAGCCACTCACCATTAATTGGGCTAATAAATATATACCCTCTATTTTAGAAGCTTGGTTTCCGAGTTATCAGGGCGGTAAGGTCATTGCCGAAACGCTGTTTGGAGATTATAATCCAGGAGGCAAACTGACGGTTACTTTCCCGAAAAGTGTGGGGCAGATAGAACTAAACTTTCCGTTTAAGCCCGGTTCGCATGGCGACCAACCCAAAAACGGACCTAATGGAACAGGACATACCCGCGTTACTGGAGCATTATATCCGTTTGGTTACGGGTTGAGCTACACCACTTTTGAATATAAAAATTTGCAAGTAACACCGCTGAAACAACAAACCAAGGGTGAAATCAATGTATCGGTAGATGTAACCAATACCGGCAGCAGAAAGGGAGATGAGGTGGTACAACTTTACCTGCGTGATAAAGTTAGCAGTGTGATAACCTACGATTCACAGCTACGTGGATTTGAGAGAGTTCCACTCAATCCAAACGAAACCAAAACCGTGAAATTTACCCTAAAGCCGGAATGTTTTGAACTGCTTGACCGAAATATGAATTGGGTAGTTGAACCGGGTAAGTTCGAAATAATGATTGGAGTCAGTTCCGAAGATATCAAGCTTAAGCAGGAAATAGAATTGATTAATTGAGAGCCAAAGAGATAGAAAGTAATGTAGCCATTCGGACAAATTTCTTGGTAAATTCAAATCGTCAGTAATCTAGTATTGCGGACGTTTTTTTTTGCAAAAGTCTCTCATTCTGAATGTTTTGTGTTAATTGTTGGCAAAATAATTCTTAAAGGTAAGGGTTGAGCTAGACTTTTGTGTCATAGTATTATAGAACGTTTCACATTGCTTTAAATACTAATTCCATAATACAAAAAAACATGAACAAAAGAATCTCATTAATTGCTTGCATGGTATTAATTGCTGCAAGTTTTTTCTTATCAGCTCAGTCTCAAAAAACTACTCAAACGGAAATTCCAAATTGGATTATTAAGCAGGCCAAAGAATACGTGGGTAAATTCAAAGACGAATTAAAACTCACACCAGCCGACTCGACCATTTTTACCGATGAGTTTATTAGTAGAACTCTACGCACTTCTGCTGCCTGCAAGCTTGCAACAACTCCACAAGACAAGAAAGAAGCTGCCAATATCTCCACCAAAGAGTATTTTGAAACATTGAAAAAGAAAATATCTCCTGCTTTGTACAGCAAATATATGGCTTTTTTAAGTAAACCCAAAAGCAATTGATAGTTATAAATTAATCTTTAAAATTTATATTTTATGAAAACAAAAATTACAATCCTGTTCCTTCTGGCGATTTGTTCGCTGAATCTTTTTTCAACAAATTTTACAGTTACAAATAATGGAGATGGTGCTACAGCTAATTCAGGTACATTGCGTGACGTGATAACAAGAGCCAATGCTGATGCCAGCACTCCTCATACCATTACTTTTGGGGGAAGTTATACCATTACACTGGGTTCTGCTTTACCTACTGTTGGCAAGACAACTACTATTGATGGTGGAGCGAATACCATTGAAGTCAATACTGCATCTAGTGCAAATATGTTACTCAACTCTGCGGGTGTATCCCTAACTTTAAAAAATATTACCTTTAATAGAGCAATATTAAGTGCATCGGGACCATTAACTGCAACTGGTTGTACATTCAAGAATGCAAATCCTGCCGCTGTAAAGGTGAGTGGAGTTACATTTACAGCCACGAGTTGTACCTTTGATAGCAATACGGGTGGAGCTGGACAAGGTTCAGCTATTACCACTATTGCGTCCGGATCTATTGTTTCACTTACCAGTTGTAAAATTACCAATAATAGTTCTACGGGTGGAGCTGCTGTTTATGTTCAGGGCAATAATGCAGCCAGCAAATTGGAAATGATTAATTGTATTGTAAGTGGAAATACAAGTACTTCAGCTGCAAATTATGGAGGTGGCATTGCAAGTGCAGCTGCCACAACTACGATTACAAATTGTGCGATATACAATAATTCCGGATATCGAGGCGGTGGTATTGCCTTGTTAGCAGGTGGTTCAACCGCATCAAGCAGTCTGACTATGTTAGGTAGCACGGTAAGTGGAAATACTATTACCGGTACTTTTGGTTGTGGTATTTATCTACAAGGTGTAACAAATAATTATACAGGTAACTGTATATTTACCAATTGTACTATATCAGGTAATTATACTTCAGTTGCCTCAAGTGCTGGTGGTGGTGTAGAAATTGGCGGTGGCGGAAATTCTTCATGGGCTCCGACCATAACGTTTACAAACTGTACCATTACTGGAAATTACGTGCAAGGGAATCCAACAAGTAATGTAGCCGGTGGTGGTGTAGATAAAGCAAATGGTACTGTTGTACTAAATTATTGCATTGTTGCCGGTAATAATAGTAACAGCAGCAGTGCCAGTAGAGATTTAGGTTCGGTAACTTCTACTACCGGTAGAAATTTGTATGGTGGCACACCTTCTTGGAATTCAACTACAACTACCGTCAATGTGAATTTAACTGCCGATATTTCAACGATTTTAAACACCACTTTAACCGACAATGGTGGAACAACAGCTCTACCCGATGGTAGTTATGTAAAAACTCATGCTTTGTTAGCCGGAACTTCATTACAAACTGCTATCGATCCGGATGCAACCGGTTTGAGCGGTCTTCAGACTACTGACCAACGAGGTACCGGGCGTGATGCGCGGCCTGATATAGGAGCTTATGAATCAATGCTTCCGGGAGTACCTACAGCTGTTACAGTTGCAAGTAACAATGTAAGTGGTCAGTTGTCGGTTACATTTACAGCACCCAGTGTAAGCACTAAGGGTGGTGCCGCTATTTCAAACTATAAATACTCTATCGATGGTGGTACTTCATTTACAGCACTATTAACACCCCAAACAACCAGTCCGTTTGTTATTTCAGGATTAACAAATGGCACAAGCTATAATGTTCAAATCAGGGCGTTAAACTCAAACGGTGATGGTGTGCCATGTGTAACTAAAACAGGAACGCCTAATGTTGCAACCATAACCGGTGCTGCAACAGCTACTGCATTTACAACTACTTATGGAACAGTTTCTGCTCCTCAATCGTTTTCAATTTCAGGTGCAAATTTAGTAGGAGCTATTACTGCTACTGCTCCCACAGGCTATGAAGTTTCGAGCGATGGAACAACGTATGCAGCTACAGCTACTTATGCCCGATCACTTGTAGATTTTACGGCAAGTGGTACGGTTTATATTCGATTAAAAGCTACAGCAACTGTAAGTGGTACTTATAATTCAAAAAACATTGTTTTGACATCTTCGGGGGCAACTCCGGTAGATATTACAACTGCTGCCAGTGGAAATACGGTAACGGCTAAAGCATTGACCATAACCGCCCAAAATCAAACTGTATCGTATGGCACAGCAGCATCTTCCGTAACCGGTGCAGGAACGTATGCAGCAACAGGTTTTATTACAGGAGAAGATGCTACAGTAATTGGGGGTTCAATTTCTTATTCAACAACCTATACTAATACAACCAATGCCGGTACTTCGGGTGTAACGATTACTCCAATTGTAACTAGTTTAATTGCTGGGAATTATAGTTTCTCGGCAGCCAGTGCTACAATTACCGTATCAAAAGCAACGCCAAGCATTAGCATATCGGGAACTCAAAACTTTACATACAATGGTTCGGAACAAGGTCCTGCCACAGTAAGTTACAGTGGCGATGGAACTCCTTCATTGCTTTATAGCAGTACCGATACTCAAGGTTTTTCTTCTGCCACTGCACCAAGCAATGCCGGTACTTATCAGGTTGTTTATATTGCTACAGCTGGAACTAATTATGTTGCTGCCAGCACATCGGCTTACACTTTTACCATCTATTCTACCGGTAATATCACTTCAGATACCAATGTATCTTCACTGACACTTTCTGCAAGTAGTGATCTTTCGGTGACTGCAGGTAATACTCTAACTATCGATGCGAATACTACCGTGAATTCTGTAACAGTAGCTCCAACAGCTAAACTTACCTTAAATTCAGGTAGAACACTTACAACAGGAAGTATAATTCTTCAGAGTAGTTTGTCTGGTACAGCTACTTTTGTGGATAAAACTGAGAACGGAGGTTTAACTGTAACAGGAACAACTACCGTACAGCAATACCTTAGCAAATCGCGCAACTGGTATATAACAACGCCTGTAAGTTTAGCAACTGCAAGCGTTATAAACCCACAAAGCAGTTCAAATTTGTTATATTGGTACGATGAAACCAAAGGCTCACCTGCAGGATGGACCTCTGTAACCAGTAATTCAGCCTCCTTAACTCCCGGATTAGGCTATATTGTAAAACCGGCTGCAGATGGAGTAACACTGAATTTTACCGGAGGAAATCTGAATAGCGGAACGACACCGAGCCTGACCGTTTACAGAACTTCAACTCCCGACCATGCAGGATTTAATTTGATAGGGAATCCTTATCCATCTTATCTGAATGCAAGAACGGTAATAAATTCATCGACTAATTTAGATAAATCTATCTGGTACAGGACTCAGATAAATAATTCAACAACTTATAAGTTTGACACTTATAATACTACCTCGGGTCAGTATATCAATGCCAGTGGCAACAATACCTACATAGTAGGCACTGTTCCACCTATGCAGGCATTCTGGGTACGAGTAAGTTCAGGGCAAGCGTCAGCAAGCGTAGATTTCAGCAACAGCTACCGTACTCACGCAACAGCTGATACACTGAATCCGCTGAAAGTGAAAAGTCAGCTAGCCTCTGTACAACCGGCACTTCGCCTGCTGGTATCTAACGGAATCAACAGCGATGAAACACTTCTCTATTCCGACCCGAATGCAACCAACGGATATGACATATATGATTCTCAGAAAATGAGCAACGGAAGTTCATTCATTCCTGAACTATATACTCTTGCCGATAACCAACAACTGGCTATCAACGGACTAAATCAAATTCCTTACGAAACGGAAATGCCACTTGGATTTACAACCCTTACTTCAGGTGATTTTAGCATCAGAGCAACACAGATAGCTAACTTCCAGGTAGGTACTCAGGTTATTCTGAAAGACTATGCGGATACTAACTATCCGGTTATAACAGATTTAAGTGATGGTAGCAGTTACAACTTCAACTCGAACATCACCACCACCAACAGCAGCCGTTTTACGTTGACATTCCGTGTTCCTTCGGTAACTACCAAAATTAATCCTGAAAGTAACAGTACAGTATGGATTTCGACTCTTAATAGACAGATTGTGGTAAATGGTATTACCAACGGAGCAAAGGTTGAAGTATTAAATGCTATTGGTCAGAAAGTAATTTCGAGAAATTTGACAGGATCAACTATTGTCCCAATTACGAATTTAGTTTCTGGTGCATATTTAGTAAGAATAACATTAGAAGGTAAGAGCTTAACCAAAAAAGTGATTATTGATTGATGATTTTCTATAACTAAGATAAGTGTTGTTTTGTTTACAAAATTCAGGTCTCATTACTCCTAAAGAGTAATGGGGCTTGAATAGTAAATTGACAATTTTGCAGTCTAACTATTAAAACTCTGATAACATGAAAAAAAAACAAATTTATATCGTTCCACAAGTTGACCGCATTGAATTGGACAATGAAATAGCTTTGCAGTTAGAATCTACTCCCCCCAAAGCACCCGGAGAAGCACATTTAAATGCTCCGGAATATATTAGTAATGATCCGTTTAAAAACCAGACATAAAAACTCTCTCTGATTAATTAATTAGTTTATTTAGGTAGAAAGAATGTTTGTTAAATCAAGCGTTCTTTCTTTTATTATGAAGAGATAGTTCGGACTATATCAAATAAATTAATCTCTTTAACTTAGAAGTTTTGATTATGATGAACATCTATTTTTTATGATTTATGAATTGTCTTGACAAATATTTAGCGCAGTTTACTTGTCAATCTAAAGCATTAATCATCAATAGTATTAAAATTAATGTCAAAGAAATTATTGATTATTTTGTAGATTGGCAACTGCATAAAGTGGATAGACCTCTATATTTTGATATGTTGAAAAATTCTCTTGGGATATTCGAATACCTTTCTCTGTATTTTTTAAATCC
>CAIKVR010000111.1 GCA_903830915.1 uncultured Bacteroidales bacterium
AATGAATTACCCAAATGTTTTCACACTTATTTTATTGATTATCAGGTATTTGTTTTAATTTATAACGAACTATTGTAAATTAAACCTATATAAAATTGAATGTTTCTAATTAAAGAAATTTTTCCGTAATCATTTGCATGATTAAAATCAATTGATTACTTTTGTGGAACTTTTCAAAAATCACAATACAATATCACAATATATTGTATCTCAAACAATTAAATAAACAAAACAATTAAAATTAGTATAAACTAAAACAAAAATCTATGTGGTTAATTGATTCCTCTATTGGGCGAAAGCTTATTATGAGTATCACGGGAACATTTCTCGTGTTGTTTTTACTTTTTCACAGTTGTATGAACATTGTGGTGATTATTTCACCCGCAGGTTACAATGCAATTTGTGGATTTTTGGGCGCAAACTGGTATGCTGTGGTTGGTACAAGTGTACTGGCAGCCGGCTTTGTTGTTCACATTTTGTATGCTTTGTTTCTTACTTACCAAAACATGCGTGCCCGTGGCACAGTTGGTTATGCAGTAAGCAAAACTCAAAAAGGGGTAGACTGGTCCTCACAAAACATGTTGGTATTGGGAACTGTTATTTTTGGTTTTTTGGCATTACACATGTACAATTTTTGGTTCAAAATGCAGTTTGCCGAACTAACCGGAATTCATACCGGAGCTTACGACCCTGCAAGTGGGGCTGAATACGTAAAAGATTTATTTAGCAACTGGATTTATTGTGCATTGTATATTGTTTGGTTATCAGCACTTTGGTTTCACCTGACACACGGAGTTTGGAGCGCTTTACAAACAGCAGGTTTGAATAACAAAACCTGGTTACCTCGCGTAAAAATCATTGCCAATATTATTTCTACTATTGTGGTTCTAATGTTTATGGCTATCCCGGTTTATTATCTGATTATCAACTGTTCTTGCTGCTAAAGCTAACCTGTAAAATAAAAAGTAAATTAAGAATATGGCAAAGAAACAAGAATCTACCACGGTAGATGCAACTAAAATAGATGCCCGGATTCCTGCAGGACCGTTGGCTGAAAAATGGAGTACTTTTAAAGCAACCCAAAAACTTGTAAATCCGGCCAATAAACGCCGTTTGGATATCATTGTTGTTGGAACAGGTTTAGCAGGAGCTTCGGCAGCTGCTTCACTGGCTGAACTAGGATTCAATGTACTGAACTTTTGTATTCAGGATTCACCTCGCCGTGCGCATTCCATTGCAGCACAGGGTGGAATTAATGCAGCAAAGAATTATCAAAACGATGGTGACTCGGTTTACCGTTTGTTCTACGATACAATAAAAGGTGGTGACTACCGTGCCCGCGAAGCCAACGTTTATCGTTTGGCTGAAGTATCGAATAGTATTATCGACCAGTGTGTGGCTCAGGGAGTTCCTTTTGCACGCGAATATGGTGGTTTATTAGACAACCGTTCGTTTGGTGGAGCGCAGGTTTCTCGTACATTCTATGCTAAAGGACAAACCGGGCAACAGTTATTATTAGGAGCTTATTCAGCACTCAGCCGCCAGATTGGTAAAGGTGCTGTAAAATTATACTCTCGATACGAAATGCTGGATGTAGTGGTAATCGAAGGCCGCGCTCGTGGTATCATTGCCCGCAACCTGGTAAGCGGAAAAATCGAACGCTTCTTCGCTCATGCAGTAGTTGTTGGTTCAGGAGGTTACGGAAACGCATTCTTCCTTTCAACCAATGCCATGACATCCAATGCTTCGGCAGCTGTTCAGATGTATAAAAAAGGAGCCTATTTTGCAAATCCTGCTTATGCTCAGATTCACCCAACATGTATTCCTGTTCACGGCGAAACTCAATCGAAACTGACTTTGATGTCGGAATCATTGCGTAACGATGGTCGTATCTGGGTTCCTAAAAAGAAAGAAGATGCAGAAGCTATCCGTGCCGGAAAGAAAAAAGCAACTGACCTAAGAGAAGACGAACGTGATTATTACCTGGAACGTCGTTATCCTGCTTTCGGAAACCTTGTTCCACGCGACGTGGCTTCACGTGCTGCTAAAGAACGTTGCGATGCAGGTTACGGTGTAGGAAATACTGGATTAGCAGTATATCTTGATTTTTCTACGTCGATAGAACGTTTAGGCGAGAGCACCATTCGTTCACGTTACGGAAATCTTTTCCAAATGTACGACAAAATCGTTGACGAAAATCCATATAAAACACCGATGATGATTTATCCGGCTATTCACTACACAATGGGTGGTGTTTGGGTTGATTATGAATTACAAACTTCGGTAAAAGGACTTTTCTGTATTGGTGAAGCCAACTTCTCCGACCACGGTGCAAACCGCTTGGGGGCTTCGGCTTTGATGCAGGGATTAGCTGATGGATATTTCGTTTTGCCTTATACTATTCAGAATTATTTGGCCGATCAGATTCAGACTCCACGTATGAGTACCGAATTGCCTGAATTTGAGCAAGCTGAAAAAGATATTCATACCAAAATAGAAAAAATCATGAAAATTCAGGGCGATAAATCGGTTGATTCGATTCACCGTGAACTTGGACTGATTATGTGGGATTTTGTGGGTATGGGTCGTAACAAAGCTGGACTGGAATCTGCACTGGAAAAAATAAAAGCTGTTCGACATGAATTCTGGACCAAGGTATATGTTCCGGGTGTAAGTGCCGACTTGAATGTAGAACTTGAAAAAGCATTGCGAGTGGCTGACTTTATCGAAATTGGTGAACTAATGGCTCGTGACGCACTGATGCGTGAAGAATCATGTGGTGGTCACTTCCGTGAAGAATATCAGACTCCGGATGGAGAAGCACTCCGTAATGATGAAGAATTCTCATTTGCATCATGCTGGAAATTTGCCGGCGAAGGTAAAGAACCTGAATTGCTGAAAGAGGCATTGGATTATGAGTTTATTCACCGTCAACAACGTAATTATAAAGCGTAAATTAGGAGACGAGGAAACAAGTAGACAAGTGGACAGGGAAACGAGGAAACAAGTGGACAGGGAAACAAGTACACAACTTATTATAAATTCTAATATATACTAAATTTATTATATATGCTAACTCATAAGGATTTAAAAGTATGGCAAAAGTCAATTGACATGGTTGTGGAAATTTACCTTGCAACTTCCTCTTTTCCAAAAGAAGAATTGTATGGATTAACTTCTCAGATTAGAAGAGCGTCAGTTTCAATTCCGTCAAATATAGCTGAAGGTTATGGTCGTTTTTCAGAAAAAGAATTAGTTCGTTTCTTGTTTATTTCCCTGGGTTCTGCTTCAGAAGTTGAAACTCAACTTATTATTTGTAATCGGTTAAATTATTTACAGGAAAGGGATTTTGACCATTTAAGTTTGCTCAACAACGAAATAATCAAAATGCTGGCCGGTTTAATCAAATCAAAAAATAATGGTTCAATAAAAAATCCGGATTCGGAAATTGATTCAATTAAATAATTATTAAAAAACATATTAACAATACGAAGAATAATCAAACGAAGTAATACAAATCTAATACTAACCATTGTTTACTCGTCTCCTTGTTTCCTCGTTTACTCATATTATTATGGAAAAAAGTATAAATATAACGCTGAAAGTATGGC
>CAIKVR010000112.1 GCA_903830915.1 uncultured Bacteroidales bacterium
AACAAAGTAATCGTAAAAATGGCTCTTCAAATGAACAGAAGAGCATGGATAAGAAAACTTTGGGAAAAATCGGCTGCCTTTGAGTTCGAATTTTCTTCTTGATGGTTCTAATGGACAATTTGGGATAATTTATTTTTCAATCCTGATTCACAAAAGTTTCCTGATAATCTGCAGGACTCAACACTGTATCATACAATCCAACATCTTCGCCTTCGTGTCGATTGATGCCAATATATTCAAGACTGGCATCTTCGTAACGCTTGAATTTATAGATAGCATCATTCATTAAAGCACTGTTGAATAATCCAAGACTGACCAAAAGCTCAAAGTCCTTTACAGATAAACCTGTTACTTTGCGGAACAATCCGGGTTCGAGTTGGGTAATTACATCCCGCAAACTTCTTTCCCTGTAATCAGTGAGATACATAAATACCGGAACACGGGTCGCAAATTTTATCAGCTTTTCCTGTATCTGTTTCCGTTTACTTTTGTATTCCTTTTCTTCCTCGGAAAGTTCTTTCTTTTCTTTTTTTGAAAGTTCCCGCTCATTGGCTTCTTTTTTGGCTTTCTTTACCGATTCCGATTTGTTGATTATCGTCTCAATATCCTGATTCAAGCTACGGAAACCCTCAATACTCATTAACGCTGCCATTGCCTCTTTGTTATTCATCAAGCGGGCAAGTGTGGCGTTATCCACATTTACCAGCAAGGCACTCTCCCAACGGCGAGCCAGCAATGTTGCTGATGTTCCACTCATAGCAATATCCAGAATATTAGCTGCATCAATTTGTTTCATGGTGCTACCATCGTAAGCCAACACAGGAAGGAAGTTGATAAACTCAGCAACCTTTGCTTCTGGATTAGATTCGTTTACATTCAACCGACAACTATAGTCGGCTATTTGGCGCAAAGCACGGTCAGGTGCAAAGTCAAATACATAACATTCATCTTTCAGTATCTCTACTTTATTGGGCGATTTACTGTCGGGGTTTTTAATCGTCCACGGAGTTTGAACACGGAAAGCTGCCTGAAAATAGGTTTCGGGACTGGAGGAATTGCGAAGCATAAAGATACCTGTCCACGGTTTTACTGATACACCTGTTGTCAGTTTTCCACATGAAAGTGTAATGGTTTTTGACTCTAAGGGATTATCAGTCATTGCATCCTGAACAGGAGGTAATGCCTCCACACCAATTCCGGCACTTGTTCCCGCAGCAACTACCACCGTATAATCATGGTAAAATTTATTTTGTCGCTGTTTAAGCAGATTCGCCATAGCATTGCACGAAGCTACAGTAGGTAAAAACCAAAAAGTATGATTCAATACACGCAGCAAAGGCGCATGTGAAAATGGTAAAGGTGGTTTCTTAGCTCCAAGTTTGAGATTATCCACCGAAGTTTCGCTGAACGAACCCCGAATCAAATCAAGCCACTTCTGCACTTCATCTTCATATTTAAAATGAGCATTTCGTCCGTCGCCTTCTGCTGTGAAAAATACATTCAGGTCAAATTCATTGAATTCACCTTTCATGGCAATTTCACGAATCGAATCGGGAAGCTGATAGGTGAGCATGACCATACGGGGCAATGAAGCATACGGATTGACCTCTCCCTGCCAGTTTTCTTTGGCTCGTTGTTCGTCAGAGTATGTCCAGTTGAATATTTGTTCTTCAATAAATTCGCCGGACGCAATAGCCCTGAAAGGTGTTCCGGAAAGATACAAGTAATGATTGGTAGTAATTGGCATTATTTCTTCATCGAAATACTCAATACCTTCGCCCTCGCCGAATTTCAACTCTTTTGCTCCTTCCGCTTCGAAAAGTTCTTTGGCATTCTCACGCCATGCACCGTAATGGTATTCGTCGAAAATCACACAATCCCAATTGGTGGCGTGAACCCATTCATTACGGACTTTAATTCCACCGGCATCGTTCCTGCCCAGATAATCCTGAAACGATCCGAAACAGACGATGGGTTTTTTATGGTCGGCATCTTCGAACTCCAATCCGCTACGCGAAATAAACTGCCAACCTTTGAAATCGACATGCGACAATAAATCTTCATCCCATGCACTTTGCACAGCTGGTTTAAAGGTGAGTACCAGAATTTTAGTCCAGCCTTGTCGCTTTGCCAACTGATAACTGGCAAAGGTTTTTCCAAAACGCATTTTGGCGTTCCACAAAAAGTGTGGTGTTTTGTCTTTGTTCTCTTTCTTGAAACTCGTAAAATAAGCAATTGATTTATTTACCGCCTCTTCCTGTTCGGGACGCATCCCAAAAGTGAGCGTTCGGTTATCTTCGTTACGTTCTCCGCTTTTGATAGCCCATATAGCCGCTTTTATGTCTTTTACAGTACACTTAAACCATTCTCCTTCCGGATTGGCAAACCCTGCACGGCGTAAAGGCCGGTGAATATCGTGGTCGGTAAACGAACTCCCATCGTTCTTCATTGCCGATTCTTCAAACACAATATTATATTGCAGTCGAACTGTTTTAAGTTGTTCGGCTACCCGCTGCTGTGCATCACGGTCGGTATATCCTACTTTGAGCAAACCGGCATGTGTACCTACTCCTACTAATTCATAGGCGTAAATAGTGGGAGTAGCAGCCGGGCGGGGCGGAAAGAATGTTTTATTCATACTACTTTTTTCAATAACTTTTTTCAAAAATGTTTGTATATTTGTAAAACAATAAAAATGATATAGCTATGACCATAACAGTGAAAATCGATACGAGTACCCCTGAAGGTAAACATTTTGTAGAAGAGCTTCGTCGTTATCCTGAAGCTGTTGAATTTATCGAATCTACAGTTGTTGCAGAACCGGCTACTACTGCTTATATCCCTGCTAAAGAAAGTCTTAGCACTACTAAGAAAAATATAAAAACTATTTCTGCTTCTGAATCATCCAAACTTGCTTTCCAAAAGCTTGGCGAAAAATACAACCGCACTTTTGAGAATAAATACACCCGATGAAAAAAATCGTATTCATTTTCCGCATTATTATCGCATGGGGTTGAAACCCCACGCTCTTCCAAATCGGTCGTCGCGATGCGACTTGATGACCGATAGTCCGGTTTCTTTACAAGTGGCATAGCCACGACCGATTTCTGTTGCGTTGGGTTTTAACCCAATGCAAGTGGTTGGGTTTTAATTCAATGCAATTTTTAAAGCTCCATCGGACGTATCATACTTTCAATAAAAGCAATTTCATCCTCTTTCAATCCGTATTTTTCAAACTAAACATTTGTCAAAGTTTACACCTCTCGAATATTTGACTCGATATAGCTTATCTCATTTTGAGATAGTTGGTATTTTTCATATAACTTTTGATCATTCCAAGACTCATTAAAATTTTGTAATGGCACTAAATCAAAAATTCTTGGTGACACATCTGGAGATACAATAGTTACTTGACATAAAAGTCTAAAGAACTTAGTTTTAAGGTATTCAAAGCAATTAATTGCTTCTTGTTCAGTCTTGAATGAACCTACTACAACATATGATTCTGTTACAATAGAATTTGGCTCAGCAATAAAGGTTTGTGAGACTCTTAATACTTGACCATTATCCTCTTCTGGGACAGATGTTGAGCGAGATGTAACCACTTTCCATTCATTAATTGATTCTAAATTTTTAGTCACTTTATCTTCATTGACAAAAGCGAACCCCTCACGAGTTTTTTTGTATAAAGTTTTATTTTCCCGTTTTTATCAAAGTCTATAAAATTAGTTCTTAGTCCGAATGGTTTTTGTGAGAATACAATTGATGACATTTTTAATGTGCCAGCGACTTTAACCTTTTCCAAAATTGAATATACAATTGAATCACGAATAAATACATCAACATTTTCTTCTAAAGTTCTTCTTTTTTGAACATTAGTAATTTCACCTTTAGCATGTTCTGTTACTTTCACAAGATTACTTTTATAGCTCTTCTCCCATAAGAAATAACAAATGCCTCCACCGACTCGAATTCCAGGAAAACAATCTGAAGCATCTTTAAAATCATGAATTTCTTTTAGGTGTTCATCAGTAAGCATATTATTTCTGAATGAATCTAATCCCCTGCCACCAGCATACCAACGAGCAGGAATTATCATGATAAGATATTTTGGAGTTAGTTTTTTTGCTTGTTCAACAAATAGATTGTAAATTGGGATTGCACTAGCATTATTTCCTCCATCTCCTAATTGATACGGTGGATTTCCAACAATAACATCAAATTTCATATTGAATATTTTTTCCGGTTTGTTTGTATGAATAAAATTATAGGCATAAGTTTCTAAGGCATCTTCACGATCATATCCTTCTTGGTTTACACCACAAAATGTACATTTCCCGACTGCTGAGCCTGTCGAAGCCCACGTATGCTTCATTCGCTCGTATCGAATATTACCCTGTTCGTTATCAAACTCGGTACATAAGGCGTACTTTGGGTGATTGGCTGTTTTGCTACAATATACGCTACGCCTTGAAAGTAGCGATGTAAGTTCGGTAATAGCAATGCCCAAAAGCTGATTTTTAAAAATATGATTGATACGGGTTTGTTTATCAGGAATTTGAGTTTCTAGCCCAATCATCAGTCGCTTAGCTATTTCACGTAGAAACACACCGCTTTTACTTACCGGATCGAGAAACCGAGCTTCGGGATTGCTCCACAGTTCGGCAGGCAATAAGTCAAGTATGTCATTTACCAGACCGGGTGGTGTAAAAACCTCGTCGTTGCTCAGGTTTGCCAGACATGAAAGGACATCGGGGTTATACGACCTCACCCCCAACCCCTCTCCTTGAGGAGAGGGGAGCTGTGATTGGGCTGATTTTAATATAGTCGGAGTGCGACTCAAAGTCCCGCCACGACTGTCAGAGTTGGGTTGTATCATCTTCGCGAAGTTTTAGGAAATGAATAAGGGGATAATCTTTTATCGGTTCGTCGATGGCAGCTGCTTCGCCTTCGTCGTTGAAGAGTGAGAATTGATGCGACTGCTCTACCAGAAAGCGGAATACATAATCACGCCTTTTGAGCAAAGAGCCATTTACAGCACTCCATTCCGAAAACACAATGGGTTGTTTGGTTACAGGATTGGTGAAGTCGAGCGCATCGCCCCACAGAATATTGCTATGTAAGATGAAGTCAACACTTTTCAGACAATCAACTTTGCATTTGCTATCGAACAATGAGTTGTATCTATCATCAAATATCTTGTATAATCGGGTGCGACATTCCTGTGCATTATCTTCAAGGATATCAACTCCATAGATGCTCGAAACAGCCAAAACAGCGTAGCGTTCCCATTCGGTCTGGCTTTTGGAGTAACGACCATCCACCACTCCTAATTTTCGGCGCAATACTTCAACCAAGAAGTTACCGTTTCCACAAGCAGGTTCAAGAAATCGGGATTCGATACGTTCCGTTTCCTGCTGTACTAAATCAAGCATGGCATTTACTTCCCGTTCGGCAGTAAATACTTCGCCGTGGTCGGCTACCCTTTTTTTTGATTTGACTTGTTTGTCGCTTTTAGTGAGGGGGTGACTTTGAGTCACCCTCTCACTTGCATTTATCGAGGTATTTTTATTCATGGCTTGCCGGGCGGCTGCCATTATTCAGGATAGATTTTAGCCCACAAAAAAAGCGTGAACTAAATTCTTATCCACGCTAGAGGTCCTCGGAGACCCACGCCAAAAGATAAGTCAAAAGCCCACGCCGTTTGGCGCGAGCATTTGCTTATTGAATCTTTTTGGCGTTCGCTTAATTGAAATTTCCGAGGTTTCTAGCGTGCGAACAATAGCAGAATGCTATTTAATTAATATTTTTGAAATTCATTTTATTGTAGAGACACAATGCTTTGTGTCTTTACGGGTAAATTATTTTTATCTGTGTTATTTTTTTATTTTATATTCGTTTTTTGGTTCACTTGCAATTTGATTATGAGAAATTAATATTAATTCTATTCCTGTTTTCTGTATTTCAAAAGCAATTGGATTCATTGCGTTGAATTCCATTTCGCTAATTGGATGTGGTTCAATGCGTAAATCAACTTTTCGCCTGATTCTCATCAATTGCATTTGAGTATCAAAAAAATCGGTCATATTGCCTAACACAATAGCAATATCAATATCACTCTCTTCTCGCTCGTTGCCTTTTGCATACGAACCAAAAAGATAAGCCTTTCTCACCTTCAAATTTGATGGAATCAGTTTTGCAAAACGTTCGGCTGTTTCTATAATTGATTGATTAACCATAATCGTAATGTTTCAATATTTTGTATCCAATGTGTCGTAAATTCAAATGTACAACGATTTCGGAATTCTTGTTTGTAAGTGTCGTATCGTGTATTAAGATTGAATGTTGATATTTCGTCTAACCATTCTTCTTGTTCTTCGGTAAGTTCAAGTACTACTTTTTGTGATAATCGCAATAAATCATGAATGAAAAGTGTATGTTTCTGATGTTTTTTTACATAATGTGCCTTTGCAGAGACGATGCATGCATCGTCTTTACTTTATTACCAAATGTCCAAGAAATAATGCCCAATTATAATCTTTCGACTGCATTAAATGCTGCATTGTTTCATAATTTTGGTTGGATGATTCCTTCCAAAATTGAATAATCTTCTCAGTATTTTCTATTTTTTCATCCATAATTTTGACTCACTTTTAAATCTCCTATGTTTCGAGCGTACGAACCATAACAGAATGCTATTTAAATATTATGCTTAAAAATTTTATCTGTTTCTTGTTGAGAAGTTAGGCAAGGCGTCTATACGTTATAGTTTAATTTTATATTCAGCTATTGTTATTATTTCGGTATTTTCAAATTTCTTTAAGACCAACAAGTCATTATCGCCAGTAATCAAAAAATTTGCTTTACTTGCTTTTGCCAGTGCTAACAGAAAATTATCTTTTTCATCTCTACAAATTTCAATAGTTGAATTTACAGAGTAGAATACCGCATATTGATCTATTATTTCGATTAATTGTTCCAAATCTTTGTGTTGAAAGTATTTGCTGAGTTTTGGTCTTTTTACAACTTCTATAAACTCAGTAAGTAATTCTTCACTAAATACAAGTTTTACTTTTTTCTTTGCTAACAATTTGTCAAGAAATGAAAATTGCTTTGTAAGTAAAAAACTAATCCAAAGATTTGTGTCAATAATTATCTTATGACTTCTGAGCATATCTTTCTTTTCTAACTTGTTCTACCTCAGCTGTAATTTCTTCAATCGAAGGCTCTTCAGTTATATTATTACGCAATTTGTCAAGTATATTTTGCAAGCTAATCTGTGGTTTAATTGTTATCAAGTCAAGCTTTGCTAAATCTTTAATTAGCCGTTTTGCTTTTGGGTTATTTATTTGAATACTAATTGTTTCCATAATTTGGTATTTATTATTGTGATTTTTTTTGCGAATAATAGCAGAATGCTATTTAATTAATATGTTGAAAATTGTTTTATTTCTGTTTCTTGTTGTCCGAGACACGATGCATCGGGTCTCGAATTTTTTTTTTGTTTGAATTGCAAATATACTAAATATAAATTTCAAATCCACTCATTAGGTTTTAACTTCATTCGATTTCTGAAGTTTTACAAATATATAAGTTGTCCGTTTTTTTAGCATACCAAAAACACTTTTCCAACACCGGCATATTTTACCGGGGTTGGTTTTCCATCCGGTCCCACTTTTCCGAATTCAAGTCCAATGGCAAGAACCAGCGTAATACATTCGGGTACAGGCAATTCCAGTTTTGTGAATTCGGGTAAAATTGCTTGCAGGTCGAAGGTTTGTTCCGGTATTTGTGCGTTGCTTGGAAACCAGTCACTGGCTTTTCCCATTTCATAATAAACATAATCAGGAAATTTATAAACATATTTTTTCCCTGCTTCATCGTAAATCATATCACTCACCGGACACATCGAAACAAAGAACCGGAAGTAAGGTAGGTTGCGAAAATTATACAGGTACATTTCGGTATTTATGGGTGGAATAATAACCTGAGCACTTGCTGTTTCGCGATTCATGGACGTTCTAATCGGAACACGTACCACACTTTCAAATACCTGCTTATGGCTCACATTAAAACCCAGCAATACATCCTTGTTTTTCGACAGGTACAAACTGCGTTTGCCGTGTTCCTCATCGATAGTTGTATTTTGAATCTTTTTAGCAATGGCATTCATCGAGCCTATTACCGGAAAATCAGCGAGATTCTTTGTTCCGCCCAATGCAATCCTCATTATACTGCCCATTTTTGTACAGCCTGCCCATTCGTTGTTATTCAGTCGCACTTTAGCAAATCGCTCCGATCGCTTAATCATGCTTTTACTTGGACCACCTTTTTTTCGTAAATATACCGTATCACCACCCATGATAGTGTAGAATGTTGCATTCTGAATTGTTCCGGTAATTTTTTGTAAACTGCTGATTACTCTTGCCATGTTTTTGTGAGTTTAGGATTAATATTCATGTTTTTGAAATAATTTGACCTCTTTTTTAGTGCGATGCATTATACATGTTGTACAGATGCTATATCCATGTAATTACATACAAAATTACAAAATAATTTTTAAATTATATATTCATCAATAGATAATTTATAGCATTTAATACTATGGATAAACTATATATTAGGTATGGGATATCTATAGAAAATGTAATAATAAGATGTACTGCATTGAGCTAACATCTCTATAGCATCATTAATGCAACTATAGCTTGGTAGTTTTATACTTGCCTTGTGCAGTCGGGTCTTTTAGATTGTTATATTAACGACTTAAAATTGTATTATAGTTGATTATTAAAGTAGCTTTTCTTGCTTTGTGGCTTGTTTGTTTTAATTGCAACATTCTGAAAGTAAGGATCTTAAAATCCGGAATAGGGTTGATACAATAAAATTCTATTTCTTATATCCGGAATTAAGACCTCAGTAACTGAGAAGTTCAGATACATAAGATAACAGGCAGACCAAAATTTTCAAAAACTATCAGATAAATTTTAAAAGATTGTAGTATAAATTCTATTTTGTATTGATTTATTGATTATAAATTCAAATTAACTGCAATATAGTTATTAATATATGTAAATAAGGTTGGTGTAAATATTAAAAAATGTGTTCACGCGCTAATATCTACAAGTTTCAAAATACATTTTTTTGATAGCAATACTTCCATGATGAAAATGGATTTTTTGCTTAACTAATGAATTATAAGTTTATTATGCAGATTTTATTGGTTTATAGTAAATAGCCAGTTGAATTTTTTAGGTATTTAAAAAAAATGTAAGAGCCCCAAAAGTATATATTTGTAGCAAATTATACGAATGGCTTAATATAATATGCTACATTATTGATATGCTGATATTTAGAATGATTTTCAATATATTTGTGTGGTTATAAATTTTTAATAAAAATACTACAATTAAAGTCTTTATTTACTTATTAAATTAATATTATGAAAAATATACTTGAAACAGCTTTTGGATTATTTAGTAAAGCAACTTTAGTAATATTTTTTGCATTAGGGTTTGCTCAATATTCAGGAGCTCAAACTACCATTGCTGCCGGTTCATACATTATTGATATGGGAGTTACTCCTCAAACTATTGCAAATGGACTGAAGCCTTATGGTTTAGTGTATGAGTTGCTAAAGACTTATTCAGTTCCTGTAGAATGGATTATAAATCCTACAAAGGCAAAAGATGGTGTTGATTTTAATTATAACGGCAAGGATTATAAAGGTGGTCCGTTTGTGATTGAAGCAGCATACAGAACTACAGCAGTAAATACTTCAATAACAAATTGGCAAGCACTGGGTGTGGTGGGTGTTACAACCACAGCTCCAATTACTATAGCAACTAATTATGTAACTAAAATATATTCTGCACCGCGCTGGACTCTCGACAAACAAAATGGTGCAATTGCACAGGGTTATTTAAATAATGCCGGAATCCCTGCCACTGCTTACGGTGGAGCAACAAACACTAACTGGAAAAATCCAGCCGATTTAGGAGCCTGTGACGATATTTTTGCCATGCCTCATGCCGATCCAACCTGGGCAACGCATAACAATTTGATTGCATGGAACAGTACCTATAAAGGTTCAATATGGCTTGGATGTACTGCAGGAAGTGCATTACATAATATGTTTAATCCAGCCAATATTAATCAGCAGGGAAATTTTCTGACTAATAAAACAATGGTAACTACCGCTGCAAATCCTAATCCGGGTTCAGGTCAGAATACCGGAGTAATTTTACCTGTATCAGGTGCAAAGACATATAGTCAAAATACACTTTTACTCTGGACTAACCATAACAATGGTACATTGCCTTATACCTATGAAAATAGCGGAGATCCGGTAATGCAATTTATAGGTTCAATGGATGCATCGTTAACTTATGGAGCAGAGCAAATTTATATTCCAATGATAAGTGGTGGTTGGTTGTCTTCAACTACTGTTTCGGTTTATGACCCGGATCATACTCAAAAAGTGGATGGTGCTTATAATCATAGGGCTGCATTAGTAGTTTATGGATATGGATTTGGAAATTCAAACAATGGAAAGGTAATGATTCAGGCAGCACATAGTGCAACCCGAGATACAAAACCAGATAATATTGCAGCACAACGCGCTTTTTTAAATTTCTCATTGTTGGCTGCAAAAGTTACAGCACCAGAACCAACCGTAACATTTAATCTTGGAACTATTGCCTCCGGAAGTTCATCGGCAGTAACATTTACATTAGGTGGTACCCGCAATGTTAGCGAGTTTGATATTTTGTGGAGTTCATCTTGTGGTGGAAGTTTCTCTCCAACAAATACACAAAATACCACTTTCACAGCTCCCGGAGTAGCTGCACCAACAACTTGTTTGCTAACGGTAACATTAACCGAAAAAGCAGCATGTGGAAAAGTTTATTCAAGTTCGGTAGGTGCTAATATAATTTGTTCCATCGTAATAACACCAACAATACATACTTCATGTTACGGACAAAATAATGGTTCGATAGAAATGAATATTACCGGCGGTGCCGAACCTTATATATGGACATGGTCAAAAACCGGTGGTGGAAGTGGAGGTGGTAGCGGAACAACGATTTCAAACCTTGTTCCCGGAACTTATACAGTTCATGTAATCAGTTCAAATGGAGCAGGTTGTGATGCATCATTTACAACTACTATTTCTGAAAATCCACAAATCAGTTTAAGTTCTACACCAACAAATATACTCTGCAACGGTTCAGCTACAGGTAGTATTAATGCCAGTTTGAGTGGTGGAACTCCTCCTTATACTTATTCATGGAGCAACGGTGCAAGTACTCAAAACTTAAGTCAGGTGGTAGCAGGAAACTATACGCTTACCGTTACCGATAGCAAAGGATGTAGCGCTTCAACTTCATCTACAATAACTCAACCAACAACTATTGTTGCAAGTCCTTCTGTTACTAATGTTACGAGTAATGGTTTATTAAATGGTGCAGTTACACTTACAGTTTCGGGCGGTGTAAGTCCTTATACTTACTTGTGGAATGATGGTGGAACTACTAAAGACCGTACAGGTTTGGCAGCCGGAACATATTCGGTAATTGTGACTGATGCCAATGGTTGTTTACGTTCCGTTACAGGTATATCAGTAACTCAACCTGCAGCATTGACTTTATCGGCGGTGGCTTCAGCTATTTTATGTTATGGTGGAGGGAATTCTACCATTACTGCAACAGGCGGTGGCGGTGTAGGTTCATTGCAATATAGTTTGAATGGTGGAACATACCAAAGCAGCAACATTTTTAGTAATGTGGCGGTTTCAAACACTCCCTATACTGTTACAGTGAAAGATGGATTGGGAATTACAAAATCTACTTCAGTAACAGTTAGTCAGCCTGCACCAATAGTACTATCGTTCAACAAAACCAATGAAAGTTGCCCAAGTGCATTGAATGGAACTGTAACACTAACAGCAACCGGAGGAACCGGTTCATATACTTACGACTGGGCTGATGTGAGTGGTACAAATAATTCCAAAGACCGCAGCGGATTAGCTGCCGGTACCTATACAGTAACCGTAACCGATAGCAATGGTTGTACAGCCACTTCGTCAGTTATTATTGCCGATATTTCTCCAAATCCTGTAACTCCGGGTACAATTACCAAATAATATGAAGGTTCAACTTTAAAATTTACTCTTATGAAAAGTCATTATAACAATATAGTAAAAGATAAAAGTTTTAAAAAGAGATTTTTAAACCCATTTAAGAATACAGTCAAAATTTCTTTTATTCTGATAAGTATAATGGTTGTCGGAGCATTGAAAGCAGCAACCTATTACTCAAAACCAACAAGCACTCCAAGTACACTTACTAACTGGACTTTTTATTCAGATGGAACAGGAGCAAATCCTACAAATTTTACAACCGCTACTGATGTTTTTATTGTTCAATCAGGACATACAATGACTTCTACAGCAAACTGGACTGTATCAGGAACAGTTACAGTAAATGGTACATTGTCATTAACAAGTTCGAGTTCTTCATTTAATTTTGGAAATCTAATTGTAAACACAGGTGGTTCACTAACTGACAGTCGTAATATGACAGTTACCTCAACAACAACTATAGCTGGTTCAGTATCTTTTACAGGATCATCTTCCAAAACTGTAAGTTTAAAAGATGTCTTACTTAACAGTGGAGCTTCATGGACTTGTTCAAGTGCTTCAAAATTTACAGTCTCAGGTAATTTTACTAATAATGCTACTACATTTAACGATACTGGAACTGGTGTTCATACTTTTTCAGGGGCATCAATGACACTTTCCGGATCGAAAGTTACTTCAATTCCTTCAGTAGCAATTACTGGAACATATACAAATAATGGAACACTGACGGTAAATACAGCTTTAAGCGGTGCCGGGGGATTAACACAAGGAACCAATGCAATATTGAATATTGGTGGTACAACTACTACAGGTATTTCTATTACAACTTTAACTGCTACTGCTACAAATAATACAGTAAATTATACCGGAGTTGCACAAACAGTCAAAGCTACAACTTACAATAATCTGACATTATCCGGTTCAGGAGCTAAAACATTTCCAACAGGTACAACTACAGTGAATGGTGTTTTGTCTATTGAGAACGGAACGAATGCTAATACATTCACAGGTAGTATAGCTTATGGAGCTGCAGGAACACTCCAATACAATGCCGGTAGTTCAGCCCGCACTGTTTCAACCGAATGGCCTACAACTTTTACAACAAATACTTGTGCCGGAGGAGTCATAATTAAAGGAACAGGAGCTATTTCGCTGAATGGGGCAAAAACATTAAATTCCGGAGTTCCATTAAATATCTATTCCGGAGCAACTTTAACTCCCGGAGCAAATCTGTTAACTTTAGGGGGCGATTTCACTAATGCAGGAACATTGACAAGTGGTGCAGGAGGACTTACTTTTAATGGAACAACAACGGCACAAACCATTGGAACATTCACAACTACCGGGCCAGTAACAATGGCCGGAACTGTCAATCAAAACTTGAGTGCATTCACTTCGGGAGCTGTTTCTATGACCAAAACAGCAGGAACTGCGACGTTTGGCGGCAATGTAAGTGGAGGAGCATTAACTATTAATGGAATAGGAGGTACCTTGAACTTAGGTACAGCATTAACGCATACTTTTACAGGAAATGTGACTTTAACTGCTGGTTCATTAAACGGAGGGACAAGCACGTTGAATGACAATTCATCAACCACCACTGCCTGGGGCGGAGTAGGTAGTTTATTTACACCCGGATCGGGAACAGTTGTATTTGGAGGGACAAATCAAACAATTTCAGCATCAACACCCACGTTCTATAATTTAATATTCTCAGGAACTTCAGCAACTAAAACCATCCCCAATGCCTTAACGATTGCAAATGCTTTAACCATAAATTCATCAGCAGTAGCACTTTTGGCAAATGGAACAACATCTACTACAAAAGATCTCTATTTTGGTGCAGCAGCACAAATTGGAGGTTCTTGGGGGGCTCAGGATCTGCTGCAACTTATACAAATGCCACTTATTTTGGGTCAAGTTCAACTGGAGTTTTAAATGCTTCAAATCTACCGCGATTTATTATAACCGGAACTGCTTCTCAAACTGCCGGTACCACTCAAAACATTACAATAACGCAAACAAACTCGGCAGGTGTCACCAATACAAGCTATACGGGCGACAAAGTGCTTACGTTTTCAGGTGCAAACTCATCGGTTAGCCCCGTAAATGCACCAACTATAAAGGATAAAACCGGCGCTGCTATAGCTTTTGGAAGTTCTACAACTATCACCTTTACAAATGGCGTTGCTTCTGTATCTAGCGGTTCAAATGGTGTTTTGGCATTATACAAAGCTGAAAGTGCTATTATAAGTGTTTCTGATGGAACTATTACTTCTACAGGTAGTGATCGATTATCCATAAATGTTGTTCCTGCCACCATTTCTATGTCTTTCAGTACAGAACCAAACGGTGGTTTATATGGAGCAACCTGGTCATCTCAACCAGTTATTACCTTTAAAGATGTGTATGGAAACTCTGAATTAGCTTCCAATCCTCATACTGTCGCTTTGACCATTTCAACTAATCCGGGTTCTGGTTCATTGAGTGGAACAACTTCCGTAGCCATGAATACTTCTACTTCTCAGGCAACTTTCAGCGGATTGTCAATTGATAAATCAGGATCAGGTTACACATTACAAGCTGCAACTTCGGGTTTAGGTTCAGTAACCAGTAGCAGTTTTGATATAACAAATCCTACTCCTACACTCTCAACCATTTCACCAACTTATCAATGTGCAGGTAGTGCTGCGTTTACTTTGACTGTGAGTGGAACAAATTTTACTACAAATTCGGTTGTAAAAATAAATGGAACTTCAAGAACCACAACTTATGTTAGTTCAACCCAACTTACGGCAGCTATTCTTGGTTCGGATATAACAAATGCCGGAACACCTGCCATAACAGTTACTTCTCCATCGCCGGGAGGTGGAACTACTTCTTCAGCAACGCTTACTGTTACTCAGGTTGTAATTGGTTCATCAGCTGTTCAGCCATCATGTTATTCCGATGGAAGTATTACTATCAATGCTAGTGGCGGAACTGCACCTTATACTTACGATTGGTTTGATATCAGCGGAACAAACAACACACAAAACCGTGTAGGTTTGAAAGCCGGTACGTATCAGATTACTGTTACTGATGCTAATGGTTGTTCTGCTACTTCAAGTGCTTTTGTTTTGACTGCAGCCATCAATTGCACCGGTATTTCTGTATGTAAATCCGATGCGGCATCCATTTTATCAGTTACTCCCGATCCAAAAAATACCAGCTATATATGGACTGTACCTGCCGGATCAACCATTACTTCAGGACAAGGCACACCGGCTATAACTGTAAACTGGACAGCTGTTGCTATCGGTGCATATCAGGTAAGTGTAGTGGCCAGCAATGGTTGTGGAAATAGCACACAGTCATTTATTGAAGTGTATGTTGAAAAACCAACCATTTCAGCTTATGCCGATCCGGTTTGTAGTGGTAGTGCATTAAATCTGTACGCTTTTGGTGGAACGACATATTCATGGACAGGACCAAGTAGTTTTGCCAGTCAAAGTGCCAATCCGGTTGTATTGTCTCCTGTTGCAGGGAGGTACTACGTAACTGTTACTAATGAAAAGGGCTGTTCGGATACAACCAGCGTCCTTGTAACAATAAATACTGCTCCTACGGTTAGTGCTAATGTCGTTACTAATACAATTACACTCACAGTATCTGGAGGAAGTGGTTTTACATATAGTTGGAGAGGTTTAAACTCAGGATACACTTCAACTTCTCAAAATTTAAGTGGTTTGACTTCTGATAATTATACCGTTGTTGTTACAAATTCTACTGGATGTTCAACAACTAAAACCTTCTCAGTTGTTGATTTTACGGTTGGTATTTCTTCAACAAATATTACAACTTGCAAAGGCAATGCTGAGGGTTCAATTACTCTTAACCCATCAGGTGGTGCCTCACCTTATACTTCTGAATGGTCTGGTCCTGCCGGATTCACATCAACAAGCCAGAATCTATCAGGTTTATTAGCAGGGACTTATACTGCTGTTGTTACTGATAATAACGGATTATTGGGTTATGCCAGTGCAACCCTTACTGAACCATCTGCCATTCAGGCAGATGGAGTTGTTACCAATATCAATTGCTATGGAAGTTCATCCGGCTCGATAGTTCAAACCGTATCGGGAGGAACTCCAACTTATACCTATGCGTGGACTGGTCCAAATAGCTTTACAGCAACAACCAAGGATATTTCAAGTCGTCCGGCCGGAACCTATAACGTTACAATTACAGACCATGCCGGTTCCGGAAGTTGTACGTTAAGTAAATCGTACACCATAACACAACCTTCGGCAGCAATTTCGATTACTCCAACTATCACGAATGCCAAATGCTATGGTGATTCAAATGGACAAATTACCCTTGCAGTAACCGGAGGAACATCACCTTATTCTTATGTCTGGACAGGTCCAAACAGTTATACTCATGCAACACCAAATATCGAAGGCCTGGCTGCGGGTTCATATAGTGTTACAGTTTCCGATTCAAAAGGTTGTTCTTCTTCATTAAGCGGATTGGCAGT
>CAIKVR010000113.1 GCA_903830915.1 uncultured Bacteroidales bacterium
GGGTGTTGCACAAGCACCCAAACTGATTAATATCAACTATTATAGCTTAACTTTAAATATTAATAAGTTCAATATTATTCATGTTTAAGCGCTACAATATGATCACAGGATGTGGAAAGGAACAGACGTTTCTCCTCTCCCCTAATGCCATGGAGTGGCTTCCGGAAAATGATATTGTATATGCGATCTTAAAAATACTAGATCTCCTAGATATGACTCCTTTTATCTCGAAATATCGAGCAGATGGTTCAGGCTCTGCTTTTTTTGATCCTCGATGTATGCTTGGAATAATTATCTATTCTATGATTCGTGGAGAAAAATCCAGCAGAAAGATCGAAATTTGCTGCAACTATGATATCGGATATCGTGTAATCGCCCAAAATCTAACCCCAGATCATACAACAATATACCGGTTTAAGAAAAATAATTCTCAAGCAATTAAGGAAATATTCAAAGATCTCGCCCGCATCATTGTAGATTCAGATATTACTAAATTAGGGGTAATTGCCCTCGATGGGACAAAAATTGAGGCAAACGCCTCACTATCAGCAAATAAGAAATCAAAGTACATAGAATCAGAATTGACCCGTCTTTTTGAAGAGTCACAGGAAATCGACACTTTCGAAAACAAACGCGATTCAACAATCGATATTGAAAAATATCGACTTACTGAACCTCTTATAAAAATTGAAAAAAGAAAAGAAGTTCTGACTGCTGCTCAGGAGAAGTTGAAGGAACGCCAGCAAATCGAAGCTGAAAAGCAAGAAAAACGAATTTGCGAACGGAAAAAAATAGAGGAGGAACGTGGTAAGAAGAAACCTGGACGGAAACTTTCAGAACCTCAAAAAGTTCCATTACCTGATACAAAAGTTAACCTTACAGATCCAGACAGTCAAATAATGTCAACAAATCATGGATTAATTCAAGGGTTAAATGGCCAGATAGTTGTTACTGAGGACCAATATATCCTTGTAGCTGCACTTACTGATGAACAAAATGATAAAAAACAATTGATACCGATGCTCAAAGAGATTAACGAATTGTTTTCATCAACTAAATCATTGGAAAAACCACATACGCTCGTTGCTGATGCAGGATATTATTCATATGAGAACATATCGGCTGAACCCCATTATGGCATCCATTTTTTGATTCCCAATTCAAAAGAACGAAAAATTCTGGACTATGCTCTTAATGATGGTTGTATTTCAAGAATAGAACAAGTATGCGGCATGATAGTTGATGATGTCAATCTAACTATCGCAGAATTAGCAAGTGTTGGTACGTGTGTCTGGCAAGAATTTTTGAACCAAGATAAAATTGCAACGAAACAGGAAATCCAAAAACGGATCATGGACGCACGAGTGAGATCTCCTTCTGGTAGAGAACAATATCGCAAGCGGAAAACGATGGTTGAACCGGTTTTCGGAAATATCAAACATAATTTTGGATTTAGACGGTTTTCTCTTAAGGGAAAGGAAAAATGTGAGGGAGAGTTTCTATTAGCTGCAATATCGCATAACATCGTGAAAATTTTTGTAAACAGCAAACTTGAGAAGGTTGTATCGTATATCAGGGGGAATAGGGGAACAAGTAATAAAATGGAAAATAATTTTGTTATCGAATTATTTGTCGATAGGGCGATTCAATTGAATTCTATTAAGAATAGACTTTGGGATAGGGCAATTAAATCTTATTTTCATTTTCTTAGCAGATTCGGTAAAGTGAAGTGGACAACGGTATAGAAAACTACCATCTATTGATACCTATGCAACTTCCACCAATAAC
>CAIKVR010000114.1 GCA_903830915.1 uncultured Bacteroidales bacterium
GAGAAGACAGTATCTTTTTTTTGTGTATTATTGTTATAATTCATTTAAATTCAGAAACATGAAAAGCTATTTCACTATCAAAGTTGTTTTTTAGAAAACTTTAGGTGAGATTTGGTAAAATAAATGCAAGCAAAAATATTAAAGGACAATTTTCAGGAGTAGGAACAGCGTAGTCTTGCAGAATGAGTGAATGAAAAAGTAATATAGAACGCTTGATAAAGGTTGTTTATCAGAATGACAGCATAATTATAATTTTGTCATATAATTGAAATTTAAAAATGTTCACAATCTTACACACAGTATTTCTTTTTGTGACTTCACAAGGAAAAACAAACTTTCAAAGTACAAAAAAAACATGCAGGGACACAAACAATTGAACACGATAGGTATGGCGGTCATACTGATCATACTTCTAGGGAGTGGATGCAGTGGAAATAAGCAGGTAAAAAAAGACCCTCCCAAGGATTATTCGGTACTTACCCTCAAACCACGTCCTGCTACTACATACAACGATTTCCCGGCTACCATGCAGGGGGAGAACATTGTAGAAATACGTCCTATGGTGGATGGGTACCTGGAGGAAATCTACGTACCGGAAGGTGCCATGGTAAAAAAAGGCCAGCTACTCTTCAAGATCCAGAATCCTATGTATGACCAGGCGGTGGTTACTGCCAAAGCAGCCATTAAGATTGCCATTGCCGACGTAAATACAGCCAAAATGGATGTGGAGAAAGTACGTCCGTTGGTAGATCGTGAAATTGTGAGCAAGTATGAGTTGGAATCAGCCAGTTATGCGCTCCAGTCGAAAGAAGCAGCACTGGCACAAGCGAAGGCTAACCTTGCCAATGCACTCACCAATGTGGGCTATACGACACTTCGAAGTCCGCAGAACGGAATTATTGGATCCATACCCTATAAAAAAGGCGCCCTGGTAAGCAGCACGACTTCCAGTCCGCTGACTGTGCTGGCCAATACAAGCAATGTGTTCGCCTATTTCTCATGGAATGAAAAGCAACTTCTGGCATTCTTAAGCCATAGGTCAGGAAAGACCGTACAGGAAAGGCTGAAACAATTGCCACCGGTCACCCTGATACTGGCTGATGGGTCGGAGTATCCCGAGAAAGGACGGATTGAGACGGCAAGCGGGCTGATTACCACGGAGACTGGTACAGCCAGTTTCAAGGCAATCTTCCCAAACCCGTTGGGAATTATCCACAGTGGGGCGAGTGCGGTGGTCAGGTTGGAACAAACCTTGGATTCCGCTTTGCTGGTACCTCAAAGCGCCTCGTATGAGTTGCAGGATAAACGATTTGTTTATGCCCTTATTTCCGGCAACAGGGTGATGAACAGGGCCATTGAATCGAGACCTACCAATGATGGTCAGTTCCTGATTGTGACCAACGGATTAAAAAAAGGAGACAGGGTGGTATTGGATGGTACAAATCTGAAAGACAGCACCGTGATCACACCCAGGTATGTGAAGGGTGATAGCATCTATAGCCAGAGGTAAGAGGTAAGAGGCAAGAGGCAAGAGGTAAGGAAAAGTAAGGAATGAGAAATGAGCAAATGAGCAAATGAGAAAGAAGTTAAGAAATTAAGAAATTAAGAAGTAAAACAAGAAGCCAACTAAATAACCAATTAACTAATTAACTAATTAACCAATCAACCAATTAACCAATTAACCAATCAACCAATTAACCAA
>CAIKVR010000115.1 GCA_903830915.1 uncultured Bacteroidales bacterium
CAATGCATCTCCGGTACGAACCATAGCACCCAGCAAAAACCTTTTCTGAATAACAAATGATGCTGTCAGATCGGCTTCAACAGGTGCTGCGGACGTAATTTTAATATAAGTTGTAGGTTTAAATTCGATATTCTCGGTTAGTTTTATCATTGAACCGGCAATCAGAAAATAATGCCGCTGTTCCTTTCCAATCAAGGTAGTTCCGTTGGTTTGTAGGATTTCTGAATAACTGTTTTCCAATAGATTAGGAATTGAAAATCCCGCATAGAAACGCTCAGTTGAGTAATACACACCAAAACCAGCGTTTGGAGTTACATGATTATTGATATTATTTATAAAAACCGGGTCATTTTGCACATCCAGTTGCAGCAAATTTAAATCAGCCTGAAATATATTCACTCCGGCACTTACACCAAGTGCGAGTTTTGACCTTGAATTCAGATTCATTAGGTATTATATAAGTTGTAAGTAATTGAAATAAAAGTTGTTATTTTGTAATTAAAATGCAAAATTACAACGATTTAAAATTAAATGAAGCTCAATTCCTGTCAGTTGTAGGGGTTAAACTTCAGCAATTCAATATTTTAGTTCAGCTTTTTGAACCTTGTTGGGATGCTTATATATCAGTCTATACAACTTCAGGTGATTACCGTAGAACGGTAAAAAAGCAACGTAAAGACGATGTTTTCCCAGATATTGAAACAATGTTGATATTTATTCTTTCTTACATGAAGAATAATCCATTACAACAAGCTCACGCAGCTTCATTCAACATGAATCAACCTCAGGCGAATCTATGGATTCATTTGCTAAAGAAAATACTTAATACTACATTGGATAAAGCGAATTGCATTCCATGTAGAACAGTAGATGCTTTAAATAAATTGCTTGTTGAAGGACAAGATGTTCTTATCGATGGAACAGAACGTCCTATACTTCGACCTAGCGATCCTGATGTTCAAAAAGATTTTTATAGTGGCAAAAAAAAACCACACGATTAAAAATTTGATTGTTAGTGACTTGAATAACAATATTTTATATATCTCCCAAACGTGGGAGGGTAAAATACACGACAAAATGATGTGCGACATCGAAGAACTTAAGTTCTCTAAAAATGTTAGACTTTGGCTTGATTCTGGCTTTGAAGGATTCAATCCTGAGAATGCAGAAATCAATCGACCTAAAAAGAAACCAAAAGGAAGAGAGTTGACCGTCATAGAGAAAAAGTCAAATCAACAAATTTCCAGTACTCGAGTGAAAGTCGAACATGCAATTGGAAACTGCAAAGTATTCAGGATTGTCAAAGAAGAAATCAGGTCATTTAAAGATGATTTCCGTGATTTAGTTATGGTACTCGCTTGTGCCTTATCTAATTTCAAACTAAAATATCAATAACAAACTAACTTATATAATCTCTATTATAAATGCGTAATCAAAAACCACGGATGTGTTGTTGCTTGGCCCTATTTTGTCATTCATCAACGAAAAACCAAGTCCAATATGCTCATTTAGCAATGGCGTATGCATGGTGATACTTTGTGTCACGGGTGCGCCTTTGAAGTCGACCCACTGAGCACGATTAATGGCTGTTATCGTCAACGCATCACGGCTACCAGCATAGGCCGGATTAACCACCAGGGTATTATCCATGTAATGCGTGTACATAGGAATTTGCTGTGCAGTCAGGCTAAAACTCACAAAAGATAAAACCAATGCTGTAAAAAGTTTAATTGTTTTCATTTGCTTTAGTTTTTATCTATTGAGATAAATAGTTCCTTTAAAAACAGACGATCCGTCTTTTAAATCAACTACATAGAAGTACGTACCAGTTGGTAATTCATTACCTCCAACCCGTAATCCGAACATGGATCGACCATCCCAGGTATTTAGGTAAGGACTTGCTTCGTATACTTTATTTCCCCAACGATTGAATATTACAAAGGTGTTATTCGGATAATTCGCAATTCCACGGATAATAAACAAATCGTTTGTTCCATCACCGTTGGGCGAGAAACCTTCAGGAATAAAGAAATCGGTAGGATAAGTAATAGCTGTTGATGTATTATTTCCGGTATCACCATCCACTTCTACACCATCAATAGTGGTCGTATTACTATAGTTTCCTAATGAATTTATGATTGCTTTAAGAATCAGGGTTTCAGACTTTCCAACATTTAAAAGCCCTATTGTCCAGACAGAAGTAAATGAATCATACGTTCCGGTTGTTGCCGTGGATGAAATATAGGTATATCCGCTTTGTAAAATATCGGTCACTTTTACAGCACTGGCATTGTCGGCACCATTATTGGTTGCCACTATGCTGAATATAACCGGTTGCCCGATAATGGGATGAGCATTATTTACAGTCTTTACAACGCTCAAATCGGCACTTGGAATTACTACCGGCAAAAGACGAACTATGACCTGACCCGATTTTATTTCTCCCAAACAAGTACTTACATTCAGTTCTTGAACTTCGAGCAAAAAAGTACCTAAAGTATTCCACGTTATATCAATTTCATTTGTTTTAGAACCCGGTTGAGTTACTCCATCAATTTTCCATACGTAGGTAGAACCGGCCTTCTTTGCCACCGCCCAGTTCGAGGGTCAGGGCTTCTCTTTCGGCATCGGTCCAGCAATAGCGCTCAACCTTACCTTTTTTCACG
>CAIKVR010000116.1 GCA_903830915.1 uncultured Bacteroidales bacterium
AAAATAAGGCAGACGATGAGGTTCTGCCTTATTTGTTTATTTCCCCTCTCCACTTGGAGAGGGGATTAAGGGGTGAGGTCACCAGATTGATACCCTTTTTTCAACAGGTAAAAACATTTTATCACCTTGTTTGATACCAAATGCATCGTACCATGCCTGAATCTGTGGTAAAGCACCGTCTACACGCCATCTGCCTAAAGAATGAGGGTCAGACTTAGTCAACTTCAGAATCTCTTCAGGACGAATATTTCCGGCCCACACATTGGCATACGAAAGGAAGAAACGTTGATCGGGTGTAAAACCATCAGCGTTGGCAAGCGGTTTCTCAGCAGTAGCAGTTTTAAATGCGTGATAAGACACTTGCAGGCCTCCATGATCGGCGATATTTTCGCCAAGGGTAAATTTACCATTTCCGTGAGTTCCGGGTGCTACAACGATAGAATCAAAGAAATCGGCCATTACTTTTGCACGGGCATCAAAATTCTTTTTATCAGCAGCAGTCCACCAGTTTTTCAGATTACCTTCTTTATCGAACTGACAGCCCTGATCGTCAAATCCGTGAGTCATTTCATGTCCTATAACCACACCAATTGCTCCATAATTGAAGGCATCATCGGCATTCATATCAAAGAATGGTGGCTGCAAAATACCTGCAGGGAAACAGATTTCGTTTGTTGTTGGTTGGTAATAAGCATTTACAGTCTGAGGGGTCATTAACCACTCATCCCGATCAACTGGTTTACCTGCTTTTGCAAATGTATAAGCATGATCAAACTGGTTTGAACGAACGATATTGGCGTAATAGCTATCCTTTTTTATGTCAAGTTTGGAATAGTCGCGCCATTTGTTTGGGTAGCCAATTTTCACATAGAATGCATCCAGTTTTTCTTTCGCTTTTGTTTTGGTAGAATCTCCCATCCAGGGCAGGGCTTTGATACGTTCAGCCAATGAAACCTGCAGATTATGAACCAGTTTCAACATACGTTCTTTAGCTGCCGGTGGAAAATACTGTTTCACGTACATTTGGCCTACAGCTTCGCCCATTACCCCATCAACCATATCGACAGAACGTTTCCAGCGAGGGCGTTGTTCTTTTTTTCCAGACAATACTTTGCCATAAAAATTAAAATTCTGAGCGTAGATAGCATCACTTAAATAACTTGCAGATTCATCAATCAATTTCCATTGTAAATAAGCAATCTGATTGGCAATAGGTTCTGATTCAATGATTTTACCAACTTCGACTAACGATTCTTTTTGAGAAATACTAAGCACTTTGGTGTTTTTCAAGCCCAAAGCTTTCAGATAGTCAGTCCAGTTGATAACCGGAACAAGTTTTTGAAGTTCAGCAACAGTCATTTTATTGTAATTAGCATGAGGGTCGCGAAGTTTTACATTATCGTAGGCGGCAGTAGCTAATCTTGTTTCAATCTTCAAAACTGCTTCCATATTGGTTTTAGCCTGAGCTTCAGCAAAACCAACTTGTTTGAACATGTTGATAACGTGTTGTTTATATTTTTCGCGAATTTCTTTGGTGTGAGCATCATTATCAATATAATATTCACGTTCACCCAGACTGATTCCACTCTGATAGGTCTGAACCATATTTTCTTTGCTGCTCATTTGGTCGGCTTCCACACTGATAGCAAAATAAGTATCGATACCTGAAATGTAAAGCTCCGGCATTAATTTAATCAACTCCTGATTCGATTTAAGTGCTCCAATTCGTTGTAAATCTGCCTTAATTGGTTCGTAACCATCCTTGTTAAGCTTTGTACTGTCCATAGACATATTGTACAAATCGGCAATTTTTTGCTCTATTGAACCTTCAGCACCACCTTTCGAGGCAATTCCTGTAACCAAGTCTTTCAGTTGTTTCAGGTTGTTCTCTCTGAGCTTATCAAAACTTCCGAAGCGTGAGTACTCGCCCGTAAGCGGATTACTTTTCATCCAGCCTCCGCAGGCATATTGGTAAAAGTCATTTCCGGCTACAGCAGTGGTATCCAGATTTTTTAAATTGATACCCGAAGTATCTTTTGGTTTATTGCAAGCTGTTGTCATAAATGCTAATGCAATGATGGGGATTAAAATTCGTTTCATACATGAATAATTTTGTGTTACAATTAGTTTGCTTTAATAAAGACTCAAAAATAGAATATTTATTACGTCTAAATACCAAAAATAAAGGATATTTATCGAAAATAATGAATATTATTTAAAAGACATTATTTAAAAACAGACGTATTATCCACAGAATCAATAATTTGAAACAATTCGGAAAGAGTATCAGCCCGAAGCATGGCTATGCGGGTTTCTTTAAAATTTGGAATGCCTTTGAAGACAGGAGTTGCAGCAAGGTGACGGCGGCTGTGAATAATTCCTTTCAGACGCTGGTGATATAAGTTGCTATCGACCCCTTCGCTCAGAGCGAAAGGATCGGTATTTGATGGTTTTGTTTCATCAATATCGAGCCACTTGACCGAGGCAATAACATGCTCTTTCAGAATAGCTTTTTGTTCTTCAAAAGACAGTATTGGAGTCAAATCACCGGTATCAAAATACTGCTTCATTTCGCCGAAAATCCAGGGACGACCAATGGCTGCACGACCAACCATTACTGCATCAACGCCATATTTCTCAAAAACTTCGGCAGCCCGTTCAGGAGTAGTTACATCGCCGTTTCCAATAATCGGAATATGCATGCGTTGGTTGTTTTTTACTTCGCCAATCAGTGTCCAGTCAGCATCGCCTTTGTACATTTGAGCACGGGTGCGTCCATGAATTGCCAACGCAGCAATGCCGCAATCCTGCAATTGTTCAGCCAGACCAACAATAATTTTGCTGTCTTCGTCCCAACCTAAACGGGTTTTGGCAGTAACAGGAATATTGACTGCTTTCACTACTTCCGACGTAATTTCGAGCATGCGTGGGATATCGCGTAACAGCCCTGCTCCTGCCCCTTTTCCAGCCACTTTCTTTACCGGACAACCAAAATTGATGTCGATAATATCCGGATTTGCTTCGGCCGCAATGCGGGCTGCATCAGCCATTGACTGCGGATCATGACCGTAAATCTGAATCACTACCGGACGTTCCTCTTCGTAAATAGTCAGTTTTTGCTGGGTGCGGTTTACGCTGCGAATAAGTGCCTCTGACGATACAAACTCCGTATACACCATATCAACCCCGAAACGTTTGCAAAGCAGACGGAATGCAGGATCGGTAACGTCCTCCATGGGTGCCAGAAACAGCGGTTTGTCGGGAAATTCTATATTTGAAATTTTCATACGGTTGTAAATTCGGAGTACAAAGGTAAAAATTAATTGACAAATCACTATTGACAGATGATAATTAGAAATTAAAATAACTTGAATATACTTGTATGATATACTAATTAGATATACTTTTGTAGCATAAATATTGAAAAGAATGAAAACAGTATCATTAAAAATCGATGACTTAATTTTTGAAGAGACCGAAAAAATTCTCTCAAAAAACAAAAAACCACGTAACCGATATATCAACGATGCACTGGAATACTACAACCGTGTTCAAAAGCGTATGTTGCTGGAAAAGAGTCTTAAATCAGAATCAGAAAAAGTAAAAGATGATTCCATGAATGTGTTGAAAGAATTTGAAGACATAGAATATGTCAGTTAAACAATACGAAATTTGGATTGCCGATTTGAATTCTCAGATAGGAACTGAAGCTGGTAAAACACGTCCGGTTCTTGTAGTTCAGACTAACTTGCTGAATAAACTTCCGCATCCCTCAACTTTAATTTGTCCGATTACTACCAATGTGAAAAAAGATGTTGATATTTTGCGGGTGCATTTGAAAATAGGAATGGCTAATTTACTACAGGACTGCGATATAATGATTGACCAAATTCGGGCAATTGACAACAATAGGTTACTGAATAAAATTGGGGAACTACCTAAAAACTTGGTTGATAAGGTAAAAGAAAATATGAAATTTATTATTGATTTGGAGTAAAATGAGTAAAATAAACAAAATAATTCTATTTCTAATTTTCGTGTTATTTACATGCCAGCAACGTATTTCTGCTCAACCCATTAAATACTCCACTACCTGGTTTGGACCCAATGCCAATCCCGTACCTGAATTTACCGATGCGCGTATTCCGGCTAAAACAACTATCAGTTTAATAGGTGATTATTACTTCGGGTATAGCGACCAAACCACCAACGGCTATGTAAAACTGGAGGTTCCTCTCCTACCCGAGTGCGTTTCACTGAAATTATGGTCAACAGTTTTGGAACATTACAATACAACACCTGAATTAATGCAACAGCGCGGAGCATCTAAAGTTTCAGGTTTTGAAGGCGGTGATGTGTATGTTCAGACACGAATTCGTCTGCTGAAAGAACAAAATGGGCTTCCCAGCATTATATTGAACAGTACGTTGAAATCTGCTTCGGCTAAAACTGTATTGACACGGCGTTATTTTGATACTCCCGGATATTATTTCGATACTGAAATTGGCAAATCGTTTTATACCAAAAGCAAATTTATCAGCGAAATACGATTGGTTGGCAATGTGGGTTTTATGTGTTGGGAAACAACCAACAGCACGCAGGATGATGCTACCATGTACGGCGGAAAACTGATTATCGGCAATCCTGTTTGGAAACTCGAGAACACGCTTTCGGGTTATGCCGGCTGGATGCACAGCAACCGGAATTACTCCAGCGATTATGGAGATACACCGCTGGTATATGCTGCCAAATTAAGTTTTATGACTAAAAACATTGATTATTTTGCTCAATATCAATACGGAATTACGGATTTTCCGTATCATCAAATCAGGGTGGGAGTGAGCTTTGAAATACAACCCCTAACCCCTAAAGGGGGAAAATAAAGAAAATGAACAACGAAAATATACAAGAAGAAACTAACTTAGTTCCCCTTCAGGGGCTAGGGGTTGTACGTGAAGAAATTGAAATCATGGCTCCGGCAGGTTCGTGGGAAAGCCTCGCAGCAGCCATAAAAGCCGGTGCAGACTCGGTATATTTTGGAATTGAAAAACTGAATATGCGCAGCAAATCGAGCAGTAATTTTACGACTGACGACCTGCGCGAAATTGTGCGTATCTGCAACGAAAATAAGGTAAAAAGCTACCTGACAGTCAATACCATTCTGTATGATGGCGACCTTACTTTGATGCGAGAAATCATTGATGTGGCTAAAGAATCACAGGTTTCAGCCGTAATTTGTGCCGATGTGGCTGCGTTGATGTATGCCAATACGATAGGAGTGGAGGTGCATCTTTCCACCCAACTGAATATCTCCAACGTGGAAGCGCTGAAATTTTACGCACAATTTGCCGATGTGGTGGTATTGGCCCGTGAGTTGAATATGGAGCAGGTTTCAGAAATTTATCAAACAATTATAAAAGATAATATCCACGGCAAAAATGGTGAGTTGATTCGTATCGAAATGTTTTGCCACGGTGCTTTGTGCATGGCTGTTTCGGGTAAATGCTACCTGAGCCTGCATGAGAAAAACGTATCGGCTAACCGGGGTGCCTGCAATCAGATTTGCCGACGTGGTTATACCGTGAAAGACAAGGATTCGGAAATTGAACTGGATATTGAAAACGAATACATCATGTCGCCCAAAGACTTGAAAACCATTGGTTTTGTGGACGAAATGCTGAAAGCCGGTGTGCGTGTTTTCAAAATTGAAGGCCGGGCGCGTGGAGCGGAATACGTGAAAGCTGTAGTGGGTTGTTACAACGAAGCCATTGAATCTGTGCTAAACGGGACGTTTTCCGACACGAAAGTGGCCGAATGGGACCTACGCCTCAGCAAAGTGTTTAATCGTGGATTCTGGAACGGCTATTACCTCGGACAGCGGCTTGGCGAATGGAGCAAGAACTATGGTTCGGAAGCAACGCACAAAAAGATTTACGTGGGCAAATGTACCAACTTCTTTCAAAAGCTGGGCGTAGCTGAGTTTTTATTGGAAGCGCAATACCTCACGGTGGGCGACGAAATCCTTATTACTGGCGAAACAACAGGTGCTTACGAAGATATGCTAACTGAAATCCGTGTGAAACTGGAACCTGTTGATAAAGTAGAAAAAGGCACATATTTCTCCATAAAAACCAATGAATTGATACGGAGAAACGATAAGTTATTTAAGATAGTACCCCAAACCCATTCCGTTAAATAGAAAAAAATTGAGGGCCATAATTAAAAAAAGCAAATCGTAGATGATTCGCTTTTTTTATATTAGTTGTGTTTTATTTCTATGGCTAATTCTTTCAAAAACAATAGTTTGCAAATTATTTTCAGCTTCAATATCATAATCATCTTGTAAGCCAAGCCAAAATTTAGCCGAATTACCAAAATACGAACTTAAACGCAAAGCAGTATCTGCAGTTATCCTACGATTTCCTTTAATGATTTGAGAAATACGAGTTTGAGGAATTTCCAAATCTTTCGAAAGTTTATAAGCCGAAATATTCATTGGAATAAGAAATTCCTCATTTAATATTTCTCCCGGGCGTATGTTATTCAATTTTTCCATTTTAATTTAATGATAATCAATAATTTGTACTTTATATGCTTGATTATTTTCCCATTTAAAAATTATTCGCCACTGATTATTAATCCTTATACTATAAAAATCGGATTGTTTCCCCGACAGTTTTTCTAAACGATTTGAAGGTGGAATACGTAAATCCAAAATTGATTGTGAATTATGAAGCATTCTCAATTTTCGCCTTCCAATATTCTGAATTTCAATAGGTAAACGTCTAACTATTTCTCCTTCCCAAATTTTTTCAGTGTCTTTTGAACCAAAAGAAATTATCATAGAAAACTCTATTTAAAATACTAACGCCAAAGGTAAGTATTTTGTTTGAAATGCACATCTAATACCTAAGTTAAAATAATTTTTCATCGTGCAAAATGCAGAAGAATGTGTAACCTATTACGCTTTGAAAACCAACGCGTTAATATGAAGGAACGATAAATTATTCAAAATAGAGCCAAAACCACTAAAGTAGTTAAGAAAAAAATTAGTTGCCGCTAATAGTTCAAATACGTAATCTTACAACTTAACTTCGTGTTTTCCTTTACTTCAAACAACCACTTTTTAAAAGTCGGTGGACCAAATTTAGCGTCCGGATTGTTTGAATAACCATATCCTTCTTTGGGAATAATCAACATTTTGGTATCCAGTTTTTTGTTTTTATTCTCATCGTGAATGTAATTAAAACCATATTTTCCGGGTTTTACATTATCCATCACTATCACACACTTATTATTTGTAATAATTTCTGTACCAACTTTTAAACTCTTTTGATTCTGATCAAACAGTTCGTAAAGCAGGTTGCCTTTATTGTTTCGCAAGCCTGTGATTTCTACTGTCAGAGTAAACTGAGCAAAAGTGCTGAATGGCAGGAGAAATAAAAGAAAAAGAAAATTTAGTTTTTTCATATAAGTAGAATTTATAACTCTCAATTCCAAGATAATTAATTATGTTTAAGATAATCTGATATTTAAACCAGCATGAAAAAACCAATCAGAAGAGTCTTGTCCAATAATAAAACTTTTTGAAACACCAATCACCGGATAAACCCAACCTTTGGCAAAAAAAGATTGTATGTATCCAATGGATAATCCTGCATTAGGGGATAATAAATCATCCTGAAAACCAAGTGCTACAGTTGCAACACCTCCTAATGAAAATGGAAAACTACTTTTTCTGAAAAAAACACGTGTAGTACCCATATTAAATCCAAGTATTTTATAATTATTAAACAAATTTCCAAATGAAATTCCAATTAAACCTTTAAGTCCATTATCATTTTTGGAATTATTAAAAAGATATCCAATATTTGCCTGAACAAAATCAGTATTAGATATTTTTGAATATGATCCGGAAATTATTAATCCTTTTTTCAAATACAGGCTTAATCCTGCTGTTTTATTTTCAACTTCAATATTTTGATTAACTCCTGCAGTTCCTGAAATTGTAAGCCCATTCTTATTTCCAAAAAATTCTTCCTGAGAATATACACATGTAGCAAATATGCCTAATAAAATCAATATTAATCTAATTTTTTTCATTATCCAATTTATTTTTTAGCTCATTTCCAGCATTCTCAAAATAGGTTTCACTGCTTTTAGTCTTACTTCTACGTAAATTATTATTTAGTATTTTTAGTTAAAATTCTTTTAGCAGTAAAAAATAAGCTAGGTGTATATGTTTGATTCCATTTATATTATCATTCCAAAACTCATCCATCGATACCACATATTTAGGGTAATTATCCTTAATTGAATTGAATACGCCGAACTCTCTTTCTATAGTTTGAGGTTCTACCATTTTATAAGTTACTTGAACATAAATTTTCTCATTTTTTCTTTCGGCAATAAAATCAACTTCATTTTCACCTGTTTTTCCTACATAAACGATGTATCCACGACGTTTTAATTCTAATAATACAATATTTTCGAGAATGCCTGAAATAAAGCGGTCGCGATACCCCAATACTGAATAAATTAAAGAAACATCACTTACATAATATTTTTCGTTTGTTTGTAATACCTCTTTGCCTTTTATATCGTAACGGTTTACTCGCTGAATAATAAAAGCACCTACCAGAGCTTGTAAATAGTTGTAAATGGTATTTAAATCAATTTTCCGTTGTTGACTTTTAAAATAATCTGCTATATTTTTAGCAGAAAATCTATTTCCTACATTTTCAAACACAAACTTTATCAACCTTTCTAACAATTCTATGTTTCGTATATTGAAACGTTGAATTGTATCACGTAAAATTACCGAAGAATAAATATCATTGACAATTTTATAAATCGTTTCAACATCGTAATCCGCAAGATGAATTGAAGGAAAACCACCCAATCGAATATAAATTTCAAATTCAGCATGAATATTTTCAATTTTATGAGCAATTCTCGTTTCCTTAAAAAGTAAATATTCCTCGAACGATAGCGTGCTTATCTGAAATTCAACATATCTTCCGGCAATATAAGTAGCCATTTCCGAAGATAATAATTTGGAATTTGACCCTGTAATATACAAATCAACATTGTTATCCGAAAGTAAAGAATTAATTGCTTTTTCCCATTCAGGCACTTCTTGAATTTCGTCTAATAGTATGTAATACTTTTCATTATCAACTATTTTACTTTTAATTTCATTGTATAATTTTAAATAATCATCAATTTCAATGTGAAGTAAACTTTCAAAATTATAGTAAATAATTTTATCATTTTCTATTCCATTTTGTAAAAATAAATCAATAAGTTGTTTTAAAATAACAGATTTTCCACACCGCCTAATTCCTGTAATAACTTTGATAAAAGGTTTATCAATCAGTGGTATGATTTGTTGCAAGTATTTTTCTCTTCTTATCATTTTAGTTATTTGTTAGGTTATAAA
>CAIKVR010000117.1 GCA_903830915.1 uncultured Bacteroidales bacterium
AAATAGTATTCACTTTAACCCTTGGAATCCTGCTTATGGGATGTGTAAAATCAGATAACCCGTTTTTTGAAACGTACAAAAATAAATATGGTGCTCCACCTTTTGATAAGATTAAAAATGAGCATTATATGCCTGCATTTAAAGAGGGTATCAAACTACATCAGGCAGAAGTAGAGGCTATTGCCAACAATACTGAAACACCTACATTTTACAATACAATTGAGAAACTGGAATTCAGTAGCGAATTGTTGAAAAAAGTTTCATCAGTATTTTTCAACCTTTATTCGTGCAATACAAACGAGGGCATGGAGAAAATCGCTACAGAGATTACACCTGTTCTCTCCGAGCATAACGATAATATCTATCTGAACGAGAAACTTTTCACACGTGTAAAAGCAATTTATGAGAGTCGTACAAAACTTGGTCTTACTGCCGAACAAATTCGGTTGCTCGAAAAATATCACCGTAATTTTATCCGTAGCGGTGCAGCATTGAATCCAGAACAGAAAACCAAGCTTCGTGCTATCAATAAAGAACTTGGATTAGCCCAACTTGCTTTTGGAAAAAATGTACTGGACGAAACCAATGCATATCAGAAAATTATAAGCAACAAAACCGAATTAGCCGGACTTCCCGAAAGCGTGATTCAGGCTGCTGCCGAAGCTGCCAAAGAAGCTAAAAAACCAGGAAAATGGTTGTTTACAACACAAAAGGCAAGTTTCATTCCGGTGCTTCAATACAGCGAAAACCGCGAACTTCGTAAGGAATTGCTCATGGCCTATACTACCCGTGCCAATCATAAAAATGCCAGCAACAACGATGCAGTTATCAATAAAATAATGAAATTGCGTACTCAAAAAGCACAATTGCTGGGTTTTAGCACTTCAGCCGATTTTATACTTGACGACACGATGGCTAAAACGCCAAAAGCGGTTTACGATCTGCTGAACACTGTTTGGACTCCTGCCGTTGCCAAAGCTAAAGAAGAAGCTGGAGAATTGCAAAAGTTGATGGATGCCGAAGGAAAAAGCGAGAAATTGGAACCATGGGACTGGTGGTATTACTCCGAAAAACTTCGGAAAGCAAAATATGATCTTGAAGAAGAAGTACTTCGTCCATACTTTAAACTGGAGAATGTGCGTCAGGGAGTTTTCGATTTAGCTTCAAAACTTTACGGTTTGAAATTCAAAAAACTGAGCGACATGCCTGTATACGATCCAGATGTAGAAGTGTTTGAAGTTAGTGATGCTGATGGTTCGTTGATTGGAATTCTATACACCGATTATTTTCCACGAGCCGGGAAACGAGCCGGAGCATGGATGAATAATATAGAAGATCAATACATTAAAGACGGAAAAAACAACCGTCCGATTATTTGTAATATAGGTAATTTTACTAAACCTACCAAAGATAAACCGTCGCTATTGAACATGGACGAAGTGGAAACATTGTTTCATGAATTCGGTCATGCATTACATGGATTAATGACTCAATGTACTTATCCAAACTTGTCAGGAACAGCTGTAGCACGTGATTTTGTGGAACTTCCATCGCAAGTTATGGAGAATTGGTGTTGGGAACCTCAGGTAATGAAGACTTATGCACGTCATTACCAAACCGGTGCAGTTATGCCTAAAGAACTGATGGATAAAATCCAAAAAGCAGGCACATTCAATCAGGGTTTTATAAATACTGAATTACTTGCAGCCTCGTTTCTCGATATGGATTACCATAGCATGAAAGATACGGCAAATTTTGACGTAACAGCCTTTGAAAAAGCCTCATTATCCAAAATTGGTATGATTCCGCAAATCATTGTTCGTTACCGAAGTTCCTATTTCAACCATATTTTCAGTGGTGAATATTGCGCCGGATATTACAGTTATACTTGGGCGGCCGTACTGGATGCCGATGCATTTCAGGCTTTCAAAGAAACCGGCGATGTTTACAATCCGAAAGTGGCAACTGCTTTCCGTAAAAAATTACTGGAACGTGGTGATACGGATGATCCAATGAAATTATATCGTGATTTCCGAGGAGCAAATCCAAACCCTGATGCTTTATTGAAGAGAAGGGGATTGAAATAGTTGGCAGTTAATAATTGTTAGTTGATACTTATTAGTTAATAGTCTTATGAAGATTTCGCTGAGAAATTTTATTGTTCCGAGCATTCCGTTGGCTGTTTTATTGGTTTTAGGTTGCATGGCTCTCTGGCTCACCGACTCTGTAGTTAGCAATTTCAATTCATTTTCAAGCCAATCCGGCAGCAATTCAGATTTTATTTCTGCATTTGTAGGTAATACTTTCATTACAAGCATTATTGGCATAATAATCACTTTACTGAATGCTTTTCTAATTGCCCAAATAAACAATAAATTCACTATTATCAGGATTCGAACCTTCCTCCCACTTCTGATTTTTTTATTGCTGATGGGTACATGGTATCCAACTCATGCCCAAATCAGTTCGCAGATTGCACTGACTTTGTTTATTTTTGCTGTGTTTAATTTTTTCAATATGTTGCGCGATATAAAAGCATCTGAACAAGCATTTTTAGGTAGCCTCTTAATTAGCGTAAGTAGCCTTTTTATTAATCAGTTTATTTTCCTCATTCCTGTTTGCTGGATTGGATTTATGCTTTTTCAAAGCCTTTCATTTCGCACATTTCTGGCATCATTAATGGGTACTCTTGCTCCATGGATATTGTACTTTTCAACCATCTATTTTATAAATCCTGATGTTGATTTATTTCATGGCATTGCTAAAAATCTGACAACAGAATTCAACTTTTCAGCGTTTACATTGGTTCAGTACATTTATGCAGGACTCATGACAATTATTTTAATTATCGGTATAGTCGGAGTAAGTTCATTATCAAGAAGCGATGCTATTCACACGCGGAACAAACTTAACTTTCTGTTTTTTTTGTTAGTATCGTTGGCTATTTTATCAATTATTTTCATGAATCAGTTTACTTATTTTCTACCTCTGATTGCATTCATTTATGCATTGTTACTTTCCCATCCGCTTACACTTAGCCAGAGCAACTTCTATGGAATTCTATTTGTAATTTTTTGTGTTCTGAATCTTACTTTCATTGTGTTCAAATACATTTCTATATAAATGAGTTTATTCATGGAGTTGGGCTATATTGGCCTTTTTCTAGCCTCATTTTTGGCAGCAACTATTGTTCCTTTTAGCTCCGAAATCATTTTCTCGGCTATGGTTTTTGGAGGATTAGATGCATGGACTTGTGTTTGGGTGGCAACTCTCGGAAACTGGATTGGTGGAATGACAAGCTATTATGTGGGGCTATTGGGAAAAATTGAATGGATAGAGAAATACCTGGGCGTGAAAAAAGAGAAAATGGAAAGCTATACCGTACGGATTCAGAAGTATGGCGACTGGTTTGCATTTTTCTCCTTTGTACCGTTTATTGGTGACGTTATTGCTGTTGCGACCGGCTTTTTCCGTTGTAACTGGTGGAAAGTAGCCATCTCCATGTTACTTGGAAAATTTCTCCGTTACATTATCTGGATGAATTTTAATGGATTATTTATCAAATAATAAAAAAAGTTCTTCGATACTTTTTTTCATTTAAATTAATAAATTAACTCCGTGATCAATCATTTTATTTGATTATTTATGAAAACAAAACTATTCATTTTTATACTACTCTCTGTTGGTTTGACCAGTTGTTCATTATTTTATCCCCTGAATACCCAAGTGGATGAATTTAAACACACCACAAAAACCACATTAGAAATTGGATTGAAACCAACAGATTATTTTATAAATAATGTTATATCTACTGACATTACCTTTGAAAAATGCATTTCAGAATCTGCTGAAACTTTTAACGCCTATTTTGTTCTTAACAGAAATTCTTCCAGTTTCAAATTGGACAAAACTTGTTACTTAAAAGCGTTTGGAAAAAGCTACGAAATAGTTATTGAAAATCAGGAAACTGTAAACAGATCGCAATTTGTATCAATGACTCAATCTTCATCTGTAAAAGACAGTACGAAAGTGAAAACAGAGTCAAAAACCATGTCGAACTCCTATGATTATTACGAAGAAAAATTTTTTATACGTTTTACTCCCGAGATGATTGAATCTTTTAAAAAGACTGATGAATTGATATTTAGGTTTTATTTAGGTCCAAAACAGGCCACATTCAGAATATATGGTACTCCTTTAAAACGTGTAAAAACTCTTATTGATATAAAAAATGTATCTGATGATCGATCAAAAGCTACTATTAATTAGTTTATTATTCGTTCTAAACTCCACATTTGCAAGCGGACAATGCAAATTAAAAATTATTGATAAAAGAGTGCCTTTTGGCATGAGAACCGAAACAGGAAGAGTTATTGAAGCGATAATTATTCATTCTGTTTTCAATAAATCAGGAGGTGACAAATACAATGTGAAGCAGATACTAAAACAATTCCGTCAGTATCGTGTCAGTTCGCATTATCTGATTGCGCGCAACGGTAAAATTTTCAGATTGGTGAAAGAAAAAGATGTTTCATTTCAAGCCGGTAAAAGTTGCCTGCCCGATGGGCAAACATCCGTCAATCAATGTTCCATCGGAATAGAGCTGGTGACTACAGACGATGTTTCGGACAAGCCTACCGAAAAGCAAATTAGATCATTAACTGCTTTAGTAAAGGACATTCAGCACAGACACGCTATAAAATATGTTCTCCGTCATAGCGACATTGCGCCCGAGCGAAAAACCGACCCATGGAATATGGATTGGGAAGAGTTTCAGAAAAAACTTAGTATTGGAGGCCTGAAAATAGCGTCGTACTAGTACGAACGAGCCTCCGGAAGAAAAAATCTTGCTTCGTATTAGTACGAATGAGCATTCTGAAACGAAAACCTTGCTTCGTACTAGTACAATCGAGCATTCTGGAACAAAAACCTTCGTTCGTACTAATACGACGATTATTTTCTGATTCTGATTTGAATTGCGTTCTCGATTGGTTGTTCGCTGAAGAAAATCAAATAACCACCACCTCCTGCACCACTTACTTTCCAACCCAACACGTTGGGTTTATAAACATCAATCTGAGCCAAAATATCGGGTGAAACCATGTTGGGGAACATGGCTATTTGTGCTTCAAAACTTTCAGTAATATGTTTACCAACAGCTATCGCATCCTTTTGTTGAAGGGCTTTCCAGCAGCTATCAGTTGCTTCACTGAGTTTTTTAGCTCCAACTTCATCTATATTTGTATTAGCCAACACATCATAATTGTCGTGACGTGGGTAAAGCGGAATCATCCAAATTCGCTGCTCAATCCAATCGAGTAATTCACCAATCAAAACACTCTGAATATCTTCAGGCCAATAGCCACCATCGTAAAAATATTTATTCAAACCCGGCATCGTAATTCCCAACGAATCTTGCGAACCGCTCACATATTTAGTTCCGGGTGGATTTTCGAAGCAGAAAAGTGTTTTGGCTAGTTTTTCTTTATCGCCATCCGGTATATCGGTTTGCCAAAGTTCAATGGCCTTACGACGGCTGCTGGTTGACATTCCACTACGGTCGTTAAATTCAAAATCGGGTTCAATACAAATGGTAATAACCGAACCGCTGGCATATTTGCTTACATAAGGTTGATCTAGCCAACCGCCGGCTAAATCTAATCTGTATGGTATGCGACATTCCTGACGTAATGCGGTGGTTGAACGAGCCGGTAAATTTCCGTGTGGAATGCGTTTACTTACCACATATTCGATGCCCATTTCCTGACACAAAGCTTCCTTTGCAGGTGTATGTCCATCGGCATTGACAAAGAAAATGTCCGGTTTTAATGTTTCCAATTCATCCAAGAAATCAAGCAAACCACCACCCTGATTAATCCATGCATCTTTGACTACTTTCAAGGACTTAACCATGTACAAGCGCTCGGCATCAGAGTTAACGGTTTTGCGTGCTTTCAGTTCATTGATAGTTCTATCAGAACCAATACCAACGTATAAATCACCGTATTGGGCCGCATCTTCGAAAAATGCCACATGTCCGCTATGCAACATATCATAGCATCCGCTTACAAAAACTTTTTTACTCATACCAAAATCAGATTGTCAGGTTGCTTGTGTTTTCAGGAAATTTTTAAACGATTCAAAATCTTTCGGCAAAGATATACTTTTCTTCTCGCCTTTCATAAATTCCTGCAATTTCAGCGGAATTTCAACTTTTTCTTCGATTATATTTTCAACAGTTTCGAGGAATTTAGCCGGATGAGCGGTTTCAAGGAATACACCGATTTCATTGGCTTGCAATCCGTCTTGCAAAGCTCTGTAGCCAACTGCTCCATGTGGATCAAGTAGATATCCGTTTTCTTGTTTGCAAGCTTTCAGCGTTTCAGAAATTTGTTCGTCCGTATAACTCACACCGCTTATTTCTGCCGAAATAGCCTCGTGCGAACCACCGTACAAATCAAGTACACGGGCAAAATTGCTCGGATCGCCCACATCCATGGCGTTGGCAATGGTTGAAACTGAAGGACGCGGCGTATACACACCGGTTTTCAGGTATTGTAGGAAAATATCGTTACGGTTATTGGCAGCAATAAAGCGTTTTAGTGGCAATCCCATTTTCTTTCCGAACAATCCGGCAGTAATATTTCCAAAATTTCCACTCGGAACACACATCACCACATTCTCAGCCTTACACAGCTTTTTCAACTGAGCATAAGTATAAAAATAATAGAATGATTGAGGTAAAAAGCGAGCCACATTGATGGAATTTGCAGAAGTCAGTTTAAGAATAGAATTCAATTCCTCGTCCATAAATGCTGATTTTACCAACGCCTGACAGTCATCAAAAGTTCCATCCACTTCCAGCGCCGTAATATTCTGTCCAAGCGTGGTGAACTGGCATTCCTGAATGGGACTTACCAATCCTTTTGGGTAAAGCACGTACACATGAATGCCTTCCACACCCAAAAAACCATTAGCCACCGCACTACCTGTATCGCCCGAAGTAGCTACGAGCACATTTACTTTTGTGTCACTTTGTTTCTGAATAAAATAGCCCAGCAAACGCGACATAAATCTGCCACCCACATCTTTGAAAGCGAGAGTTGGTCCGTGATACAGCTCCAAACTGTAAATATTATCGTTTACATGCACCAACGGCACATCGAAATTTAGTGTTTCGTACACAATTCTCTTCAATGCCTCTGCTTCAACATCCTCGCCGAAAAATGCATCTGCAACTGTATATGCCATTTCCTGAAACGAAAGGGTTTCAATCGTATCGAAAAACGACTGAGGCAATTTTTTTATCAAATCGGGCATAAACAAGCCTTTATCTTCGGCCAATCCCTTCACTACGGCGTCCTGTAAAGTAACGCCACTCACTTTTTTATTGGTACTGTAATATTTCATTTAACGATCTCTAACCCCTAAAAAGGGAAGTATATTAGAATTTATATTTTACTACATTTATATCTGATAATAAACGTCTTATATGACAAATGTAAGGCGTTTATTCTTGCCTACATTACACAAACGAAGGTATTTATTTACAAACAGGTACAAAGATATAAAATTTGAAGGGATTTTGTGATATGTATCTTCCTAAAAACGATAAAGCCATTATCCTCTGTTTTTCACTTGGCAATACTACTCATTTCTTTCCAAATATCAATTCTGATTTTGACAGTCCTAGTGAATTTTATTACCAGGGCTGTTTATTAGCTTTAAAAAGCATCAATTAGCATTATTCCAGTATTTATTAGATAGTTGATTAACTTAAACATTTACATAAAAAAAAACTGAATGAAAAAAGTATTCTTTAAACTCTCTAAATGGTGGAAAGCAGATACTCCGGTTTTTTCCCGTTTTTTCCAAATCGTTTCCAGTGCCATAGCTGCATTGCCTTTGTACTACGCTTTACTCCCTGAAGAGTTCAAATTAGCTATTCCAACTTCTTATCTTAAGCACATTACTATTGCCGGTGGTGTGTACGTGTTTATTCTCCAATTCTTTAATAAGAAACAATCATGAGCAAAATAGGAAAGTATTTCTCACTGGAAGAATTGACAGTAACTCATGAGAACCTGGACAATACACGGGCCATTGAACATCTACCTGTTCATGTTCAAAATGCGAACGGAAAAGCTAAATTTCAAGTACTTCCAATCATTAAACTATTAGAGAACAAAGGGTTGAAATTGTCTGAAATAAAATTAGCAGAAGGCATTATTGAAGAAAATAAAATTACAATAATAAAATCTCGGGAATTGTTTCTTGGAACAATGGACTAATTTAAAAATAGAAAAGATATGGTTTGATAATGAAAATATCTTTATTCAAACAAATGATGTGACTGAAAAGTGTTATCCGTTAAACTATAACCTTATAGTTTGGCATACGATTTTTGCCACTAGTCCAGTTTGTAACCTGTCCAAATACAAAATACATTCGGCTGAGATTCAGAAATGAGTTTCAGCCGAATTATGTTATAAAGCACTCCCCTGTCTATGAAAATATATTCATTTTTTTGGCAAGTTTTGGCATTGATTGTTGGCAACCAACGGTCAGCGCAGCTAATTTATTTCCAATCCCAACATTTGTATTCTTTCTCTATAGCTATATCGGGATGTAATCCATTCTTATTATAATTATATGTAAATGAGGTTATTATGCAATACTAATTAATCATTCCCTTAGTACTCGGCAATTCGTACTGATAAATATCTCGCTTCACCGCCATTTTTATCGACTTAGCCAACGCTTTAAAGATGCCTTCCAGTTTGTGGTGCTCGTTACTGCCTTCTGCTTTGATATTCAGATTCATACGGGCGGCATCGCTCAGCGATTTGAAGAAATGGTAAATCATTTCAGTGGGTAAATCACCAATATATTCGCGTTTGAAATCAGCATCGAAAACCAGCCAGGCACGACCTCCAAAATCCAATGCTACGGAACACAAACAGTCGTCCATTGGGAGGTAAAAACCATAGCGTTCTATGCCGCGTTTGTTGCCCAATGCTTTTCCAAAAGCTTCACCCAAAGCGATAGCTGTATCTTCGATGGTGTGGTGCTCGTCCACTTCCAGGTCACCTTTTACATTAATAATGAGGTCTGAACCTGAATGTTTTCCAATTTGTTCGAGCATGTGGTCGAAAAACTTTAATCCGGTATCAATTCTGCATTTACCCGAACCATCCAGATTCAGTTCAATAAAAATATCGGTTTCTTTGGTGGTACGTTTCACTGTGGCTGTACGTTCTCCTGCAAACAGAAATTCAGTAATCGCATTCCAACTGGTAGTTTGCAATGCACAATATTCAGACAATCCCTTTTGCAAAAGTATCTCAGTATCATCACTTAGAAAAATGGCTTTACAACCCAAATTCTTAGCCAGTTCCACATCGGTAATCCGGTCACCGATTACAAAAGAACCGGCAAGGTCGTATGCTTCAGAAAAAAACTCAGTCAACATAGCTGTTCCCGGTTTGCGGGTTGGCAGGTTATCTTCGGGGAACGATTTATCAATAAATATCTTGTCGAAAGTTATATCTTCGTTAGCCAATGTTTGCAGAAATTTAGCCTGAACCGCATCGAAATTTTCCTGTGGATAAACATCAGTGCCAAGTCCATCCTGATTGGTTACCATTGCCCACTCAAAATCAAGTTTTTGGCGGATGAAGTGCAGGTTGCGGATTACGCCGGGCAGGAATTCCATTAGCGCCAGTGTATCAACCTGATAGGTTACCGGTGGTTCGGCTATAATAGTTCCATCACGGTCGATGAAAAGTACTTTCTTTTTAGTGATTTTGGACATGATTTTTTTATTTAGCGGCCCCTAAATCCCCTAAAGGGGACTTGAATACCAAATTTACAGCAAGTAAAATAATTTGTTTTGTTCTGGTTGAAAACAATTTACAAAAATAGTTTTTTTATAGAACAAATGAAACAAGTGAACTATTTTAATTCCCCTTTAGGGGTTAGGGGCCAGCTCCAGTTTCAAAAATCGTCCCGTTTCACTCGTTTTATGCCGGGCTACTTCCTGCGGAGTGCCGGTGCAAATTACTTTTCCACCTGCTGCGCCACCTTCGGGACCAATGTCGATAATATGGTCAGCAACTTTTATCACATCCATGTTGTGTTCAATGATAATTACCGTATTCCCTTTGTTTACCAGTCGGTTAAGCACACCAAGCAGCACGCGTATGTCTTCAAAATGCAGTCCTGTAGTTGGTTCATCGAGGATATAAAGTGTTTTTCCGGTATCCCGTTTCGAGAGTTCGGTAGCTAATTTTACGCGCTGACTTTCACCACCGGAGAGCGTGGTGCTCGATTGCCCGAGTTTGATATAGCCCAATCCTACATCTTGCATGGTTTTAATTCTGTTCAGAATAGATGGTTGATTTTCAAAGAAATCTACCGCCTGATCGATGGTCAGAGCAAGCACATCGGCAATTGATTTTCCTTTAAAGCGAACTTCAAGCGTTTCACGATTATAACGTTTTCCATCACAAACTTCGCAAGGCACATACACATCGGGCAGGAAATTCATTTCAATGGTTTTGTAACCGTTTCCACCACAGGTTTCGCAACGACCGCCGGCAGTATTGAATGAAAAACGCCCCGGTTTGTACCCGCGGATTTTAGCTTCGGGTAAAGTCACGTACACGTTTCGGATGTCAGAGAAAACTCCCGTATACGTAGCAGGATTGGAGCGTGGTGTGCGGCCAATTGGCGACTGATCCACTTCCACTACTTTGTCGATATGTTCCAGTCCTTCAATACTTTTATATTCTAACGGATCTTGCAACGAGCGATAAAACTCCTGACTCAGAATAGGCTGTAATGTTTCATTTATCAGCGTAGATTTACCGCTTCCCGAAACACCAGTAACGCAAATCATTTTACCAAGCGGAAATGTAACATCAATGCCTTTCAGGTTATTGCCTTTCGCACCTTTAATGGTGATACTTTGTCCGTTTCCGGGGCGAATTTTAGCCGGAATTTCTATTTTCTTTGTACCATTCAGATATTCGGATGTCAACGTGTTGGCTTTAAGCATTTCGGCAGGTGTTCCAGCAAAAACCACTTCACCACCATGAAGTCCGGCGTGAGGACCGAGGTCAACCACATAGTCGGCAGCCAGCATCATGTCTTTGTCGTGTTCTACCACGATGACCGAGTTGCCTGTATCACGCAGTTGCTTGAGTGAGCGAATAAGGCGTTCATTATCACGTTGATGCAAACCAATGCTCGGTTCGTCGAGAATGTACAACACATTCACAAGCTGCGACCCGATTTGTGTTGCCAGTCGGATGCGCTGACTCTCGCCACCCGAAAGCGATTGGGAACTGCGGTTGAGCGACAGATAATTCAACCCCACATCAAGCAAAAACTGCAAGCGTGTACGGATTTCTTTCAGAATTTCGGCAGCGATTGTTTTTTGCTTATCTGACAGAAATGGTTCAACTTTGTCCAACCAATCAGATAATTCCGAAATATCCATTGCGGACAATTCAGCGATGTTTTTATCGTGAATGCGGAAATGCAATGCTTCTTTTTTGAGTTTTGCCCCGTTACAATCCGGACATTTAATTTCTTTTGAATACTGATTAGCCCATTTTTGTTCGGTAGCCGATGCACTTGTTTCCGACTGCATTTCGATGTATTTTAGAATGCCATCGTAACTGAGGAAATAATTCGTGCCAATTGCCTGATTTTTAATGTTCAATCGCTCTTCAGTGCCGTTCATTATCTCGTCCATTGCCTCTTCGGGAATTTCAGAAACAGGTGTTTTCAGCGAACAGCCGTATTTTTCGAGAATGGCTTCAATTTGCCAGAAAATGGTGGTTTGTTTGTGTTTGCCAAGTGGAGCAATTGCTCCGTTGAAAATATTTATACTACGGTCGGGCACAATCTTATCCATGTCAATCCGGTTCACAAATCCCAATCCCTTACACTTGTGACATGCACCATGGGGTGAGTTGAATGAAAAATTATGTGGTGCAGGTTCGTCGTACGAAATGCCACTTGTCGGACACATCAACATTTTGCTGAAATAGCGGGCTTCATCCTTATCTTTTTCCAGTATCATCACAATTCCATTGCCCTGTTGCATGGCTTTTTGCATGGATTGTTTCAGGCGTTGCCGGTCTTTTTCCGACACCAGCAGTTTATCTATTACAACTTCAATATCGTGATTTTTATAACGATCTACTTTCAAACCGTGTGTGGCTTCCTTGATATCTCCATCAATACGAACATTCAGGTAGCCTTTCTTACGAATTTGCTCAAATAATTCCTTGTAATGTCCTTTTCGACCACGAACCAACGGTGCCAGAAGAAAAGTTTTTTTACCTTCGTAATCCTTCAGGATCAAATCTACAATCTGATCTTCTGAGTATTTTACCATTTGTTCTCCAGTAACATAGGAATAAGCCACACCCGCACGGGCAAAAAGCAATCGTAAAAAATCGTAAATTTCAGTGGTTGTTCCTACCGTTGAACGAGGGTTTTTATTTGTGGTTTTCTGCTCTATTGAGATAACCGGGCTGAGTCCGGTTATTTTATCCACGTCGGGGCGTTCCATATTGCCCAAAAAACTACGCGCATAAGCCGAAAAAGTTTCGATATAACGTCGTTGCCCTTCGGCAAAAATGGTATCGAAGGCCAATGAAGATTTTCCGCTGCCACTCAGACCGGTAATTACCGTCAGGGCATTGCGTGGAATAGAAACATCAATATTTTTAAGATTGTGGACGCGTGCGCCAATAACTTCTACATACTCTGAAGCATCGAGGGATTGTATATCGGAATTTGTTATCAAAACGGTCATTTTTTTAGAACTTGCAAAGATACGAATTACTAAACGAGTTGACAAGTGAAATGGTTCGCGTAAATGCATAAAAAAACCAGAAGCAAAGTCTGGTTTCCTGTTAT
>CAIKVR010000118.1 GCA_903830915.1 uncultured Bacteroidales bacterium
CTGGGTGGTATGGCTGCTGCTATCGAAACCGGTGTTCCAAAAATGCGTATCGAAGAAGCTTCTGCACGTACACAAGCCCGTATCGACTCAGGAAGTCAGGTAATTGTGGGTGTAAACCAATTCCGTTTGGAAAAAGAAGACCCAATCGATATTTTGGAAGTGGACAACACAGCAGTTCGTATTCAACAAATCGAACGTTTGAAAGAATTGCGTGCTAATCGCGACGAAGTTGCTGTACAAGCTGCTTTGGCTGCCATTACCGAATGTGCTAAAACCGGAAACGGTAACCTGCTCGAACTTGCCGTTGAAGCTGCCCGCGTGCGTGCTTCTTTAGGTGAAATCTCTGATGCCTGCGAAGCTGTTGCAGGTCGTTATAAAGCAACCATTAGAACAATTTCAGGCGTGTATTCATCAGAAACTAAAAACGATGCAAGCTTTATCAAAGCTTGTGAATTGACAGAGAAATTTGCCAAGAAAGAAGGTCGTCGTCCTCGTATCATGATTGCTAAAATGGGTCAGGATGGTCACGACCGTGGTGCTAAAGTAGTAGCTACTGGTTATGCCGACTGCGGTTTCGACGTGGACATGGGACCATTGTTCCAGACCCCTGCCGAAGCAGCTAAACAAGCCGTAGAAAACGACGTTCATATCATGGGTGTTTCTTCATTGGCAGCCGGTCACAAAACCTTGGTTCCACAAGTAATTGCTGAACTGAAAGCATTGGGCCGCGAAGATATTATCGTAATTGCAGGTGGAGTTATCCCGGCGCAGGATTACGATTATCTGTACAAAGCCGGCGTAGCAGCTATCTTTGGCCCTGGTAGCCCAGTTGCGAAAGCAGCTTGCACTATCATGGAAATTTTACTGGAAGACTGATCCACAAATCCCCTAAAGGGAACTTAATAAAGAAAACGGACTTGCCATGGTGGTGAGTCCGTTTTTTGATTTATGATAAAACTGAAAGAGACAAAGACTGTCTTAGCTTATGAATCTAAAGAATTACTTTTCTAACTTGTTCTCCTATTTTTATAATAAACACGCCACTGTTGTTAATCCAAATAACTGTATTTTCGGTTTTTGCAACTTCTCTTTTAATCAGTATGCCATTCAGATTGTAAACTTCAATAAGTTCACCTATTTTTGCTCCAGTAATTCGAATCTGATTTCCAAAAGTTGAAATGGATAATTTTACATTGGAATTTATTAGGTTAGTGTAGACAGGATTACCGCTTACAGAAACACTTTGTGATTCAACACCTGTTGAATTAATTGTTATATTCCCGGTATAATCCAAATCAGATAAACCATGTATTAATCGAACATAAATTGGTGTTTCAATTAAAAATCCTTTTGATTGAGAAAGTAAAATTTGAGATGATCCAGAAAATAGATTCCCTGCTGATCCTGTTGAAATCTCAAAATTTGTTGGTGCAGCAATTAATATACTTGATTTTAATCCAATACCACTTACAATAAAATGTATTTGATTTTGTTGAGTGTAATATAGATAACTAATATTATTAGTGGAAACAATTAACGATGGGTTTAAAACAGAACCTGTACAATTAACATCTTTGTTTATTGCACCTGTTGAGGTCAAACTAATTGAACCAGAGTATGAATTTAATGACAAACCAGATTTTAAACGGACATAAATGGTTGTAGGCGTAACACTTCCACTAACATTCGTAAGAGTTATTGCTGTTGAAGCAAACGATGTGCCTGATGTCATTGATATTTCGAAATTAGTAGGTGGAGTTATTATTATGTTTGATGTAAGCAATGAACCGCTAACAGTGAAAGATTTTTCTAAAGACGGTCCACCTCCAATTGCATAATTCATCTCAGACAAATTAGTATCAGAAATACTGATAGTTTGTGCAGTGGTAACGGTGCCATTTAAGGGAATTGATTTTCCTAGAGCTCCATCAGAGAATATAGTTAATATTCCCGAAAATGAGTTAGGAGATAACCCAGACTTTAATCGAACATAGATTCTCGTAGATGTAACATTTCCATTGGTTTGTGGTAAACTAATGGTATTTGCTCTAGCACCCGTTGTTAATGAAATTTCAAAATCACTAGATGATGTTAAAATAATCGGACCTGAAAGTCCTGTACCACTGACTGTAAATGATTTTTGGGTAGATGGCCCAAATCCAGAGACATAAGTGAATCCAGTAAAAGAGATAACAGATGTTGTAATTATAGATGATAGATTGTAGACAACACTACCACTTAGAGAAATACTTTGAGATATTGCTCCATCCGATGACAATGTAATATTACCATTATAAGTGTTTGTAGCTAATCCGTTTTTTAATCTAACGAAAATAATCGTACTATTAATAGTTCCTCCTGATTGATTAATAGTTAAGGAGTTTGTTCCAATAAATGAAAATCCAGATAAAGTAGACATTTCATATTCTGTTGGAAGTGATATAGCTATTGCACTATTCAGTGAATTTCCGCTGACTGTAAAGAAATTTTGGGTAGATGGCCCAGCTCCAGAAAGATATGTGAATCCAGACAAAGAAGTTGTTGACACTACAATTGTTTGTGCATTACTATACAAAGCTACAGAAAAACAAAGAATTAGAAAATAAAGCTTTTTCATATTTTTAATTTATTTTTTCCTCCCCGCTCCCCAAGTTCAGTATTAGACATAAAAAAAACGTGGGAACTGTAAACTTATCACTTCTCTGAGGCTCTCGACTGCCCATGCAATGATGATAAGCAACAGCCCCACGCCTATACGATATAGACATGGAGCGTTTGTTGCTACCATCCCACTGCATCGAAATTGTCGAGATTTCAGAGAAGGATAATATTTAAAACGCTTTTCGTTATTTTAGTATGTAATCAGAATTTTCAACGGATTGTCGCTACAATTGGGGTTGAAATTCTATTGATTTGCAAATATATGAATAATTTCACAAAATCAGATTAATATTTGAAAATTTGATTGGGGAATTTTTGGTATCAACAAAAGCGTTGTTCTGGTTGTTGAATATTCAGTATTTTATCGACCGTTGCAATAATTTTTGAACTTAAATTGAACAGTCTAAAAAATGAATTAGAATTAAAACTGGTTGATGCATATCACTTTACATCAGACGAAGAACCTACCGATGAACTACTTAGTTAATTGATAAAAGAAGACGGAATTGAAGTTCGGAAGCGTGCCAAAATTGCAATAAAAAATTTCAGGAAGAGTTGCACAGATTAAAAGAATCCGTTATTTCAGTTCCTTTGGCTGTAGTTACAAAATTCTATTTCAAGAATATCTTGTAGGCGTTAAAGCTAACTTTTTCTCCTTTAAAATTTATAAAATATACTCCTTTAGGTTGACCTGAGAGGTTCAGTATAATCTGAGATTCTGAACTTTCTGACTGTAATGATTTCACGGTAACTCCCTGAATATTGCATATCGAGATATTTACTTTTTCGGCAATTCCTGATTTGTCAACTGTGACAATTCCTTTGTCAACGTTGATATTCGCCTGTAAGTTGTTGTTGACTGTGGCCTTATTATCAGTCAAGCTTGTTGGAAAAATATCAAAATAAGTATTGTAACCACCAATATAATCGTCATTTATATTACTGTTAATTAGTAAAATATGTCCATAAGCTGGAATGGATGTGTAAGGTACGGTAGTTGAATTATTTGTTACTATTAATGTTGTAAGAGTAGATTCGTCCCAGCTTTTAATTAGTCTTACTTTTTGATATGGGCAACTCATGGTGCTGGTATTTAGGGCCACTGAACTGCCTGTTACATTATGAATCATTCTTATTTTCCGACCGGAAGATTCCTGAAATTCAAACCCTTCAAGTCCGGTTGCCAGTGTGAGACGGGTAGCATTGGTGCTGTATGCCCGGTCTTTGTTGGTGACTTCAAAAAAAGCATAACGTCGGGAATTAGCGGGATAATTATAAGCCACATCTTTACCGCTATTCAGATCGTGAAGATTAATCATAACTGAATATTTGTCAAGCGTATCGTTCATCACTCCGTGATAGGTTGTATCCACCATTCCCGCATAATTCTTTGACAAAATCTTTACTCTCAAATTGCCGTATTCAAAGGTATTGGCATCCACCAAATTCAGAATTTTTCGCGTACCGGATGCATTTCTGCGCCCAGACACCAACTGAATGCGCTGAGCGAGTCCGTACATGGAACTTGCCGAGGAATTCTCAATTTCACACATGCCAATTACGCGGTCAGGCGTTACAACCCATTGCTGCTGAGCACTCCAACCTACTTCTGTAAATCGTGGTTTACTAACTCCGTATCGGGTTGATAATCCGAATATATTTTTTGTTCGGGTTTGTGCATCTTTACGGTCCTTACCTGTCAGAAATGCCCATTTTGAACCGCGTTGCCAATCAGTTTCTTCGCCTGATGCATATTTCACTTCGGGTGCTGTTCCCTGAAGTGCTGCGTTGAGTGGGTAAGTGGTTGAGCTTGCAGTTGAATTCAGAGTAAAAGCCCCCACAATTGTATTTACTCCATCCATATTCAAAAATCGGGTTTCGGTAAGCTCAGGAGCAGGTACGCTGGGGTCACGAAGTGTGGCAACTACACCCCAATTACCAAAACGACCACGTGGTCCCATGCAATTTTTATCGTATAGCATATAGTTGTCGGGTAAAGTTTTGCCACTTAAACCAGATTTGTAAATGAATGCCAAATACAAATGCTGACTTCCTTTTCCAATTTCATAATTATAGGCATCACCGCTCAGATAAGCTTTCCCTAAAGCTTCCAGTTTAAGTGTAGTGCGGTTGTAGTATGGTTTCCATGCGGGAGATGTTGACCATTCCTTAAAACCATCACCCAATGGAATTTGTATCAGCGGAATATATTTTGCCGTAGCACATATAAAATCTTTTGCTTTTTGAGAACCGGTCAGAATATAATACCACATAAATGAACGTACAGTGGCTTCGCCGTGATATGAAGGTGATTCATTCTGATATCCTACGTAATGTGTACCTCCATCATCAAGCAATGTTTGAGGCATAATATCTTCAATCACTGTTTTTGCTTTGGCTGCAGAAACGGGATCGTTTAGCGCCAGTGAGCCGAAATAAATTCCCATTGCAAGCCGTATATCTCCGTTTAACCACAATGCTCCAACTATGTGATTGGTATAAACATTGACATTGGTGCTGAGAATTTTGTCAATATTTTTCCTGATTCCCGATTCCCAGTCTGCTTGTCTGTTGGCCGGAATGGCTGTAGGTTTATATTGTTTCAGTATTAGGTATGAAACAGTGGCATCAAAACAAAATTCCATATCATTCAATGCCATTCGTCCGTTATTCCAACCACCCAAAACGCTATCGAGCAAAAGGTTTAAACGGTCTAAAACGGGTTGTTGATTTTTGTAGGGACTAAGCGGATGTAAATAAGCCATTGCGGCCAGCAGCATTTCATCGGCTTCTGCAAAGCTTTTTGTAAAGGTTAGATTTCCTGTTTTTACTCCACTAAATGCAGTTGCCAAATGAGGATTAGTTGCCTTTTCGGGTATGTCGGGCAACAAATTCAGCGTTTGTGATTGACCGGAATAAACTAAAACAGAAATAATAGATAAAAGGATGATTCTGCGCATACTGTTTATTGTGAGATACAAACGTACATAAATGTTTAGTGAAATGCAAAATAACGAATATATAAATTGAAAGAGTATGATTTTGGTTTCAAAGACTGTGACTTATGTTACATTGTTCAATTTGTGCGATTTCAGTTTAGTTGAAGGTTTGTATTTGCACACTAAGGTATCAATTTTACTGTATTTTGAAACAATTTTGTTGTTTACGAGTCTTCATAAATTATTTAATTTGCAATGTCCATTTTGACTAAAATTTCATGCTGTAACTGGATATGATTAAAACTGTCTGTTTTGGTAGTGTTTGTTAATACTTTTATATCGTTTATGAAAAAGATATTATTTCTTTGCACTTTTTTTACAATGTCGTTGTTTGGCAAAAACAGCAATGTTGTGAGCCTTCAAGACCCTCTGGATGTTGTTCAGTTAATAGGTGATAAATTAATCCGCGAAACTCCCTTTAGCTACAAACTCGAACTCAGTAATTGCGAAAAGAAATTCAACAAATTGTTCTTTGTGAATTTTGGAAGGACATTCACAACCGAAAAACCTGCTGTGGCTTATGCTTATACCTTGCTCGAAGCTTCCAAAGATATAAAATTGGATATTGATTTGGAACATAATGATGCATGCAAAATATGGTTGAATAATGAGCTTGTCTATGAGAAAAAAGGGATGCGGAATATCCATTTAGTGTATGAAGAACGAAGCATTGAAATGTCATTTAAAACGAAACTAAATCTAAAAAAAGGGGTCAATTCTCTGCTTGTCAAATCAGAAACAGCCGGAAATAAAGAATGGTGTTTTCTGATGCAACCTCCTGCAACGAAAGGCGCTGTTTTATGTAATGAAATTGATTATCCGAATTTTGTTCTTGAAAAAACAGATAATTTAGATGCCAAAATAGCTACATTGACCAACTGGTTGGTAGTAGGTCCTTTTGAAAAAGATATTGATAAGCTAAATACTCCCGAACAAATTATTGAATTTGGGAAAATGTACAAAGGATTAAACGGTGAACCTGTTACATGGACTATTCCTAAAGTAGAAATTGTGGGCAATGTAATTGACCCCAAACCATGGGGAACGACCTATCAGTGGAATTACCACAACGGCGGTGTGGCATGGGCAATGCAACAGTTGTCTGAAGCTTCGGGCAATCCAAAATACAATCAGTGGGCGACTAATTTCTGCGATTATCATCTCAAAGGCAAGTCATTTGTTGAATATCAGGTGCAGACACTGAACGAAGTGGAATCGGCCAATCACTATTTTATTAAAGTCCCGCTGCTTGATTTTACGCTTGCGCCAGCTCTGCCGTTTATCTACAGGTTGAGAAAAGAGAAGGATTTTCCCATGTCTGATGAATATACCAAATTTGTGGAGGAGATGATAAAATATGCCCGCGAAGAACAGTTGCGCTATCCGGGCAGCAATATTTACACCCGTACCACTCCAAAAAAATACACAACCTGGGTTGACGATATGTTTATGGGTATTCCTTTTCTTGTTCAAGCCTCGCAATATGCCAAAACAAAGGAAGACAAGGAACATTTTATCAACGATGCTGCCCTTATGGTGCTGAATTTCAATAAATTTGTATGGGATAAAGAAGCAAAATTATATATGCATGCCAGTTACTCACAGGAAAAAAATCTGAAGTTACCACACTGGTCGCGCGCTAATGGTTGGGGAATTTGGGCAACCACCGAAGTTTTGATGAATCTTGATCCTAAAAACCAGTATTATAAACCAATTTTAGAACATTACCGTCGTCATGTGGAAAGTTTAATTAAATATCAGACTGCATCCGGTTTTTGGCGGAATGTGCTCGACAGGAGCGATTCACCGGAAGAAGTATCGGGTTCTGCTATTTTTACCATGGCAATAGCCCGTGGTATTACTTATGGCTGGCTTGATTCAGCAACATACGAACCGATTGTTATGAAAGGTTGGGATGCTATAAAATCGGACGTTGAACCAAGTGGTAAGGTGCATAATATCTGCGTGGGTACAATGTGTTCCGAAGACGAAAATTATTATATTAACCGTCCATTCTACGACGATGATACCCACGGACTTTTTGCCGTTCTTTTTGCAGGTATTGATGTTCATAACATGCTGAACAGAAACCTTACGACACAGCAAATCAATAAGAAATAAATCAGATTCACGAAATGTTTCTGACACTTTCTGTTAATACACTGAAATCAAATCACATGAGAAAATTATACTTCCTTTTTCTTCTTCAAATCACATTTCTGGCAAATGCCGGAGCTTACAATAATCCGATAAACCATGGTTTTCTGCCCGACCCTTCCATTTGCAGGGTAGGTGCTGACTATTATATGGTTAACAGTACATTTGAGTATTTTCCGGGGGTACCGGTCTTTCACAGCAAAGATTTGGTAAGCTGGGTTCAGATTGGGAATGTGCTCACCCGCGAATCGCAACTGCCACTCAGAAATACCCTGCCTTCTGACGGGATTTATGCACCGACACTGCGTTATCACGACGGAATTTTTTATATGGTTGTCACGCTGGTAAATTCAGGTAAGGAGAAAAAGAATTTTTATGTAACTGCCACTGACCCTGCCGGAACTTGGTCGGATCCCATTGTGGTTGATCAGAGTGGCATAGACCCCTCACTTTTCTGGGATGAGGATGGAAAAACCTACTTTTTAAGCAACCGTGGACTTACTTTCACAACCGAACGTGCCATTTATCAGTCGGAAATTGATATCAAAACCGGCAAGCGGTTTACTGAACCCCGGATTCTCTGGAAAGGTTCGGGTGGAAGCTATGTTGAAGGTCCACACATGTACAAAAAGGATGGGTATTATTACCTGCTGACTGCCGAAGGTGGTACTCAGTATGGTCACATGGTTTGTATTTCGCGGAGCAAAAATATCTGGGGACCATACGAATCCTGTCCGCAAAATCCCATTTTATCCAACCGATACGCTTATGAAAAACTCTATGGAACAGGTCATGCCGATCTGATTCAGGCGCATGACGGATCGTGGTGGATGGTTCATCTGGCATTCCGCACACCTCAGGTATTGGGGCGCGAAACCTGTCTGGCACCTGTAAAATGGAATGAACAGGGCTGGCCGGTGGTCAATGGCAACGGAACAAATTCGCTTGTAAACAACGCAGAAACATTGCCCGAAAGGCCGTTTAATCCGGAGGCGGTTCGCACTGATTTTGGCAACGGAAGCACCGGCTTCGAATGGATTTATCTGCGCAATCCGGAACCTGAAAATTATTCCTACGCAGTTCGGAAAGGCACACTGGCGCTTATCGGAAGTAAATTTTCCATTTTTGATATTGCTTCACCCACTTTTTTGGGACGCCGACAGGCACATTTTAAATTCAATGCAACAACTTTGCTTGATTTTAATCCGAAAAAGGAAAATGAGGAAGCCGGTTTGCTGATTGAAATGACCAATAAATTCAATTACCGTTTTGTAATCACTAAAAACGGTAAAAACCGCAAACTGAGAGTTCTCTATTCGCTCGACGATTTAAAAGGATGTGCCGGCGAAACTGATTTAAAACCCGGAGCTGTAAGGCTGCGGATTACAGGCGATAAGAAGAATTACAACTTTCAGGTGGCACAGGGAACAGATGCTTTTCGGAGCGTTGGAAAGCTGAATGTACAGTTTCTGAGTGCCGAAGTCACCGGAGGCTACAACGGGGTGGTGCTTGGCATCTATGCTTCGGGTAATGGCGAAAAGTCAACCACATCGGCTTTTTACAGTTGGTTTGATTATGAACCTTTAAATAATTAAATATGAAAAACACAAGACATTTTCTGCTGATACTTTTGACCGTTTTTTGTGTCAATACAAAGGCTGTCAATCCGGAACTGGGTTGGGGACCGGAGATTAAAACGGGCATGAACATTTATGTTGCCCTCAATGGAAATGACCTGAACGATGGTTCGGACAAAACTCCCTTCAAAACCATTGCTAAAGCGCAAAACTATATCCGCTCTCTCAAAAGTTCGGGGGGAATACCTGCAGGCGGCGTTACGGTTTGGATTCATGGCGGACGTTATCAGATGGCTCCGCTTTCATTTACTTCGACTGATAACGGAACAGCCGACAAGCCTGTGATGTATCGTGCCGTAACTGGTGAGCAGGTATCCTTTTTTACCGGAAAAATGATTGATCCGGCCAACTGGAAAGCACTCAATGCAGAGGCCTGCAAACGGATTCATCCGAAGGTAAAACCTGAGAATCTTCGCGAGATTGATATTGCTGCGCTGGGAATCGCAAATGCGAATCCGTTTAAAGACAGTTTTAAAGATTCGTGGAGTATGTTTGATTTCTTTGTCAATAATCAGCGCCAGGCGGTTTCGCAATGGCCCAATCCGACTGAAAATATTCAGAATCAGAACGATCCGGGCTGGACTACCTGCAACGGCTCCAAAGATATTCAGACTTTCTATTTTGGGAAAGGTGGAAAACCCACCGATGGAATCACGACCGATGAACTGGACCTGGATGGCACCAACCGTTCCGCGCGCTGGAAAAAATCGTTGGATGGTGGTCATGACCTTTGGCTGAAAGGTTTCTGGCGTGTACCCTGGTCGCCTTATACCGTAAAGGTGAGCGAAATTAATCCTGCCGAACAATGGATTCAGTTGGCTGTGAACAGCAATAATGGTATGGGTAGCAAATACTCGCCCAATGCCGATGCTGCCGGAACCTATCGTGTGGGCGATGGTAAGGAAAAATGGTGTGCTGTGAATTATCTCGACGAAATTGATACTCCGGGCGAGTGGGCATACGACTTCAAAGACAAAAAACTATATTATTATCCGGCTGTTGACCTGAAAAAAGCAGAAGCTTATTTTGCGGATAATTCGGCTCCGGTAATTAAATGCAACGGAACGTCCTACCTGCGTTTTATTGCCCTGAATATCGAGGGCAGTCAGGGTAACGGCGTTGATTTGCTGAATAGTAACAACATCCTGGTGGCGGGCTGTACCATCCGAAATGTGGGAACAATCGGCATCAACGACAAAAACGGAATGAACAACAGCTATCTCAGCAATAATATTTACGATACCGGCTCCATGGGATTTGTTCTCACAACCTGCGGAAATACCAAGAAACTAATCAGTTCCGGTATTAAAATTCAGAACAACCATATTCACCACGTTGGAAGGCTGACCTCCTGTTTTGCAGTAAAAATCGATCAGTGCGTAGGTGTGGAAGTGTCGCATAACCTGATTCACGATATTCCGGCAGGCGGTTTCACCACGATGGTGGCTATCAACTGCACGTACGATTACAATGAAATTCATAACATTGCCCTGAAAGAAGCCGATAACGGTGCTTTTTACAACTACGGAGGCTGGATTTGTTATGGCAACGAAGTGAAATACAATTTAATTCACCACATAAACCGCTCCAACGGATTGTATACCGACGATGGAACGAGCGGTTACAATTATTTCAACAATATCATTCAAAACAGCATGAATCCTTTTCTCAACGGAGGAGGGCATCACAATATTTACCGGAATAACCTGATTGTGGACGGAATAAAACCTTCGAGCATCGACGATCGCGGTATCAGCCGGAAATATTTTGTTTCCAATAATTATGGCGAAAGAGTTCGTTCGGTTAAACCCGATCAGGAGCCCTGGTTGTCGTACGGCAAATCGCTGATGAAAAAATACGATTATCCGGCTACCGATCTGCTTTGGAGTTGTACGCTTGATTCGATGTGGCATCCCGAATATCCAAACGGAAGTAAATTTGTTGATAATGTGGAAGTTAACTCCAAAGGGTTCAGAAAGCCTAAAAACGGAACCACTACTGTGGATGGAAATCTTGCAATTCCAACCGTGGCTGAGGCCGGTTTCTTTGATTATCCCAATATGGATTTGCGCAGCAATAATACGCAGATATTGAGCAAGTTTCCAACGTTAAATACAGAATTTCCGAAAATCGGATTATTGAAAGACGATTATCGCGTTCGGCTTGTTAGCCGGTCGGAAGTCGGAGGCTTATCAAACCGTGGTTCCGGTGGTGATCCCTGGTCCGAAGATCCTGTTCATCCTTAAAAATGAAAAAACTAATATTCATAGCAATAGTCCTGATTCCGCTTTTTCAAACGATAAAAGCAGCATTGCCGGAATTGGGTTGGGGTCCGACGATAACTACCGGATTGAATCTGTATGTTTCAACTACGGGTGCTGACACCAACGATGGCTCTGTCAATACGCCTTTCAAAACGCTGGCAAAAGCACAGACTTACATCCGAACCCTGAAAACCACCTCAGGATTGCCTGCCAACGGCATTACGGTCTGGATTCGGGCTGGTCGCTATCAAATGTCGCCTTTAGCGTTCACTTCGGCTGACAATGGAGCAGTAGATAAACCGATTATTTATCGCGCTTACAACAACGAATCTGTTTCACTTTTCACCGGTAAGCAAATTCTCTCTACGAACTGGAAAGCGCTCAGTGCCGCTGCACGTTTGCGGGTAAATCCCAAAATAAGTCCGGATAGTCTGCGCGAAATAGATGTAGCTGCAATGGCTGTTTCAAATGCAGGAACTTTCCCCGACAGTTTCACGGCTTCGTGGAATATTTTTGATTTTATGGTGAACAATCAGCGTCAGCCTATCTCGCAGTGGCCGAATCCCGATGAAAATATCCGAAACCTGAATAGTCCGGGTTGGATAAGCTGCAACGGTTCCAAAGATGTGCAAACTTTCTTTTACGGACCGGGTGGAAAAGCTGTTGACAATAATTCGACCAATGAACTTGATCTGGATGGTACAAACCGCTCACAGCGGTGGAAAAGTTCCATGGCTGCGGGTCATAATCTGTGGCTGAAAGGTTTCTGGCGTGTGCCATGGTCGCCTGTTACGGTAAAAGTGGCCGAAATAAATACCACCGGCAACTGGATAAAACTGGCTGTCAATACTTATGGCGGCATGGGTAGCAAATACACTGCAAATGCTGATGCCAACGGTACTTATCGCATTGGCGACGGCAAGGAGAAATGGTGTCTGATTAATAATCTCGACGAAATTGACCAACCCGGTGAATGGGCTTACGATTTTTTGGATAAAAAAGTCTACTATTATCCATCGATGGATTTGAGCAAGGTAGAATCTTATTTCGCCGACAATTCGCTTCCCGTAATTAAATGTACATCAACTTCTTACCTTTCATTTATCGCATTGAATATTGAAGGCGGACAGGGCAACGGATTTGATTTCAGCACTTGTTCGAATATGTTTGTCGGTGGATGTACTATCCGCAACGTGGGTGGTATTGGCATCAACGACAACGGAGGCAGCGCTAATAGCTATCAGGGAAACAATATCTACGAAACCGGTGCTCAGGGAATTTATCTGGCCAATTGCGGAAGCCGGCTGAAACTCACTTCTGCCAACATCAGTGTAACGAATAATCACATTCATCACATTGGCAAACTGTCATCCAGCTTTGCCATCAAAATGGATCAATGTGTGGGTATCAGCCTTACTCACAATCTGATACACGATATCCCGGCAGGTGGCATCACCACCAACCTTATCAATAATTGTACTTTTGAGTATAATGAGGTGCACAATATCGCTTTGTACGAATCGGATAACGGCGCATTTTACAATTATGGTGGTTGGACCACCTACGGAAACGAAGTGCGCTACAATTTTGTGCATCATGTGAATCGCTCCAACGGATATTATACCGACGACGGCACCAGCGGTTTCAATTATTATAACAATATCGCTCAAAACACTTTGAATCCCTTTCTCACCGGTGGCGGTCATCACGTGATTGGCCGAAATACGCTGATTGTGGAATGCCTGAAAACCTCCAGCATCGACGACCGGGGCATAAGCCGTTTCTATTTCGTATCGGCAGCAAGTTATGGCGGAAGGGTGCGCGACATCAGTCCGAAAGCAGAGCCCTGGCTCTCGTATGGCAAACAAATGATGACGAAATACGGTTACGCCGTCAACGACACACTTTGGGGTTGCACGCTCGATTCGCTCTGGCACCCGGAATATCCGAACGGCAGCAAGCTGATTGATAATGTGGAAGTCAATTCCAAAGGATTCAGCAAACCGACACACGGCACTTACACGATTGGTAACAATGTTTCGGTTTCAACCGTTTCCGCAGCAGGATTTTACGATTATGTCAACATGGATCTGCGTACAAACAATGCCACTATTCTCGGAAAATTTCCTGATTTGAATACCGCATTTCCATTAATGGGTTTAAAATCAGATGAATACCGTGTGCGAGTGGTAACGAGAGCTGAAGTGGGAGGACTTGCCAACCGGGGTTCATCTGGCGATCCGTGGGCAGAAGACCCGATACATCCATAAGAGCAAAAAACATGAAAATCAAATTATTAATACTTATAATTACTTTTTGCTCAATATCAGCTAAGGCAGTTCCAAGCTTGAAGCTGATAAGTCCTTATGCCACTCCCGATTCGGGATGGGTAGTTCGCGGTGCTGTGAGTTTTACGGTAAATGTTACTTCTTCTCTTCCGGTAAGCAAGGTTGAATTTTATATCGATAATGTACTGAAAAGTACCGATACAAGCTATCCATACAGTTACCTGTGGAACACCAGGTCGTACAGCACCGGAGTTCACACCCTGAAAGCAATCGCTTACGATTCTCAGTCATCGGCAACACTGATTCAAATCGATACGGTAAAAACTCCGTTGGCACTCAAAGCCACTACTAAAGCTGCGGTTACTGCCAAACTTTTACCTGCAATGACCGCACTGATTTCCGATGTTTCGCTTCGCGATGTAAGCATCTGCGTAGGAGCTGACAACAGGTATTACATGGTTGGAGCCATGTCCGACAATAATATCTGGTGCCGGAACGAAGGTGTTAACCTCTGGCGTTCCAATGATTTGAAAAACTGGACCTATGTGGGACTTATCTGGAGTTTTGAAGGAGATGCCACTACAGCCGACAAAGCATGGACTTCGTTTTACAATATCCAGTTCAGAGCTTTGTGGAACACCAAAATTCGCTACACCGAAGGCAACTATTATCTGTCGTTTGGCAATCCGGTGATGGGAAGCCGCTTGCTGAAAAGCAGTTCAGGGTTGCCTGAAGGGCCTTATGCGTATCAAACTCCGGGTACTAATCTACTCAAAACCACCATTTTCAGTGATACCATAAACAAAAGTAATCTGTATTACGAGATGCTTAATTCAGGTTTTATGTTTGCTTATAAAGGAAAAAAATATGTATCGACTATCAACGTAAACGATACCACCAAGCGCTACAGCAGTTATGTGGGAATAGACGATAGCCTGACCGGAAACTGGACTAACTGGCACGAAGCTTTGCCCTGTGGTGGAAATGCTGCATATTTTAGCGATACACAGGGAAGTCTGTGGGCTACTTTGTTTGGTAACGACGATGCAGCTCCCTGGCGCGAACGTGTCGGAATTGTGAAGATGGATGTGGATGCTACCGGTAAACTGAAAGTTTCAGCGGATCAGACATTTCCCACACCGACCGAAATTCCGGATGTCGGTATGCTTCAGTCTACGTTAAGGATTTATCCCAATCCGTCAACTGATATTTTAAACATAAGCAATGCTGAAAATGCTGTTATTTCAATTATTGACCTGAACGGCAGGATATTACAGCTTAGAAACTGTCATGAAAATATCAGTCAGTTTGATGTGTCTCAACTCCATGCCGGAATTTACCTGATACGGATTGAGAAAGAGGGTTTGATAAGTTCATCGCGTTTTGTAGTAATTCATTAAATGCCGGCAAATGAAAAGATTAATTCTTAGCATATTTGTGTTAATTATTGCAATAAACAGTTTTGCTGCATGGCCTCTGCGCGATACGGTTGAGTTCAGTCAGCGACAAGGTTTGCCAAACTTTTTTGCAAAAGCCACTAAAGGCGATTCCGTCAGGGTGGGTTTTCTGGGAGGTAGCATTACCAATGCGGTAGGTTGGCGCGATAATATAATGAACTGGTTTAAGGCCCGTTATAACAACAATAAAATAGTACAGGTAAATGCAGCCATTGGTGGTACTACTTCAACTTATGGCGTTTTCAGGATCGAAAAGGATATGTTCGCTAAAAGCAATTACGACCTTATTCTTATTGAATTTGCGGTAAACGACAGTGGAAATGACCCCGAAGTGGAGAAAAGTATAGAAGGACTGTTTCGTAAAATCTGGGCTAAAAATCCAAAGACCGATATTTGCATGATTTATACTGTTGCTGCAGCTCATCTGACGGATATTGCCGCCGGCAAAATGAATATGACTGCCTCAAAACACGATTCTATTGCCAGTTATTATAAAATTCCTTCGGTGTTTATGGGGCTTGAAACTTATCATGCCATTCAGTCGGACACTGTGTCGTGGTACACACCCATTACCGATACGAAAAATGAGAAAAATGCTCAGGGTCAGTATGTTTTCACGGGCGACAATAC